>NZ_CP034900.1:316467-632934 GCF_005082365.1 Buchnera aphidicola (Artemisaphis artemisicola) | reverse complement strand
GCATAAAAAAGAAGAACCGTCTAAATATAACCAAGAAGAACCGTCTAAATATGAAGAAATTATAAGAAAAATTAATTTAGAAGATTCTAAAAACTTTATTGAAGCGGAAAATTTCATCATTCAAAATGAAAATATTTATGGAACTTTAACGTCTTTATGTTTAGCAAAAAAATATATTTTAGAAAACAATTTTGAAAAAGCTTTAATTCAGTTAAAAAACAGCTTAAAATATACAAAAGAAGAAAACTTAAAAAATATTTTACTATTAAGAATAACTAAAATAGAAATTCAAAATCTTAAAAATCAAAATGCTATGAATATTCTAGAAAATATTAAAGACGATAATTGGAAAAATATAGTTGAAAATATGAAAGGAGATATTTTTATTAATCAGAAAAATAAAAAAGAAGCAATAAAGTCTTGGAAAAACAGTTTATTAATTGAAAATTCCAATGCATCTAAAGAAATTATTCAAATGAAAATCAACGAACAAATACAAGAAAATTAATATTCAATTAACATAAGAGCATGATTTATAATGACACCTATTATTGTATTAATCGGTCGTACTAATGTAGGAAAATCTACTTTATTTAATATGTTAACAAAAACTAGAAATGCATTGGTCGCTAATTATCCAGGTGTCACTAGAGATAGACAATATGGATATTGTCAATTCGAATCAAATCAAAAAGGAATTTTAATTGATACTGCAGGATTAGATATTACAATAAATGAAATAGAAAAAAAGGCATACAAACAAACTTTAATTGCTATAAAAGAAGCTAATATAATTTTATTTATTGTAGATGCTAAAGAAGGATTAATGCCTCAAGAATTTGAAATTGCTAAAAAAATAAGAATATATGAAAAAAAAACTATTCTCGTAATTAATAAAATAGATAGTATACGTGATATTCTTTCAATTAATGAGTTTTATTCCTTAGGATTTGAAAAAATACAACAAATCTCTTCTAGTCACAATCAAGGAATTCAAGAACTGATAAAAAAATATTTAAATCCTTCAATTAATTTAAAAAATGAAAAAGATAACACAAAAATTTCAAAAAATAAAAATGTAGAATCAGAAAAATCAAAAATAAAAATCGCTTTTATAGGAAGACCTAATGTAGGAAAATCTACTTTAATCAATAGTCTTGTAAAAGAAAAAAGAATGATTACATGCAATATACCGGGAACAACATTGGATAGCATCTCAATACCAATAAAATATAACTTAAAAAGTTATATTTTAATTGATACTGCAGGAGCTTCTAAAAACAAGAAAAATTTAAATAATTTTCAAAAATATTCAATTATTAAAACATTACAAACTATTGAAAAATCTAATATAGTCTTACTAATTATAGATGCAAATATAGAAGTATGTAATCAAGACTTATCGCTAGCTGATTTTATTTTAAATTCAGGTAAAGGAATTGTTATAGCTGTGAATAAATGTGATAAACTCAATTCTGTAAACAAAAAAAGAATAAAAGAACTAATAAAAAATAATTTAAAATTTCTTTCTTTTTGTAGAATACATTTTATATCAGCATTGTATAAAAAAGGAATATTTCAGATTTTTCAATCTATTGATGAAGCATATAAAGCTTCACAAATAAAAATAAGCACATCTATACTTACAAAAAATATGCATATAGCAATTAAAAAACATCAACCACCTATTGTGCGTGGAAGGAGAATAAAATTAAAATATGCACATTTAGGAAGCTCTAATCCTCCTAAGATTATCATACATGGAAATCAAGTTAAATATTTAACTGCTCCTTATAAAAGATATCTAATTAATTTTTTTTATGAAGCGCTTAAAATAAAGGGAACACCTATTCAAATACAATTTAAAGAAAATTTAAATCCTTATATAAAATAAAAACTAATTTTCTCTAACATAATTAACACTATATAAAGGAATTTCTACTTCAATATCAGAATTTCCAATAATTGCTTGACAACTCAAACGACTGTGAGATTCAAGTCCCCAAGCTTTATCTAAAATATCATCTTCTTTTTCAGACCATCCTGAAAGAGATGAAAATCCTTTTCTTATAATGCAATGACAAGTACTGCAAGCGCATGATTGTTCACATGCGTGTTCTAACTTAATATTATTACGAAGAGCTACATTTAATATTGTTTCTCCCGTGTTACCTGTAAATTCACCACCTTTTGGTAATATAATCTTATGAGGTAAAAATAAAATTTTAGGCATTATATGTTCTCTTTTAAAACTTTTTTGATTAAAGATAAACTAATAGCATTTTTCAATTGTAATGAAAAGAAATTTTTACTTTCTTCTTCTAATTTTTTTAAATTTATTTTCATAGAAAATAAATCATTCTGATTAATAGATTCCTTTAGCTTTTTTTCTAGGTATTTTATTTTATTTAATTCTTCTTTTGTAATTAATTTACTATCCTTTTCTAGAGCAGTATTTAATATTCTTAAAACATGCATGCACTCGATTTTTTTTTCTTCTTTAATTCTAAAATAATAATCTTCTTTAGCATATTTTAAAGAATTATCTACTATTTTAGAAATATTAAGTTCCTTTAATACAATATTATTATCAATAACGATATTTTTTTCTTGATTACTATTTTTTTCAGAAATTTTTACATTAATTAATCCATTAGTATCAACATTAAATGTAACTAAAATACGTACTAAACCAGCTTTTTGGGGTTTTATATTTTTTAAAATAAAACGATATAATGAAATACAATCTTTAACTAACGCTCTTTCACCTTGTACAATATGTATTAAAATAGATGTTTGATTATCTTTATATGTTGTAAATTCCTGAGTTTTAGAAATAGGGATTAAAGTATTTCTAAAAATAATTTTTTCAACAAAACCTCCCATAACTTCAATACCTAATGAAAGTGGCATTACATCTAATAATATTTTTTTATTTTTTATATTAGCACCGATAAGCATATTAGCTTGAATAGCCGCACCTATTGCTACAACTTGATCTGGATTTATAGAACTTAATGGAAGTTTTTTAAAAAATTTTGAAACTTCTTTATATACTAATGGAACACGAGTAGATCCTCCAACCATAATAACTTCTTCGATTTTATCGACTGATAAATTAATATCTTGAAGAAGTTTAGAACAAATTAACAGACTTTGTTTTACAAAATCTATAATCAAAGAGTTAAATTCATCTCTAGTAATAAAACCTTCCCAATTTAAAAAACATATTTTTACTGTGTTATATTTAGTTAATTTTAATTTAGTTTCTTTTGCAATTTGTAATAATGAAGATTGAAAAAAATCATTGCATTTATTTAACAAATTTGATTTACTATAAATATAGTTTGCTAAAACTGAATCAAAATCATCACCTCCTAAGTTTGAATTTCCACTAGTAGCTAATACTTCAAATATATTTTTATTTAATTTTAATATAGAAACATCAAAAGTGCCTCCTCCTAAATCGTAAATAAAAACAATTCCTTTTTTACGCATTTGAGAACCATATGCAATTGCTGCTGCTGTAGGTTCATTTAATAACTTAATAAGATTAATTTTTGATAAAATCGCAGCTTGTTTAATTGCTTGTTTTTGAAAATTATCAAAATAAGCTGGAACTGTAATAATACTTGAACATACTTCTTGATTAAACAAAAAATTAGCTCGTTTTATTAAAAATTTTAAAATTTCACTAGCAACATCAACAGGAGTTACAAAACCAAAATTTGTATGAAAAAAAATACCCCCAGACTTTTTTTCTTCTATAATGTATGGTAAAATTGGATAATTATATTTAATAAATTCAATAGAACGGCCTAATAAACGTTTTACTGAACAAATAGTATTAGACGGATCTTTAATGATATTTTCTAAAGCAGACCAACCTATAGATATAGTGTTTTTTTTATAATGTACAACTGATGGTAATAAATAACGATTTTTATCATCTAACAATAAAACAATACGATTATTTCTTATAGTGGAAGCTAAAGAATAAGTAGTACCAAGATCAATTCCTAAAAACAATTTTTCATTTTTTTCTTTTTTTAAGAAAACCATATAAAAACATCCTAATTTATTTTATCTTAAATACATATTTTGTTCTTTTCTTAAAGTTAATTTAATTTTTTTTAAAAAAAGTAATCTAGCTATTATTTGAACTACTTTTTCAAAATTTTTATTTTTAAATTCTATTTCAATTTTTTTTTCATATTTTTTAATTTTTTTTTCTATTTTTTCAAAAAAAAAATTTACTTGAAATTTCTGAAAACTATTTTTCTTTAAAAAATCTAATTCTTCATATAAAGAAAAGTATTGAATTAAAAAATCATTATTTTTTAATAAAATAACTTCTTTTTTTATTTTAAAATTATATAAATTCAGCAAATATATTGCCCTACTTAAAAAATTTTTTAGAGTATTATAACCTTTATTAATCTCTATTGATTTTTTTAAAGCTATTTTCTTTTCAAAGGAGGAATGATTTATAAATAAATCGGGATGAAATTTTAACTGTAATTGATAATAATTTTTGGATAATAAATTTTTATTAATTTTAAATTTTTTTGGTATATTAAATAGTTCAAAATAATTCATAAAACACCTGAATAAATTATTATAGTAAACATAGAAAAACTAACTTGCATGTTGAAAGAATACTTTCTTTCAACACTAAATAATCATAAAAAAATTTTAAATCTTTTTGCTTTTATAATCAGCAATAGCAGCTTTAATAGCATCTTCTGCCAAAATAGAACAATGAATTTTGACTGGAGGTAATTCTAACTCTTCTACTATAGTTGTATTTTTAATTGTTTCAGCTTCTGTTATAGATTTACCCTTAACCCATTCGGTGACTAATGAACTTGATGCAATAGCAGAACCGCAACCATATGTTTTAAAACATGCATCTTCAATAATACCTTTATCATTTACTTTAATTTGCAACTTCATTACATCTCCACAAGCAGGAGCTCCTACCAAGCCACTTCCTACATTAATATCTGAATTAGAAAAAGACCCGACATTTCTAGGATTTTCGTAATGATCCATTACTTTTTTACTATATGCCATTTAATACCACCTTAAATTCTAAAAATAATTAACTATGATCCCATTCTATACTATTTAAATCAACTCCTGATTTAAACATTTCCCAAAGAGGAGATAATTCACGTAATCTTTTTATAGATTTATGAATTAATTTTATTGTATAATCAATTTCTTCTTCTGTAGTAAATCGTCCAATAGAAAAACGAATAGAACTATGCGCTAAATCATCTTTAATACCTAAAGCTTTTAAAACATAAGATGGTTCTAAACTAGCAGAAGTACAAGCAGAACCAGAAGAAATTGCTAAATCTTTAAGAGCCATAATCAGTGATTCACCTTCAATATAATTAAAACTAACATTTAAAATATGCGGAACTCCTTGTTTTAAATCACTATTTAAATAAACTTCTTCTATATTTTTAATACCATTCCAAAGATAATTTCTTAAATTTGTTAAATAAGCAAAATCATTTTTTATTTTTTTTTGTGCAAGCATAAATGATTCGCCCATTCCTACAATTTGATGAACAGGTAAAGTTCCAGAACGCATTCCTCTTTCATGTCCTCCTCCATGAATTAATGCTAACAAACGTACACGTGGTCTTCGACGAACATAAAGACCACCAATGCCTTTAGGGCCGTAGACTTTATGAGCAGAAAAAGACATTAGGTCTATAGATGTTTTTTTTAAATCAATAGCAATTTTTCCTACACTTTGAGTTGCATCAACATGGAATATAATACCATTATTCCGACAAATTTTTGAAATACCTTCTATGTCTTGTATAATCCCGATTTCGTTATTTACATGCATTATAGATATCAGGATAGTATCCTTTTTAATATTTCTTTTTAAATCATTTAAATCTATTATACCATTATTTTTAGGTGTAAGGTAAGTTAAGGTAAAGCCTTCATTTTCAAGATATCTACAAGTATCTAAAACAGATTTATGTTCTGTTTTACTAGTAATAATATGCATACCTTTCTTTTTATAAAAGCAGGCGGCTCCCTTTATAGCTAAATTATTAGATTCAGTAGCACCAGAAGTAAAAACAATTTCTCGAGAATCCGCACCAATCAATTCAGATATTTGATTACGTGCAATATCAATAGCTTCTTCTGCATCCCAACCAAATTTATGAGAACGTGAGGCAGAATTTCCAAATACCCCATTGATTGTTAAATAATTCATCATTTTTTTTGTAACTGCTAATTCTACAGGTGTAGTTGCTGCATAATCCAAATAAATTGGAGTTTTCATAATTAATTTTTACCTCAAAAGATAAAATTCTAATTTATCTATGTATTTTAATGGTATTTTATACTTAAAAACAATAAAACTTATAATTAAAAAATTATATAATACATACTAGACTTTTTCTATTATTTGGATTATCATAATAATCATTATTATCATAATAATGCTAATATTATTAGGGGTGTAGTTCAATTTGGTAGAGCATCGGTCTCCAAAACCGAAAGTTGTAGGTTCAAATCCTTCCACCCCTGAAAAACGTCAATAATTGAAAAATTTTTAATAACATTTTATATATTTATTAAAAAATAAATCAATATCAATTTATAATTATATCAAGAATATAATTCCTGCTTTTTAAAATAATTTTTTAAAAAATTACATTTCATTTAAAATTTTATGATCAAACATATTTTTAACGAATTTATATTAAATGCTAATTTTAAAAATTATTATTTTTTCTGGAGTTCTTTACATGCCTAAATATCGTTCTTTTAAAACTACACATGGCAGAAATATGTCCGGAGCAAGAGCACTTTGGCGTGCTACGGGCATGACAGATGAAGATTTTAAAAAACCAATCATTGCAGTGGTTAATTCATTTTCTCAATTTGTTCCAGGACACATACATTTACAAGAAGTTGGAAAACTCATATCTAAAGAAATTGAAAAATCAGGTGGAATTGCAAAAGAATTCAATACTATTGCAATAGATGATGGAATAGCTATGGGCCATACAGGAATGTTGTATTCTTTACCTTCTCGTGAATTGATTGCAGACTCAATAGAATATGTTATAAATGCTCACTGCGCTGATGCAATGATATGTATTTCGAATTGTGATAAAATAACACCAGGCATGCTAATGGCGTCTTTACGTTTAAACATTCCATCAGTTTTTGTTTCTGGCGGACCTATGGAAGCAGGAAAAATACAAGAGAATAATAATACAATAAAAATTGACTTAGTTGATGCGATTATTCATGGAGGCAATGCTAAAAAATCAGATGATTTTATAAAAAAAGTTGAACTTTCTGCATGTCCTACATGCGGTTCTTGTTCAGGAATGTTTACAGCTAATTCTATGAATTGTTTGACAGAAGCAATGGGTTTATCTTTACCTGGAAACGGAACATTATTAGCTACTCATATAGAACGTAAAAAACTATTTATAAAATCTGCTCAAATTATAGTTAATATTACTGAAGAATTTTATAAAAAAAATAACAAAACAATTTTACCAAGAAATATTGCAAATAAAGAATCTTTTGAAAATGCAATGATATTAGATATTGCAATGGGAGGTTCAACTAATACTATATTGCATTTATTAGCTTCAGCTCAAGAAGGCAAAGTTAATTTCAAGATGTCTGATATCAATAAATTATCTAGAAAAACACCTCATATATGCAAAGTAGCACCAAGTACCTCTTTATATCATATTGAAGATGTACATCGTGCTGGTGGTGTTATGGCAATTTTAGGAGAGTTAAATCGTTCTAATCTATTAAATAAAAACACGAATAATATATTACAACTTAATTTAGAAAACACTTTAAATGAGTATGATATTTTATTAACAAAAAATTCAAATGTAATTAAAATGTTTAAAGCAGGACCGGGTGGAATTCGCACAACACAAGGATATTCTCAGAATTTTAGATGGAAAAAATTAGATTACGATCGTGAGAACGGTTGTATTCGTTCTTGTAATAATGCTTATAGTCAAAATGGAGGATTAGCTGTTTTATATGGAAATATAGCAAAAAATGGTTGCATAGTAAAAACTGCTGGAATAGATAAAAAAAACTATATTTTTTCTGGAATTGCTGTTGTTTATGAGAGTCAAGAAGAAGCAGTTCACGCTATACTTAATAAAAAAATAGTACCAGGCAATGTTATTGTTATTCGTTATGAAGGACCTAAAGGAGGTCCAGGCATGCAAGAAATGTTATATCCCACTACATATTTAAAATCTATAAATTTAGACAAAACATGTGCATTAATTACCGATGGTAGATTTTCAGGAGGTACATCTGGAATTTCTATAGGACATATTTCACCAGAAGCAGCTAATAAAGGTTTAATTGCTTTAATTAAAAATGGCGATATTATTAATATAAACATTCCTAATAGAACAATTAACTTAGAAATAACAGATAAAGAATTATCCCATCGTATTGTTGAAGAAAAATCAAAAGGATCTTTAGCTTATAAACCTTATAATCGAAAAAGAAATGTTTCTTCTGCTTTAAAAACATATGCATTTTTTGCTACAAGTGCTGACCAAGGAGCTGTTAGGGATTATAAAAAAATATCTAACATTTAACATTAAACAAAAATATATTTTTAACATAGGTCTACTATTATGAATTATTTTAATACATTAAATTTTAGTCAACAAATTAATCAAATAAAAAAATGTCGTTTTATGAAAAAAGAAGAATTTAATAATAAAAATGATATTTTAAAAAACAAAAAAATAGTCATTGTTGGTTGCGGTGCTCAAGGTTTAAATCAAGGCTTAAATATGAGAGATTCAGGATTAAATATCTCTTATGCACTTAAAAAAACTAGTATTTTAAAAAAAAATAAATCTTGGATAAACGCTACTAAAAATAATTTTGAAGTAAATGATTATGAATCATTAATACCTCAAGCTGATTTGGTAATTAATTTAACACCTGATAAACAACATAGCAATGTAATTCAAGAATTACAAAAACTAATGAAAAAAAATTCTTGTTTAGGCTATTCACATGGTTTTAATATCGTAGAAATGGGTGAAAAAATAAGAAATGATATTACTGTTATAATGGTTGCTCCAAAATGTCCTGGAACAGAAGTTAGAGAAGAATATAAAAGAGGATTTGGTGTTCCTACATTAATTGCAGTACATTGTGAAAACGATATTCAAGGAATAGGATTTGAAATTGCAAAATCCTGGGCTTTTTCTATAGGAGGACATCGTGCAGGTGTACTTGAATCTTCTTTTATAGCTGAAGTAAAATCGGATTTAATGGGAGAACAAACAATTTTATGTGGAATGCTTCAAACTGCTTCACTATTATGTTATGAAAAATTAATAAAAGAAAATTATAATCCAGCATATTCTGCAAAATTAATACAATATGGTTGGGAAACTATTACTGAATCACTTAAACATGGTGGCATTACTTTAATGATGGATCGTTTATCTAATTCATCAAAAATAAAGGCTTATAAAATCGCTACAATGATTAAAAAGATTTTATCACCATTGTTTCAAAAACATATGGACAATATAATTTCAGGTCAGTTCTCCAATGATATGATAAAAGATTGGAAAAACAGTGATGTAAAATTATTAAATTGGAGATATAAGACAAAAAATACTACTTTCGAACAAGCACCTTATTATGAACATAAAATACCAGAACAAGAATATTATAATCATGGTACATTAATGGTCGCAATTTTAAAAGCTGGTATTGAATTATCTTTTGAAAAGATGGTTGAAACAGGTATTATGGCCGAATCTGCTTATTATGAATCACTTCATGAATTACCATTAATTGCTAATACTATTGCAAGAAAAAAATTATATGAAATGAATATGGTTATTTCAGATACTGCTGAATATGGAAATTATCTTTTTTCTGAATCTGCTTATCCAATTTTGAAAAAATTTATATTAAATCTTGAAAAAAATGTTCTTGGTTGTTCATATCCTAACAATGAAATAGATAATTTAGAATTATATAAAATAAATGAAAAAATTCGTAATCATCCAATTGAAATAATTGGATATAAATTAAGAAATTATATGAAAAAAATTAAAAAAATTAACGTAGCACAATAAAAATAACATGTCTATACATCTAAATATTATATATTTTCATCAACTAAACAATTAATATTTTATGTCTCTAAATATTTCTCAAAAAAAAGCGATTGAATTAATTAACGGTCCCTGTTTAATTTTAGCAGGGGCTGGTTCTGGTAAAACTAAAGTAATTATTAATAAAATAATTTATTTAATTGATCATTGTCAAATAAATCCTAATAATATTACAGCAGTAACTTTCACAAATAAAGCAGCCCGTGAAATGAGAATAAGACTCTCAAAACATTTAAATATTTCTAAAATAAAGAATATGATTATTTCTACTTTTCATTCATTAGGATTAAAAATTATTAAAAAAGAAATCAATTCTTTAAAGTTTACTGAAAATTTCACTTTATTTGATGAAAAAGACCAAATAATGTTACTAAAAAAAATATGTAAAAAAGATCTAAAGCATGATATAAAATCATTAAAAAAAATTAATTTTATGATTTCCTGTTGGAAAAATAGATTTCTCACTCCCTTAGATGTTAAATTACTAGCAAAATCAGATATAGAAAAGAATTATGCATCTATTTATGATGAATATCATCATTATCTTTGTGAACTTAATATATTAGATTTTAATGATTTAATTTGCATTCCAACATTATTATTAAAAAAAAATATAAAAATACAAAATTATTGGCAAAAAAAGATTTCTTATTTATTAGTAGATGAATATCAAGATACTAATAATAGTCAATATGAGTTTTTTAAAACACTCACTAATAATAATTTTACATTAGTTGGAGACGATGACCAATCTATTTATTCTTGGAGAGGAGCAAATCCTAAAAACATTTTTTTATTAAACAAAGATTTTCCTAATATTAAAATTATAAAAATGGAACACAATTATCGTTCTTCAGGAAGAATATTAAAAGCAGCTAATAGTCTAATTTCTCATAACATACATTTTTTAAATAAAAAATTATTTTCTAAATTAAAATATGGTAAACATATCAATATCATCATAGGTAAAAATGAAGAAAATGAAGCAGAAAAAATAGCAAATATAATTATATTTCAACATATTATAAAAAAAAATAAATATCAAGATTATGCTATTTTATATCGTGGCAATTATCAATCTAGAATTATTGAAAAAATTTTAATAAAAAAAAATATTCCATATAATATTTCTGAAAACTCATCATTTTTTTCTCGTCTTGAAATTAAGGATTTATTAAGCTATCTTCGTATAATTATTAATCCACATGATAATTATGCATTTATCAGAATTGTAAATACACCTTCTCGTAAAATAGGTAAAATTACATTAAACAAATTAGAACAATTTGCAAAAAAACAAAATAAAAGTCTATTTCAATTAAGCAACGATGAAGAAATAAAAAATATTTTAAAAGAAAAAACGATTACTAAAATAAAAAAATTTATTTTATTAATAAAAAGCTTTGTTAAATCATCTAACATAGAACCATATAATATCATAGATAAAATTATTAATGATATTAAATACAAAGAATGGTTAATTAAAATTTTAGAAGAACCAGATAAAATTCAAATGAGTATTAATAATATAAAAATATTATCAAAATGGTTTAAAAGTATGCTTAAAGGAAATGAATTTGACAAGCCAATGAGCTTATCACAAATTGTAATACAAATGACACTTCGTGATATTTCTGAAGAAAATACAAAAAAAGATGAGAAAGATCAAGTACAGTTAATGACTTTGCATGCTTCTAAAGGATTAGAATTTTCTTCAGTTTTTATAGTAGGCATGTGCGAAGGAATTTTACCTAATCAAAAAAGTATTAATGAAAACAAAATAGAGGAAGAAAGACGTTTAACATATGTTGGAATGACTAGAGCAAAAAAACAACTTTTTTTTACCTATTCTTCGAATCGAATGCAATATGGACAAAAATTAAATATGTTACCTAGTAGGTTTTTACTTGAACTACCAAAAGAAGATCTACAATGGGAAAATGATATACTTTTAAAAAAATCTTTAAAAAATACTGAAAAAAACAAACTAAAAATACAAAACTTAAAAAAAATATTAAAAAAATAAAAAATTATTTTTAATAAAATTTTTTAAATTTAGTTTAAAAAAAAAAATAAAAATGATATTATCATAGCAATGCACTTTTAAATTGCATATGAATAAAACTTATATTTATTTTAAATTTTCATATTGAGCAAATATATTACAATGAATAAATTAATTGAACTAACGAATCAAAATTTTGAAGAAAAAGTTTTAAAATCAAAATGTTTTTTTTTGGTAGATTTTTGGGCTGAATGGTGTAATCCTTGTAAAATTTTAGCTCCTATTTTAGAAGAAATAGCAGAAGAATATTCTAATAAAAATATTGTTTTTGGAAAATTAAATATTGAAAAAAATCCCAATATTGCTCCAATGTATTCTATTAGAAGTATTCCTACATTATTACTTTTTCATAACGGTGCTATTCTTGCTACTAAAGTTGGAGCAATTTCTAAATTACAACTTAAAGAATTTTTAGACGAGAATATTAATTAATACTATGTTAATAAAAATATAAAAATTTAATTCAAAATTTAATAATAAATTTTAAAAATATATAATAATTATTATTTCGAGATTTACCCCGATTTTACTAAGAACCCACCATTATGAATCTTACCGCACTTAAAAATCTACCAGTTTCTGAATTAATTACTCTTGGTGAAAAAATGGGGTTGGAAAATTTAGCGCGTATGCGTAAACAAGATATTATTTTTGCCATCCTTAAACAACATGCAAAAAGTGGAGAAGATATATTTGGAGACGGTGTTTTAGAAATACTACAAGATGGATTTGGCTTTTTACGTTCTGCTGATAGTTCTTATTTAGCTGGTCCTGATGATATTTATGTTTCTCCTAGTCAAATTCGTAGATTTAATTTACGAACAGGTGATACTATTTCTGGAAAAATAAGACCTCCAAAAGAAGGTGAAAGATATTTTGCTCTACTTAAAGTCAATGAAGTCAATTATGATAAACCTGAAAATGCAAGAAGTAAAATATTATTTGAAAATTTAACACCGTTACATGCTAATTCTAGATTAAGAATGGAACGTGGAAATGGTTCAACTGAAGATTTAACAGCAAGAGTATTAGATTTAGCCTCTCCTATCGGAAGAGGACAAAGAGGATTAATTGTAGCTCCTCCAAAAGCTGGAAAAACAATATTACTTCAAAATATTGCACAAAGTATTGCATACAATCATCCAGAATGTGTTTTAATGGTTTTATTAATTGATGAAAGACCAGAAGAAGTAACTGAAATGCAAAGATTGGTTAAAGGAGAAGTGGTAGCATCTACTTTTGATGAACCTGCCTCAAGACATGTTCAAGTAGCCGAAATGGTAATCGAAAAAGCTAAAAGATTAGTAGAACATAAAAAAGATGTTATTATTTTACTAGATTCAATTACTCGTTTAGCACGTGCTTATAACACAGTAGTACCAGCATCAGGAAAAGTTTTAACGGGAGGCGTTGATGCTAATGCATTGCATAGACCTAAACGTTTTTTTGGAGCTGCGCGTAATGTGGAAGAAGGAGGAAGTTTAACAATTATTGCAACTGCTTTAATAGATACAGGTTCGAAAATGGATGAAGTTATTTATGAAGAATTTAAAGGAACAGGTAATATGGAATTACCGTTATCTAGAAAAATTGCAGAAAAACGTGTTTTTCCAGCTATTGATTATAATAGATCTGGAACAAGAAAAGAAGAACTATTGACTTTACCAGATGAACTTCAAAAAATGTGGATTCTTAGAAAAATTATTCATCCTATGAGTGAAATTGATGCAATGGAATTTTTGTTAAATAAACTTTCAATGACTAAAACTAATGATGAATTTTTTGATATGATGAAACGTTCATAAATATTTAAAAAATTTATATTATAAATTAATAACATATAAATTATCTTACTAAAATAATTTATAATATTTTATTTTTGAAATAAAAACAATTATAATTAACTGTAACAACATTATTTTGTTTAAATTTCTATAAAAAAAAGCTGGACATTCAAGATGATTAATCTTAAAATCTAACTTGTTATATTAATGCGCTCGTAGCTCATTTGGATAGAGCACTACCCTCCGAAGGTAGAGGTGTCAGGTTCAAATCCTGTCGAGCGCATATGTATCAGTAGTAAAAATATTTTTTTATTTGTGGTGGCTATAGCTCAGTTGGTAGAGTGCTGGATTGTGATTCCAGTGGTCATGGGTTCGAATCCCATTAGCCACCCCAAAAAATATATTTATAAAAACGGCGAATAGCGCAGCTTGGTAGCGCAACTGGTTTGGGACCAGTAGGTCAGAGGTTCAAATCCTCTTTCGCCGACCAAAAATTAACTTTTGAAATACATTTTTTTAATTGTTTTAAAAAAAGATGCATTATTTGCATTATTCAAAACAATTATATCTTTCCAACCTAATTCTTTTGCTATTTGAAATAATCTTTTTCCAACAACAAAAATCTTGCATTTCAATAACCAATCAATTTGATTTTTCTTAGAAATAATATTTTTTAATTGATATAGTATTTCACTACTTGTTACTATTAAAGTATTAATTTCATATGAACGCCATTTTTTTGTCTCTATATTTCCATTTACATTTTTTAAAACTCTCTTATAACATTCTATTACAGAAATTTTTAAACCTTTATTTTTTAAATTTTTTTCTATTAATTTTCTTCCGTTTTCTCCTTGTAATAAAACAATTTTATTATTTTGTAATTTATGTTTATTTAAAATCGTTAATAAACCTTCACTATTTTCTTTGTTTTTAGGAAAAATAATTTTTTTTTAATAGTTTTATATAAAAGAAAAGCTGTTTTTTTACCAATAGCATAATATCGAGGACCAGTTGGCCATGTTAAATTGTTATTAATTAAATAAATATTTGTATAATAAACAGCTTGTTTGGAAAAAACTAAAATAATATTTGATTTATATAATTCATTTATTTTTTTTGATAAACTAATTGAACTAAAACTTGGATAAAAATCAAATAAAGCAAAATGCCAAGCAGGTATACCTATATTATTTAAATTTTTTACTAATTCTTCTCCTACAGGAGAAGGACGCATCACTAATATTTTCATATGTAATAAGATGATTTTAAATAAAGATTTTTAAGAATACTTTTAGCTCCATTTTTTAATAATTCATCAGCTAATGAATATCCCATTATTTCTCCTGTATCACACAAACCTGTTCTTTCTCCTTTTAATATTATTTTACCATTAGGAGATCCTACTAATCCTCTAAGCCAAATTTTATTTTTTTTTAAAATAGCATAGCTTCCAATAGGAATTTGACATCCTGATTCTAATTTTCGACAAAAAGCTCTTTCTGCATTAATTTCAATAAAAGTATTAATATGATTAAGACGAGATAAAAAAAATAAAACATTTTTATCATGTATTCTAGATTGGATACCAATAGCACCTTGACCACATGAAGGAAGAGATAATTCTGCAGGTATTATTTGAGTAATTCTATGTTTTAAACTTAATCGATTTAATCCTTCTGTAGCTAAAATAATTGCATCATATTGTCCTGCATCTAATTTAGCTATTCTTGTCTCTATGTTACCTCGTAAAGGAGAAACAATTAAATCTGGTCGATAAGTGATTAATTGACATTGTCTTCTTAAGCTAGACGTACCAATTATTGCACCTTTAGGTAATTGATTAATTGATTGATAATGATTTGATACTAATGTATCTAAAGCATTTCCTCTTTTACATATACTAACTAAACATAGTTCTTTTGTAATTTTTACTGGAAGATCTTTCATTGAATGAATAGCAATATCTGCTTTGTTTTCAAGAAGAGCTAGTTCCAATTCTTTAATAAATAATCCTTTTCCACCAATTTTTGAGAGAGATTTATTTAGAATATTATCTCCATGAGTAACGATGGGAACTAATTTTATATTTAAATTTGGATATAAAGATAATATTTTTTTTTGAACATATTTAGTTTGCTCTAAAGCTAAAGGACTTTTTCTAGTCGCAATTCTTAACGTTTTGTTTTTCATATTACGATTCATATGAACATGGATATATTTTTTTATTTATATATAGAAAATTTTTATTTTTAATAAATATTAATTATCATAAAAAATTAAATTTTTATTAGATTGAAGAGAACATGCATTTTGAAATATTTCCCAAAAATTCTTATTAGTACGATTACAAATCCATTTATTTTTCTTGTAATTAAAGTGATATCCATTTAATGTTGTAGCTAACCAAATTTGTTTTAATGATTCTTGTTTATTAATAATAATTACATTGCCTTTTGAAAAAGTGATAGTCATGACATAATCTTGAATTTCATAATCAATATCAATTTCATTATCATATAAATTTAAATTATCTTCTATTTTTAGAAATAAGTTGTTTACTAACATATAAAAATTATTACTTTTTTTTTTCATAAAATACCCTTGATTGTTAATTTTTATTATAACAAATTATAAAAACAAAAATAATTAACTTTGTATATAATAAGTATACTCTTATTTAAATATCAGATTTAATAATATTAATCAAATTTGTAATTAATCTTAATAAATTCTTATATTTAATATTAAAAATAAATATTTTCTAAAATTATTAAATGATTATTCAGGAAAAACATGAATTTATCTTATAGAAATAAAAAAAAAATTAATTTTTCTAAAATGCATGGTTTAGGAAATGATTTTATAATTATCAATTGTATAAAAAATAGTTTTTTTTTATCTTCTTCAACAATAAAAAAATTATCTAATCGACATACTGGAATTGGTTTTGATCAATTATTATTAGTAGAAAAATCAAATAATGTTGCATTTGACTTTCATTATCGAATTTTTAATTCTAATGGAAATGAAGTAGAACAATGTGGTAATGGTGCAAGATGCTTTGGTCTTTTTTTATTATTAAAAGGTTTGACTAATAAAAAAAAAATTTGTGTTAGTACAAAAACAAAACCATTAATCATAGAGTTTATATCTCATAATATGATTAAAGTTAATATGAATGAACCTGATTTTACATATTATAAATTATTATTGTCTAATATTATATTAAATAATAAATTTTCTATAACACTTATTGATGAAAATTTAATTTGTAGTTTAGTTTCTATTGGAAATCCTCATTGTGTTATTAAAGTAGAATGCATTAAAAATGCTCCAGTAAAAATTATTGGTAAAAATATAGAAAAAAATTCAATTTTTCCAAAAAAAATTAATGTAGGTTTTATGCAAGTTGTAAATAAAAATTATATTAAATTAAGAGTATACGAACGTGATGTAGGTGAAACGCAATCATGTGGTAGTGGTGCTTGTGCAGCAGTTGCAATTGGTATAGCACAAAAAATTCTTTCTAATAATGTTGAAGTAGAATTGTTAGGTGGAAAATTAATTATACAATGGAAAGGTTTTGGATATCCTCTTTATATGATAGGTCCTGCAGAACTTATTTATGATGGTTATATACATATATAAAAATTATTTTACTGAAAAAGAGGATATATTTTGATTTTATTAAAACATAAATACAAAACGTTAAAAAAACAATATATCAAAAAAAATACAAAAGAATTTCATCAAGTCATTTTAGCTCTTTTTGCAGGTGGATTTTCTACATTTTCTATTTTATATTGTGTGCAATCTATTTTGCCAATTTTTTCTAAACAATTTTATTTAACTCCTGCAGAAAGCAGTTTATCTCTTTCTGCTGCAACTGTAACTATGGCATTAGGAATGTTATTTACTGGACCATTATCTGATGTAATTGGTCGAAAAATAATTATGTCTGCTTCTTTAATTATAGCCACTCTGTTAACTATTATATGTTCTATGATGAGTAGTTGGACAAGTATTGTTTTAATACGTTCTTTAACTGGTTTAGCATTAAGTGGTGTTGTTACTGTGGCTATGACGTACATTAGTG
Source organism: Buchnera aphidicola (Artemisaphis artemisicola) (assembly GCF_005082365.1). NCBI lineage: Bacteria > Pseudomonadati > Pseudomonadota > Gammaproteobacteria > Enterobacterales > Erwiniaceae > Buchnera > Buchnera aphidicola. The sequence continues at coordinate 614,793 of NZ_CP034900.1, read as the reverse complement.
AAGAAATTCATCCTAACTCATTGTCTTTATGTATGGGTTTGTATATTAGTGGAAACACTATTGGTGGATGTTCAGGAAGACTCTTGACTAGTATTATAACTGAAAAATTTTCTTGGCATGTTGCATTATTAATAATTGGTTTATTTTCACTAATATCATCTTGTTTTTTTTTATATTTTTTACCAAAATCTAAAAATTTTTGTTCTATTCCTATTAATTTTCGTAATTTTTTACATCTTTTTTTCTTGCAATTAAAAAAACCAGCACTGTTAATATTATTTTTATTAGGTTTTATATTAATGGGTAGTTTTGTAACTGTTTTTAATTATATTGGTTATCGTTTGATATTAGAACCATTTTTTTTATGCCATTCTAGTATAGGATTCCTTTCTATTATTTATTTAACTGGAGTTTATAGTTCTCCTAAAGCTGGAATATTAATTGAGAAATACCATCGAAATGATATTTTAATTGCATCGATTTTATTAATGATAATAGGTGTTTTTATAACACAATATAATCAATTATTAATAATAATATTAGGTTTAATAATATTTTCTAGTGGTTTTTTTGCATCTCATTCTACTGCAAGTAGTTGGATAGGTTCACATACTAATACTGCTAAAGTACAAGCTACTTCTTTATACTTATTTTTTTATTATTTAGGTTCGAGTGTTTTTGGTACATTTGGAGGTTTTTTTTGGTTTTATTTAAAGTGGCCTGGTATTTCTATTTTTATTATAATTATGTTATTTATAGGAATTATTTTGTCTTATACATTAAAAAAAATCAATTCATAAAATAAGATTTTTTATTTGATTTAAAAATAAATTGTATTTATATAAAATATAATTTATATTTTTCTTTCCTCAAACATAGTTTCTCACAGATAATAAACTTAGTTCAATTCATCAAAATGGCTTAAAGATTATGCTATATTTATTTTCTTATTCTGATTTGAATCATAGTTTGTTGGTTTTTTTAGCTTTATTATTTATTTTATTTTACGAAGCTATCAATGGTTTTCATGATACAGCAAATGCGGTATCTACTTTAATATATACTCGAGCTATGTCTGCGTATACTTCGGTCATAATGTCTGGTGTATTTAATTTTTTAGGAGTTTTACTAGGAGGTTTAACTGTTGCTTATGCCATTGTTCATTTATTACCAAATGATTTATTATTAAATGCTACTTCTAAAAACGCGCTTGCTATGATTTTTTCAATGTTACTAGCAGCTATAATTTGGAATTTATCTACTTGGTATTTTTGTTTACCTGCATCAAGTTCACATGCTCTTATTGGAGCCATCATTGGAATAGGTTTAACTAATGCAATTATTACAAATTCTTCTTTAGTAAATGCATTAAATATTCCTAAAATGACTAATGTTTTTTTATCTTTAATACTATCTCCTGTTATTGGATTAATTATAGCTGGAAGTTTAATTTTTTTATTAAGACATTATTTAAAAGATAATAAAACTTTTCATCGTATTCACATGACGCCTTTAGAGAGAAAAAAAGTAGATGGTAAAAAAAGACCACCATTTTTAATTCGAATCGCATTAATTTTATCATCTATTGGAGTTAGTTATGCTCATGGAGCTAATGACGGACAAAAAGGAATTGGATTAATAATGCTTGTTCTTATAAGTATTATGCCTGCTTCTTTTTCAGTAAATTTAAACGCTGACAAGAAAGAAATAATTGATACAAAAAATGTTTTGAATAATTTAGAAAAATATTATTTACAACATATTTTGAATACATCCGATAAAAACTATAAAAATAATAAAATTTATCATTCAATAATAACCGATCAATTTTTTCATACTATAAAAGATATTAAAAAAGCTAAATTATTATTAAAAAATATATTTAATTATAATACTTTAAGTATTAAAAAAAGATTAGAGTTACGTCATTTTTTATTATGTATTTCTGATGCAATAGATCATATTATAAATGATAATCACATTAATATTCAAGATAAACATTTTTTAAAAAAAAATAAAGAAATCATACTGAATACTATTGAATACGCACCAATGTGGATAATATTAATTGTTGCTTTATCTTTGTCAATAGGAACAATGATAGGATGGAAACGTATAGTTGTAACTATTGGTGAAAAAATAGGAAAAAAAAGCATGACATATGCACAAGCTATGTCAGCACAAATTACAGCTTCTATTTCTATTGGAATAGCAAGTTATACAGGTATACCTGTTTCTACAACACATATTCTTTCATCTTCTGTAGCAGGAACAATGTTAATTGACGGAGATGGCATTCAAATTAAAACTATTAAAAACATTGCTTTAGCATGGATACTTACATTACCTGTTTCAATTTTATTATCTAGTGTTTTATATTCGATAATATTGTTTTTAATATAAAAAATAAATTTAATTAACATTAATTGTAGGAGTACTTATTAAGTATGTACTCCTATTTTATTTGAAAAGGATTATATATATCAAAACGATGATTTTTAGTTTTAATTATAAAATTAACTTGATCTTGAGATAAAGGTTTTGCATAAAAAGGACGTTTTACTACAACTCTTTTTTTTGCAAATTTTCTAGAAATATTTAATAAATTTTGAGAATTACAATTGTTTCCTATTAATTTTCTAAAAAATTGCATGTTTTTTTTTGGCAAAGATTTTTTTTTATTAACCGGATACATAGGATCTAAATAAATAACATCTGGATTTAACATAGGTATATTCAACATATTTAAACTATCACAAATTAGTAAACGTAATCTTGTTTTTAACCAAAAGCCTATTTTTTTATCTTTATATCCTCTTTGTAAGCCATCTTGTAACAAAGCGGCAACTATTGGATGACGTTCTATCATGATAACTTGGCATCCTAAAAATGAAAAAATAAAAGCATCATTACCTAATCCTGCAGTTGCATCTAATATGACAGGAAAATAAGATTTTTTTATTCCTATAACTCTAGATAAAACTTCATTTTTCTTTTTAAAATGAAGGCATCTATAATTATTTTTTTTTGAAGTAAAATCAACTTTTATAGATTTTTGTTTTAAATTTTCACGATCATATAACTCTAACGAGTTTTCATTAATTAACAAAGCCATAGAAGAATCTTCATCGTGTTCTAAATTAAGTGTATTAATTAATTGATATATTCTTTTGTTATAACATTTAAATGATAAATATATTTTCATGTTTTTATCTATTTATTTTTTTTTTAAATTAATAATTGACTTTTAAAAAAAAATATTTACAATATAAATTGTTATTTTATAATATTTCTATTTAATATACGTTATATTAAAAAATAATCAATAAAAGCAATTTTTAGAATTTAATTTATATTTTATCTAAATTAAAATTAACAAAGGATAAAAATATTATGTCATCTAATAATATCAATATAACAAATCAAAAATATCCATATAAAAAAGATTTTTATGTTAATAATATTCAAGAAATATCTAAAAATAATAATATAAAAAAATCTAAAAAAAATATTACTAACAATTTAGACACAGCATCTGATTCATCATTAAAAAATGAAAATGATCTTATTGATTTAGAAAATGCATATATCAATTCTCTAATTATGATTAAAAAACAAACAGAGAATGATATTTTTAAAAAATATAATCTAGAAAAACATTTAAATAAAGTTATCAACCTCGATCATCTTAATGAAATTAAAAATTCATTATTAATGAAAAAAAAATTCTAAATAATCCTACTTTAATCACTCTTGAAGCTTCCAAACAAAAATTCAATCAAAAACTTTTTGATATTAATCTGTTAGACATTGCTAAAGATGTTTTTGATACAGTTAAAAATACTATAGTTGCAACTTGTGAATCTATTAAAACAGAAACTGTAAATTTATTAGATGGAACTACATTTAAAAAAATATTTTATTCAGATAGTGCACCAGAAAATACTAGTACTGATTCTATTGTTTCTTTATCCGAACATATTAAAGAACTTGAAAAAACAATTGAATCTGCTAAACTTTTTATGAAAGCTATTATGGAAAAAATTAGATATCAAGGGAAGATAAAAATTGTTAATGAATTAAATGGTAATCGGCAACATCCAGAATTTCAAAGCTCATTTCCAGATCTGCTTACTGTTACACCAAAACCTAATAACGAAGATAGTTTTTATCCTTTTGTAAGAGTAGATGAAAATTTTGATTTGAAAGGAAGAAAAAATATTTATCAAGTAGATAGTGATTTTAAGAAAAGAATGAATAAAAATATTGAAAAATCATATTATAATCATTTTATTGAAAATAATTCATGGACAGTATCTGATCAATTAAAATCGTTAAGTAATATTGAATCTACAATTAACCATTTTCAACAAAATTATGACAATTTAAAATTTTCTAGTGAATTAGATGAATCATTCATGACTGATTCTAATCCATCTCTTTTTATTATAGATGGTACAGTAATTGTTGCTAATGATAAAGAAACAATGATGAAATCTTTCACAAAAATTACACCAGATATACAAACTCAAAAATTAATTTCTACATATGCAAATCAAAATTTTTTACATCAATCTTATGTTCAATTAGTTTCTGAACATCCAGAAATTCAACAGTATCAAATAAAAAATTCACGTAATCTTTATATTGTTGATACATTTGTTGATGGTTCAATAAAATTAGTTGCTACTAATTTATCTGATTTAAAAACAGATGATAATAATCCTACTCAAAAATATAAATCTTTTGGGACACGTGCAACTATTGTTCTTTCTCCATATAATTTACCAACTTTAAAATATTCACATTTTGTAAAATAATTATTATTTTTTTATGTAAAACATAACAATTTATTTAATAATAGGGTATGTAATATACCCTATTATTTTTTATTTTTGATAAATATTAAGTTTTTTTAATAATGCAAAATGTACTTCTTTAGGAAGATATGATTTTATATTGCCTTTATATTTAGCAATTTCCTTGACAAAAGATGAAGATATAAAAGATACTTCTTTAGAAGAAATTAAAAATATACTATCTAAATCTGGATAAATCTGTTTGTTTATTTCGGCTAATTTTATTTCATAATCAAAATCAAATATCGTTCTAACTCCTCTAATTAAAATCTTTGTTTTTTCTTTTTTTGCTATATTAACAAGTAAATCATCAAATCCAAGTATTTTTTTTATATTTTTAATATGTATAGTTGCTATTCGAGTTAATTCAATTCGTTCTTTTAAATTAAAAAGAGGTTTTTTTCTTAAATTATTAGAAATTGCAATGATTATACTATCAAAAATTTTTGTTGCACGTGTTATAATATCTAAATGTCCATATGTAATTGGATCAAAAGTTCCTGGATATATTGCTGTTATGTTCATGTTTTTATATTTTTTATAAGTAATTTTATAAAAATTAGTTTTTTTATATAAATATTTTTTAATTATTAAAAATACAGGTCTATAAAGAACAACTAATATGAAAGAAAAAAATACTTGGAAACCTAGTGCTTCTATTAAAACCTTACTAAAAAGATCTAAAATTATTTCTAATATTCGTTTGTTTTTTTCAAAAAAAAACATCATGGAAGTAGAAACGCCAACATTATCGCAATCGACAGTTACTGATGTAAATTTAATACCTTTTGAAACTAATTTTTTTTCATTAAACAACTTTGATAAATTAAAATTATGGCTAACAACTAGTCCAGAATATCATATGAAACGTTTATTAGCATCAGAAAGCGGACCTATATATCAAATTTGTCATAGTTTTAGAAATAAAGAATTAGGACGATATCACAATCCAGAATTTACCATTTTAGAATGGTACCAACCTTATTACTCCATGAAAAAATTAATTTTAGAAATTGATGAATTTCTACAAATTATATTAAAATGTAATAAATCTGATCAAATATCTTATCAAGACATATTTATAAAATTTTTAAAAATTGATCCTTTATCTACTAGATTATCTGAATTACAAAAAATATTTAAAAAATTAAAAATAGATAACTTTAATTATATTGAAAATGACTTAGATAAATTATTACAATTTTTATTTTCAATGAAAATTGAACCTTTTCTTGGACAAGACCAACCTTTATTTGTTTATAATTTTCCTGCAAAACAAGCTTCTCTTTCTGCTATTAATTCAAAGGATTCTCGTATATCAGAAAGATTTGAAGTATTTTTTAAAGGAATAGAACTAGGAAATGGTTTTTACGAACTTACAGATGTTCATGAGCAGAAGCAACGGTTTATTAAAGATAATGAAGAACGTTTTTCTATAAATCTTCCTCTACAAAAAATAGATGAACTATTTTTAAACGCTTTATCTCATGGATTACCTCCTTGTTCAGGATTTGCAATAGGAATAGATAGACTAGTTATGTTAATTTTAAATAAAAAAAGTATTAATCAAGTTATATCTTTTACATTAGATCGTTGTTAATAGTAAGTAAAAACGTTTACCAATAATTTTCCATTGTAATGTTTCCTTTTTTTCTGCGTAAATGTTTTATCATATTCCGGTTTTTTATTAAAAAAGAATATGTATCTTTTACCATTTCAGGATTTCCGCATAACATTACATGCGAATTTTTAGAATTTATAGACAAGCCTATATGTTTTTCTAATTTTTTAGTTTCTATTAAAAAGGGAATCCTACCAGTTAAAGAGTTTATATTTTTTTCTCTGCTGGTTACTGTTTGTATTTTTAATTTTCCATTATATTCATTATGAAGTTTTTTCATAAGAGGAAGATAAATTAATTCGTTTTGATATTTTACTGCATGTATCAATATAATGTTATTAAATCTATCAATATTTTTTCTTTCTTGTAAAATAGAGAGATATGGACCAATAGCAGTTCCTGTAGCAAACATCCATAAATTTTCACAATCTGGTATTTCGTTTATTATAAAAAATCCAAAAGATTTTTTTTTGATAAATACCATATCTCCTTTGTTAAGGTTGTATAGTAGATTGCTTAACTTTCCATTTTCTATACGAACAATATAAATTTCTATTTTTTTATCACTAGGAGCATTGAGATATGAATAGGCTCTTTGGATTCTTTTTTGATGAGAAGCATCTATATCATATAAAGACAACTTAGTGTACTGACCTGCATAAAAAGGTTCTATTGGTGCATTTAAAAATAGACTAAATAAATTATTATTCCATCTTTTTATACTTATAACGTTTGCATTAATCCATGGATTCATTAGTTATGCTCAATAATTATGAAAATTAAATCATTGCACTTATGTTTTATAAGCACAATGATTCTTTTTATATAACACAAAATTAACATATTTTTTTATTTTTTATCAATTTTTTTTGTATCATTATACATATTAATTAAAATCTTTTTAGGCTTTTCTTCTTCTGGAATATTGCATTCAAAATTTAATGTTAATAAACCTAAAGATAATTCTGCTTTTGTTACTTTAATTTTGTGATCTAAATTAAAATTTAGAGAAAAATCATTTAAATTAATACCTTTATGCAACCATTTTTTAACGTCTTTCTCATCATTTTTTTCCGAATTATTTTTTTTTCCCTGAATAGATAATTGATTGTTGTGAACAGATATATCTAATTCTTTTTCATGATATCCAGGAATACTCAATGTAAGCTGATATTCAGTTTCATTGATTTGAAGAAAATCATATGTTGGTATATCAGATATTGGTTTTTCTCCTGTTAGAGTGCTAAACATTTTATCAATTTGATTAAATCTGTTTGAAAAAATATTATTATCATTAAAATTTGGAATAAATGAAAAAGCACGATAAGACATATAAAATTCCTCTTAATTATGTTAAGTATTAGAAAAAATTTTAACTTTAATTATCCTTTAAAGAAAATTAAAAAGTCTTATGTTATAAATAAGGTTTTATTTTTTTTTTTCAAGTATTTTGAAATTAATTAATATTAAATTTGTATAAATTAAAAAGATTTATTTATCTTATATTAATAGAAATAATTCATTTCATAAGAATTATAAAATAAATCGACTAAGATCTTCATTAGATATCAATTGATCTAAATGTTGTCCTACATAACGTTCATTAACTTCAATAGTATTGCCAAAGTTATTACTGGCATTAAAAGATATATCTTCCATTAATTTTTCTAATATGGTATGTAATCGACGAGCTCCAATATTTTCCATAGATTCATTTACTTTCCAAGCGGCTTCTGCAATATTACGAATTCCTTCTTTTGTAAAATTAATATGCACACCTTCTGTTTCCATTAAAGCTTTATATTGTGCAGTAATAGATGCTTTTGGTTCTGTTAAAATTTTTTCAAAATCATCGATAGTCAGTGCTTGGAGCTCAACTTTGATTGGTAGACGTCCTTGTAACTCAGGGATTAGATCAGAAGGAGTAGATGTTTGAAACGCACCGGATGCAATAAATAAAATATGATCTGTTTTAACCATACCGTATTTAGTCGATACAGTACAACCTTCAACTAATGGAAGCAAATCTCTTTGCACGCCTTCGCGAGAAATATCAGGTCCAGAAGAATCACCTCTTTTACATATTTTATCAATCTCATCAATAAATACTATACCATGTTGTTCAACTGCGTTAATTGCTTCTTTTTTAACTTCTTCTTGATTAATTAGTTTAGCAGCTTCTTCTTCTGTTAATAATACAATAGCGTCTTTTATTTTAAGACGTCTAAGATTCTTTTTGTGTCCTCCTAAATTTTGAAATAAGGATTGTAACTGACTAGTTAGTTCTTCCATTCCTGGAGGAGCCATTATCTCAACACCCATGGTAGTTGCTAATACGTTAATTTCTATTTCTTTTTCATCCAGCAAACCTTCTCTTAATTTTTTTCGAAAAGTTTGAATTGTATTTAATAAACTTTCATTATTTTCGTTTTCTGTCCAATTTTTTTTAGGTCTGGGAACAAGAATATCTAATATTTTTTCTTCTACAATTTCTTCTACTCGAATTTTGTTTTTTTCAATGTTTTTTATGCGAATCATTTTTATTGCAGCATCAGTTAAATCTCGAATAATTGAATCTACTTCTTTTCCAACATAACCTACTTCAGTAAATTTAGTTGCTTCTACTTTAATAAAAGGAGAATTAGCTAATTTAGCTAAACGTCTTGCAATTTCTGTTTTACCTACTCCTGTAGGACCAATCATTAAAATATTTTTTGGAGTAATTTCATGACGTAGTTCACTATTTAACTGCATACGACGCCAACGATTTCTTAATGCAATAGATACAGCTCTTTTTGCTTTTTCTTGACCAATAATAAATTTATCAAGTTCAGAAACAATTTGAGGAGGAGTCATTTCAGACATAGAGATAATCCTTATTTTTCTGAAAATAGTTCTTTTATAGTAAAAGTATGATTTGTATATATACAAATATTTGCAGCAATATTTAAAGATTTTTCTACAATTTGATTGGCATTTAAATTTGTATTATCAATTAATGCTCTAGCAGAAGACTGAGCATATGTGCCTCCTGATCCTATAGCTATTAAATCGTCTTCAGGTTGTATGACGTCTCCATTTCCTGTTATTATTAATGACGTTTCTTTATCAGCTACAGCTAATAAAGCTTCAAGTTTTCGTAACATTCTATCAGATCGCCAATCTTTTGCTAATTCAATGGCTGAACGTTGCAATTGACCTTGATACATTGCTAATTTTTTTTCAAACATTTCGAATAAAGTAAACGCATCGGCAGTTCCTCCAGCAAAACCAGCAATTACTTTTTCGTGATACAATGATCTAATTTTTTTGACATTACTTTTCATGATTGTATTGCCTAAAGTGGCTTGTCCATCACCTCCAATTACTACTTTATTTTTTAATCTTACACTTAATATTGTAGTCACAAGAAAAGCCTCTTTAAAATAACATTTTTATTTTTGATTATTAAAAACAGATAACATAAATAGAATTTACTATTTTAATAACATGAGAAATATTTTTTTTACATTAGTCTCTAAAATTTTTAAGCAATATGTTGTAATATAAACTATTAGCAAACGTATTTAATTCTTTTAAAAATTATATTTTTTTATAAATTTTTTAATTTTTCAATATATTTCCATTTTTTTTTTGGTTTGGGAGGTAATAAAATATTACTTTTGCTATTTTTTTTAAAATCAGTATTTCTTATTTGAGAAGTATTTTTATTTTTTATATTAAAAAAAATAAAAAAGATAAAAAACATAAAGATTACTGTCAAAAATAAATTCGAATACCTTCTTTTTTTTTTAAAATATATAAAATCAATCTTTTTTTTATTATCATACATATATTTTTGTAATATTTTTTTAAAAAACTATTAGTTTTTTGATATTAATATATTATTATTCAACTTAGAGAAAAGACACTTTAACATTTAGGAAAAATCTTTATGAAAAAAAACATTCATCCTCATTATGCTCTAATTACTGCTACTTGTTCTTGCGGCAATGTAATTGAAATTTTTTCTACTATTACTAATAATCTTAATTTAGATATATGTGCAAAATGTCATCCATTCTATACGGGAAAACAAAGAATTATTGATACTGGAGGACGTGTTGAAAGATTTAAAAAACGTTTTAAATTTTCTAAAAAAGAATTAACTTAAAATTATCTTTAGTTTAAGCATCTTAAGTTATTTTTTTAGATGCTTAAGAGGTTATAAAAAACTATTTTTAAAAACATTTACTTTTAAAAAAATTATAAAAATAATTTTTTAGAGCTAAATAAATAGAATTAGCAATTTTGTTTTGATAGTCAGATGTTTTCAGTTTTTTTTCTTCTAAAATATTTGTAAGAAAACCAGTTTCTATTAATATAGAAGGTATGTGTATAGAACTTAATATTTCTAAACTAGCGTAATTCGGATGTATTTTATGTAATTTTATATTTTTTCTTAGTTGTTCAAGTATATGATTTGATAAATCTAATTCTATTTTTTGAAAATTATAAGATTGTAAATCTAAAATAGTTTTTTTTAAAAAAATATCATTTTCGTTATCTTTAAATATATTTTCAATATTTTTAGGAAAATATGTTGTTAATCTTTTCTTAATAAAATTATTAATTTCACGATTCATTCTAATGTTTGAAACTATCCATATAGATGCTCCTGATACATATTCTTTTTTTGAGGAATCGGCGTGAATAGAAATTAATAAATTTACATAGTTTTGTTTTAAAAAATCTTTTCTTTTTTTTAATGAATAATATAAATCATCATTACGTATTAATTTGGCATTAAACATATTATCATTATTTAGTAATTTACTTAGTTTAAGTGCAATTTCAATATTTACTTTTTTTTCCTGCAGTCCTGAATAACCAATTGCTCCGGGATCTTTACCTCCATGTCCGGCATCAATAGCTATTGTAATTTTTCTTGATATACATATATCATGATTTTTTTGAATTTGATTTAAAAAATTTTTTTTACTAGAAAAATCGAATGTTTTTAAAAAAATACCTTTTTCTTTTTTTTTGATTAATTGATTAAAAAAAAAATAATTTTTTTTAAAACTGTTTTTATTAAATAGAAGATTATTTATATTAATAGCTTGAATTTGATTTGAAAATAATAAGGTGAAAAATATTATTAATTTATAAAAAAATGATTTTTTCAATTTTTGAAAGCTCCATTTTTTATAACAGTAAAAATTCATAAATGTTTTCCTTAATTGTTTTATTTTATATTTATGAATTTTTTAATCATTTAAAATTTAATATTATAATAATATTTAATTTAGATAAGATTTAAAAAATAAAATATTTTTTACGTTTGAAAAATTACTAGTTATTTTAAAAAAATATTTTAATAATAATAAGATTGGAGCGGGAAACGAGATTTGAACTCGCGACCCCAACCTTGGCAAGGTTGTGCTCTACCAACTGAGCTATTCCCGCTTATGAATATATAATATATTTTATATATATAAAATATAATTTTCAAGCTTTCTTTTACAAAAAATTATTTTTATTCTAATTTAAAAACGTTTTTTCTATAAAAATCTAATTCTATGATAGATTCTCGAATATCTTCTAATGCTTTATGATGATTTTTTTTTCTAAATTTACTATATATAATTGGATACCAACGCTTTACTAATTCTTTTAACGTACTAACATCTATACTTCTATAATGAAAATAATTTTCTAATTTTGGCATATATTTGAATAAAAATTTTCGATCTTGATTAATACTATTTCCACAAATTGGAGATGATTTTATAGGAACCCATTTTTTTAAAAAAAATAAAATTTCTTTTTCTGCTTTTTTTTCATTATATAAACTATTTTTAATACGTTGTATTAATCCGTTGTTGTTATGTACTAAACGATTCCATGAATTCATGGATAAAATATCTTCTCTTTTTTGATGTATAGCAATTACGGGTCCTTCTGCAATTATTTTTAAGTTAATATCTGTAACTAATATAGCAATTTCTATAATGCGATGTATACTAGGATTTAATCCAGTCATTTCTAAATCAATCCAAATTAAATTTTTTTTATTAATTTTCATAATATTCTTTAATCAAGAAAAACTAATTGTAATTAAGTCTAATTATCTTGATGATTATTAGAAGTTCTTCATTATTTTTATATTATAATTATACATTAAATTTTTAATTTAAAATATTTTCTTTTCTGTATCTTAAAATTTTTAATTTTTTTTCAAGCAGATAATATATATATTGATGTTGTTTTGATATAATAAGAGAGATAAAATTTTTAATGAAAAATATTAATTTTTACTATACTAAATCTTATAAAAATTTAAAAAGACATTTTAAAAAAATAAGAAATATTCATTTAAGAGATCTATTTGCATCTGATTTGAATAGATTTAAAAAATTTTCAATTTTATTTAAAGATCAGATTTTAGTCGATTTTTCAAAAAATCGAATTAATGAGGAAACTTTAATTTATTTATTAAATTTAGCACAAGAAACTGATGTAAAATCTGGAATAAAATCAATGTTTTCTGGTGAAAAAATAAATAAAACAGAAGATCGTGCTGTTTTACATATAGCACTGCGTAATAGAAGCAATCGTCCTATTATAGTTGATAATTGTAATATTATGTTAGAAATTAACACTGTTCTTAAAAAAATGAAGAATTTTTCACGTTCTATTATCAATGGTGACTGGAAAGGTTATAGTGGAAAAACTATTTCTGACGTTATAAATATTGGAATTGGTGGGTCCGATTTAGGACCATATATGGTTACCGAAGCATTACGTCCATATAAAAATCATTTAAATATTCATTATGTTTCGAATATAGATAGCACTCATTTAATTGAAGTACTGAATAAAGTAAATCCTGAAAAAACTATTTTTTTAATTGCTTCTAAAACATTTACAACAGATGAAACAATGACTAATGCACATAGCGCAAAAAAATGGTTTTTATATAGTGCAAAAAATCTAGATGCTTTAAATAAACATTTTTTTGCATTATCCAGCAATATAGAAAATGTTTTGAATTTTGGAATTAATATTAATAATATTTTTAAATTTTGGAATTGGGTAGGTGGGCGATTTTCATTATGGTCTTCAGTAGGGTTATCTATTATATTATCAATTGGATTTAATAATTTTGAAAAATTTTTAGATGGTGCACATGCTATGGATAATCATTTTTATCAAAGCAGTTACAATAAAAATATTCCAATATTATTAGCATTAATTAGTGTTTGGTATACTAATTTTTTTGGTTCTGAAACAGAAGCACTCTTGCCATATGATCAATATATGCATCGTTTTTCTGCATATTTTCAACAATCTAATATGGAATCTAACGGAAAATCTGTTGATAGAAATGGCAAAAAAATACTTTATCAAACAGGTCCTATTATTTGGGGAGAACCTGGCACAAATGGTCAACATGCGTTTTATCAATTATTGCATCAAGGTACTAAATTAATTCCTTGCGATTTTATCGCTCCAGTTATTTCGCATAATAATTTAGACAATCATCATAAAAAACTTTTATCTAATTTTTTAGCTCAAACACAAGCTTTAGCTTTTGGTAAATCTAAAGAACTGTTTTTAGAAGAATCTAAATTATCTAGAAATAATTATAATGATTTAAATAAAATTTTACCTTTTAAGGTTTGTGAAGGAAATCAACCTACAAATTCAATTTTAATACGCAAAATTACTCCATATAATTTAGGAGCATTAATTGCTTTATATGAACATAAAATTTTTGTTCAAGGTTATATTTTAAATATTTTTAGTTTTGATCAATGGGGTGTTGAAATAGGAAAAGAATTATCTCAAAATATTTATAATTCTTTAAATAATAATATAAAAAATCAAAATTATGATTCTTCTACTGAAGGACTTATTAATTTTTATAAATCTTGTTTAATTTAACTACTTATTTACAGTTTAAATAAGTTTAAATTTTCTTTAAAGAATTAAATAGAATAAAATTATATTTTTTTAAAACTATTTTATAATCTTAGTTTTTCGTAATATGAGTGGTTATTATGTTTATATCAATTAGATTAAAAATACAAAAATTCGGTCAATTTTTAAGCAGTATGATAATGCCTAATATAAGTATTTTTATTGCATGGGGAATGATGACTGCTTTATTTATACCCTTAGGATGGCAACCTAATAAAACTTTAGAACAGTTAATATCACCTATAATTGTTTATCTTTTACCTATTTTAATTGCATATACTGGAGGAAGTTTAATTTCTAACATTCGAGGAGGTTTAGTAGGAAGCATAACAACTATAGGAATGATTGTTAGCACGAACAGTCCAATGTTATTAGGAGCAATGATTGCAGGACCTTTAGGAGGTTATGCTATAAAATATTTTGATAAAAAAATAGAAAATAGGATAAAAAATGGTTTTGAAATGTTAGTAAATAATTTTTCTATCGCTATATGTGGAATGTTATTAGCAATAATTTCATTTTTTTTTATTGGTCCATTTATTGAATATATATCTCATATTTTAGGGCAATTGATAAAAGTTATTGTACATTATAATATACTGCCTTTTACTTCTATTATAATAGAACCAGCTAAAATATTTTTTTTAAACAATGCTATTAATCATGGAATTTTTTCTCCTTTAGGCATTCAAGATGCATCTGAGAATCATAGTTCTATATTTTTTTTAATTGAATCTAATCCAGGTCCAGGATTAGGAGTGTTAATAGCATGTTTTTTTTGTGGTAAAGGGGAATTATATAAATCTTCAGGTGGAGCAGCAATAATTGAATTTTTAGGAGGAGTTCATGAAATTTATTTTCCTTATATTTTAATTAAACCAAAATTAATTTTTTCGCTTATTTTAGGTGGAATGACTGGTATTTTTATACTAGTTTTATTACATGGTGGTTTAATTTCTGCTGCATCACCAGGTTCTATTTTAGCTATTTTAGCCATGACACCTAAAGGTTTATATATTGCTAATATATCCTCTGTTTTTTGCTCTTTTTTAATTTCTTTTATAACTTCTTTTATATTGCTAAAATATGATTTTTATATAATTGAGAAAGATGATAAAAAAAATTTTAAAAAAAACAACAATTCTTTAAATTCAAATGTTCTCAAAAAGAATAATAATTTTCAATCTAATTTTTTTGCGAATGTAAAAACGATTATAGTTGCTTGTGATGCTGGAATGGGATCTAGTGCAATGGGTGCAAGTATCCTTCGAAAAAAAATAAAGAATGCTAATTTAAATCATATTTCTGTACTGAATATGGCAATTAATATGCTTCCTAAAAATGCAGATTTAATTATTACACACAAAAATTTAACAAATCGTGCTAAAGAATACGCACCTTATGCTAATCATTTATCTTTAAAAAACTTTCTTAGCAACACGTTTTATGATAATTTAATAAAAAAAATAACTAAAAATATGATTGTTTTAGATCAAAAAAACATTAATCTATTCGATAATAATAACAGTGTAAATTGTGAGGTAAAATCACATAATCTATTTCAGTTAAGTGAAAAAAACATTGTTTTAAATCAATATGCAGCTAATAAAGAAGAAGCTATTTATATTGTTGGAAAACATTTAGTAAAACAAGGATATGTTAAATTAAATTATATTAATTCAATGTTAGAAAGAGAAAAAATATCTTCTACTTGGTTAGGAGAATCAATAGCTATACCACATGGAACTATTGAATCAAAAGATTCAGTTTTAAAAACTGGAATAATTTTTTGTCAATTTCCCAAGGGTGTTCATTTTGGAGAAGATATTGACGATATCGCCTATCTTGTTATTGGTATAGCAGCTAAAAATAATGAACACATCATGGTTGTGAGTAACATTACTAATGCATTAGATAATAAAGACGTAATTAAACAATTATCTAATACTACTAGTGTAGAAGAAGTGTTATCACTTTTAAAAATGAAAAAAGATTAATATATATCTGTGATTAATTTTTTATTTAATAAATTTTATTGGAATAATTTATGAAAGTACTCCATTTTGGAGCTGGAAATATCGGACGAGGTTTTATAGGAAGAATTTTATCAGAATCAGGTTATGATGTAATTTTTTCTGATATAGATCAAAATTTAATAAATATTATTAATTCTAATCAACAGTATACTGTCAAAATAGTAGGTAATCATCAAGAAAAAATTATTAATGTTCGAAAAGTTAGTGCTGTGCATTTTCATGATCTAAAAATTATGAAAATAATTTCTTCAGTTAAATTAATTACTACAGCAGTCGGTGCTAATGCATTGCACGTTGTTGCTTTAATTCTTGCTCAAGGAATATTACTAAAAATTAAAAACGGTTCTATAACACCACTAAACATTATTGCTTGTGAAAATAAAGTTCAAGCAAGTTCTTTTTTGAAAAAAGAAATATTAAAAAAATTATCTCCAATATATCATGATTATCTAAATAAATATGTTGGATTTATAGATTGTAGTATTGATACAATTATACCTTTAGTTCATTTTAAAAACAATAAAGATGTTTTATTTTTACTTGCTGAAGATTTTAAAGAATGGATAGTTGATGTTAATCAGTTTAAAGGAGATTTGCCTAAAATAATTGATATAAAATATAGTGATAATTTAAAGTCTTTTATAGAACGCAAATTATTTACATTAAATACTGGTCATGCTATAGCTGCCTATCTAGGTTTAATGAAAAACTATAATTCTATACAAGAATCTATGTTAGATGAAGAAATACGTTTGGTTGTTAAATCTGCTATGGAAGAAAGTGGTTTAGTATTAATTAAACGTTATAATTTTAATAAAAATGAACATGCTAATTATATTAATAAAATTTTTAGTCGTTTTGACAATCCTTTTTTATCAGATAGTCTCAAACGTATAGCACGTAATCCATTGCAAAAATTAGGAAATAAAGAACGTTTAATAGGACCGTTATTAGGTAGTATTCAATACAACTTACCCTATTTTAATTTATCAAAAGGTATTGCCGCAGCATTTCATTATCATAATCCTCAAGATTTAGAATCAATGAAAATATCATCTTTCGTCAAAGACAAAGGAATTGAAAATGCTATAATTAAAATTTGTAATTTATCTAAAAATAGTCCTGAATTATATTCTATAATTTTAGAATATATTAATTTTTTCAATAAAAAAAAGTAATTATCTAATAAGTCAATTTTATTTCTAATTTATACAGGATTTCATTCTGTTTTTAAAATAGTTTTGTTTTTCATTTATTTCGAGAATTAGGTAATGCCTATTGTTATATTGCCACGTAATTTATCTAGTCAAATTTCTTCTGGAGAAATTATTGAGCGACCATCTTGTGTAATTAAAGAAATTGTAGAAAATAGTATAGATGCTGGTTCAAAAAATATTAATATTACAGTTGAAAAAAGTGGTTTTCAATATATCTCTGTAACAGATGATGGTTGTGGTATTAAAAAAAAAGAATTATTACTTGCTATAACTCATCACGCTACAAGTAAAATTACTTCTTTATTAGATTTAAAAACTATTTCTACTTTTGGCTTTCGGGGAGAAGCTTTAGCTAGTATTCGAGCTGTTTCAAGATTAACATTAATTTCTTGTACTCAACATAGTGATGTTGCTTGGAAAATATATTCTGAAAGATTTATTAACAATAATATTCTTTTGCAACCGATAGCACACCCTCAAGGTACTACTGTTATAGTAGAAAACTTATTTTATAATATACCAGTTCGTCTTAAGTTTATTCAAAATAAAAAATTAGAATTTTTAAAAATTTTTGAAGTAATAAAGAAAATAGCTTTGTCTCATGTTGAAATTAATTTTTCTCTTATACATAATAATAAATTAATTACACGATATTATGCTATAAATAAAAATAAAAAAACTATAAATAATCAAAATAATTACAATCATAGATTGAAAGAAATATTCCATGAATTAGATGTAAATCAATTAATAGAAATAAATTCTCAAAAAAATAATGTTTTTTTATTTGGATGGACATTTTATACAGAAGATATTAGTAAACAAAAAAAAATACAATATTGTTATATTAATAATAGATTTGTTTATAATCATATTGTTATTAATGCTTTTCGAAAAGCTTGTAATAAAATTATAGGCAATAATAAAATGTCTTTTATTTTATATTTTCAAATTCCATCTGACTGTATTGATGTAAATATTCATCCTACCAAAAAAGAAATTAAATTTCATAATCCTTGTTTTATTTATCAATTTATTTATGAAACTATTGTGTGTAATCTAGTAGAATTAAAAAAAAAGTATTTATTAAATACAAAACATATTCTTTACAAAGAAGATACAATAAAAGATCATAGAAATTATATTATGAATGCATCTTCAATAAAATATAATTTTTCTTTAGTAAAATTATTAATTATTATTCGCAAATATTATGGTTTGGTCTACTATAATAATAATTTGTACTTACTTTCATTACCTTTAGCCAAAGGTATAATTAGGAAAAATAAATTTATTAAAAATATTAAACAAAAAAATATATCTGATATTACTTTAATTAATATTAAAATTTCTTCAATACCTCAAGAATATATCATATTATTTGAAAATAAAGAAATTTTATTACAAGTTGGATTTAATTTAATCTTTAAAACAAAATATGTTATTTTAAGATCTATTCCATGTTTTTTAAAAAAATATATTAATTATATAATATTGCATTTTTTTAATTTTTTATTTCTTAGAAAAAAAATATCGATTTCAGAAATAATAAATTGGTTTTATCTTAATATTTTTATAGAAAAAAAAAATTGGAATTATACTAATGGCATTGCAGTAATTTCAGAAATAGAATATTGTTATCCTTTATTATTAACAAATCCTCCTCTAAAATTATTACAAAAAATAAATATTGATACAGTATTATATACGTTAAAAATATAAGATTATGTTAAAAAAAAAACCTATAGTTCTTTTTTTAATGGGACCAACAGCATGTGGAAAAAGTCAACTGGCTATTGATCTTAGAAAGTATTTGCCAATAGAATTAATCAGTGTAGATTCTGCATTAATTTATCATGGAATGGATATTGGAACAGATAAACCTAGTCCATCTATTTTATCGAATCATCCGCATCGCTTATTAAATATTAAAGATCCAAGTGAATACTATTCAGCTTTTGAATTTAAACATGATGCTCTAAAAGCAATTACAGATATTATTCAATTAGGAAAAATACCTTGTCTTGTTGGCGGAACGATGTTCTATTATCATACATTATTGCATGAATCATCTATTTTACCATCGTCTAATGTTAAACTTCGTGAGTTTTTACTTCAAGAAAATAAAAATACTTTACATAAAAAATTACAATCAATAGATCCTATTTCTGCTAATCGAATTCATAAAAATGATTTTCAAAGATTATTAAGAGCATTAGAAATTTTTTATCTTTCTGGAAAAAATTTAACAGAATTTAAAAAAAGTAATAGTAATGAATTACCCTATAATATCTTTCAATTTGCTATTATGCCTCCTAATAAAGAATGGTTGAATAATAAAATTGAACTTCGTACAAAGAAAATACTAGATCTAGATTTTCAAAAAGAAGTAGAAACACTTTTTTTAAGAGGAGATTTACATATAAATTTACCATCTATTCGATGCATAGGATATCGTCAAATGTGGGAATATCTTGAATATAAAAATAGTTATAAAGAAATGTTTAATAAAATTATTTATGCTACAAGAAAACTTGCTAAACATCAATTAACATGGATAAAAAAATGGAAAAATCTTGATAAAATATTATATAGTGATAACACTAACATTACAGTCAATAAAATATTAGAAACTGTTAAAAAACATCAAGTATCTATATAATATTATTGTTGAGAAATACAATTTTATTTATATTTTATTAATAAATAAATTAAATATTTGTTTAAATTTAAAATTTAATTCTCAATAATTTTTTTGAGTTTTTGGTGATAACAATAATAAATGAGGCATAGAATGGCCTGGAATAAACCAAGTGATAATAAACCTGATCTTAATCCATGGGGGGATAATAAAAATGATAATAAAAAATCTGAAGATCAAAATAATAAAAAAATAATTAAAAAAACTATTATAGAAGATATAAAAATTTTTTTTTATAACATAAAAAATACTATTAATAAAAAAAATAATTCTACAACTTTATCAAATAATCAAAATTATTCTTTTTTAATAATAATTTTTATAAGTTTTTTAACTTGGTGTATTAGTGGTTTTTATACCATAAAAGAAGCTGAACGTGGTGTTGTTACTAGTTTTGGTAAATTTAGTCATATAGTAGAACCTGGATTAAATTGGAGACCAATTTTTATTAATGAAGTAAAAACTGTCAATGTCGAAACAGTACGAGAATTAGCAACTTCAGGTGTAATGTTGACTTCAGATGAAAATGTAGTGCGTGTAGAAATGAATGTACAATATAAAATAACTGATCCTGCTGACTATTTATTTTCTGTTTCTTATCCAGATGATAGCTTGCGTCAAGCAACTGATAGCGCTTTAAGAGGAGTTATTGGGCACTCAACTATGGATCGAGTACTAACAGAAGGACGCACTCTAGTACGTAGCGATACTCAAAAAGAGATTGAAGAAACAATTAAACCTTATAAAATGGGCATTACAATATTAGACGTTAACTTTCAAACAGCTAGACCTCCTGAAGAAGTTAAAGCTTCTTTTGATGATGCAATTGCAGCTCGTGAAAATCGTGAACAATATATACGTGAAGCTGAAGCTTATTCAAATGAAGTAGAACCTAGAGCTAATGGACAAGCACAAAGAATTTTAGAAGAAGCTAAAGCATATTCATCGCGCATAATTTTAGAAGCTGAAGGAGAAGTAGCGTGTTTTTCTAAAATTTTACCTGAATATAAAGCAGCTAAGAAAATAACTTTAAGACGTCTTTACATAGAATCTATGGAAAGATTATTAAGTAAAAATAAAAAAATATTTATTGATGAAAAAAATAAATCAATATTTTTTTTATCTTTAAATAAACTTTTTTCTCAAATAGAATCTATTAATAAAAATTTTAGAAAAAAAAATAATTTTAATAGAAATAATAAAAATCATTCTTATTTTTCTAATAAAGATAAAAAAACTAATAATTCTTCTTCATTATCTTCTAAAGATATTTTAGAACAACGTCGTATTAACTCTTTAAGAAGTTACGAAACTAATGAAGAGAGAGAATAAATATATGAACAAAATTTTAATTTGTTTATCAAGTGTATTGTTTTTTTTTATTTCTTCTTCTTTTTTTATTGTAAAAGAAGGAGAATGTGGAATTGTTTTACAATTTGGCAAAGTTTTACGTAATAATGAACAAAAGACTTTAGTGTACAATCCTGGATGGCATTTTAAAATACCTTTTTTAGAAACAGTCAAGATATTAGATAAACGCATTCATACTATGGATAATCAAGCGGATCGTTTTGTTACAAAAGAAAAAAAAGATCTTATTGTTGATTCTTACGTTAAATGGAAAATTAATGATTTTAGTCGTTATTACCTTGCAACTGGAGGAGGAGATATTTTTCAAGCTGAAGTATTGCTAAAAAGAAAATTTAGCGATCGATTACGTTCAGAAATAGGTCGTCTTAATGTTAAAGAGATTGTTACAGATTCACGAGGCAGATTAACTACAGATGTTCTCGATTCATTAAATAAAGGTAGTATGAATTTAGAAAAAACATCTTTAATTAATGTAAATAGCATGAATGCATTAGGAATAGAGGTTGTAGATATTCGTATCAAACAAATTAACTTACCTAATGAAGTTTCTGATGCTATATACAATCGAATGAGAGCAGAAAGAGAAGCTGTAGCTAGAAGTCAACGTTCTCAAGGAAAAGAAAAAGCTGAAAAATTACGAGCAGCAGCAGATTATAAAGTTTCTATAATATTAGCAGAAGCAAAAAAACAAGCATTGATTATTAAAGGAGAAGCAGAAGCAACAGTAACAAAATTATTTGCACAAAATTTTAGTCAAGAACCATATTTTTATTTTTTTATTCGTAGTTTGCGTGCTTATGAAAATAGTTTTAAAAATCAAGAAAACATTATGCTGATTAATTCAGATAGTATGTTTTTTAAATATATGAATAAGATGATTCAAATAAAAGAATAAATCTTATAAATATAAAAATATTAATAGGTATGATTAAGTATGAAAAAAAATATTGTAATACTTGGGACACAATGGGGTGATGAAGGAAAAGGTAAAATAGTAGATTGTTTAACTTCAGATGGTTCTTATGTTGTAAGATATCAAGGCGGTCATAATGCCGGTCATACTTTAGTTGTTAATGAAAAAAAAATCATTCTTCATTTAGTACCTTCTGGGTTGTTGCATAATAACGTCACTGGCATTATTGCTAATGGAGTAGTAGTATCTCCATTAGAATTAATAAAAGAAATAAAAATGCTAGAAGAAAATAATGTTTTCACTAGAAAACGTTTATTTATTTCTAATTCAGCTCCTTTAATTTTACAATATCATATTGAAATGGATATTGCTCGTGAAAAGAGATTAGGAATTAATTTATTAGGAACAACAGGACGAGGTATAGGTCCTGCTTACGAAGATAAAATAGCACGCCGTGCTTTACGTGTTGGGGATTTAAAAAATGAAAAAGTTTTATCTTCACGTTTAGAAAAAATAGTTGAATATTACAATCATCAATTGGTATCTTTTTACAAACACAAATCTATCGATTACAAGATTATTTTAAAAGATTTACTACCAATCATAGATATCATACATGATATGATACAAGACACTACATATATTTTACATAATGCCATCAAAGATAATAAAAAAATAATTTTTGAAGGAGCTCAAGGAACTTTTTTAGACATTGACCATGGATCATATCCTTATGTTACTTCTTCTAATAGCACTATCGGTGGTGTTATGACTGGAACAGGGATAGGCCCTAAAAATTTAGATTATATTATTGGAGTAACAAAAGCATATTCTACAAGAGTTGGTTATGGTCCTTTTCCTACTGAATTATTTGATGATATAGACAAACATTTTTTTAAAAAAGGTCATGAATTTGGTTCTACAACTGGAAGAAAAAGACGCACTGGTTGGTTAGATGCGGTATCTTTATGTAGAGCAGTAAAAATTAATTCTTTGTCTAGTTTATGCATAACTAAATTAGACGTATTAGATGGACTAAAAGAAATAAAAATTTGTACATCTTATCAAAATTCTCAAACTTTAAATCCTACATCATTTCTTGAAAATAATGATTGGGACAGTATAAAACCAGTATATGAAACTTATCCAGGATGGACTAAAAAAACTTTAGGAATAAATAAAATTAAAGATTTGCCTTATGAAGCGCGTAACTATATTAATCGTATAGAAGAAATAACTCAAGTTCCTATTGATATAATTTCTACAGGTCCTGATCGTTCTGATATTATTTTAGTTCGCGATCTGTTTTATATGAAGTAATAATTTTTTTAAATTATTGATATTCATTTAATATAATGTAAATCTAAAATAGATATCTATTTATTATTAATATATTGTTTTAAAACACAATATACATGGAGAAGTAAATATGGTAGCAGATCCCTACCAAAAAAGAGAAGCTAAAAAATATCAAAATCCTATTCCTAGTCGAGAGTATATTTTATCGTGTTTAAAAACTTGTGATGATTTAATAAGTCAGAAATACTTAGAAAAAAAATTTGATATTAATAATCAAGAACAAAAAAAAGCACTACGTCGAAGATTAAGAGCAATGGAACGAGACGGTCAAGTAATATATACCAGAAATCGCTGTTATATCGTTCCTGAAAATTTAAAAATAGTTAAAGGAAAAGTAATTGGTCATAGAGATGGTTATGGTTTTCTTCGAACGGAAACATTAAAAGATGATCTTTGGTTGTCTTCAGAGCAAATGAAATATTGCATTCATGGTGATATTATTCTAGCTCATATTATTAATTCTGATAAAAAGAGAAGAAAAACTGCTAGGTTTTTGAAATTATTACAACCTAATAATATATTAATTGTTGGTAGATATGCTATTGAAAATGAAAAAAAAATTGTTATTCCTAATGATACTCGTTTTCATTTTAAAATTTTTATAATTTCATCTGTCAATAAACAAATTTCTACAGGTTCTATTGTCGTTGTTAAATTAAAACAAAATATTATACGAAATAGCAAAATACAAGGTTTAATCGTAGAAGTTCTCGGAAAAGAAATGGGTATTAATCTATCCATAAATATGGCATTACGCACACATTCTATTCCTTACCTATGGTCGAATGAAGTTAAAAAAGAAATATCTGCAATTAATAGTAAATTTAGTGAATATGATTTAAAAAGGAGAATAGATTTAAGAAATTTTCCATTTTTTACCATTGATGATGAAGATGCTCGTGATTTTGATGATGCTGTTTTTTGTAAAAAAAAACCATATTCAGAAGGAGGTTGGAATTTATGGGTTGCGATTGCAGATGTTAGTTATTATATTAAACCTAATAGTGCACTAGATAAAGCGGCATTAGAAAGAGGAACATCTATATATTTTCCTTCCTTAGTAGTGCCAATGTTACCAGAAAAAATTTCTACAGATTTATGTTCTTTAAATCCTTATAAAGAACGTCTATGTTTAGTATGTGAAATCAGTTTATCTGAAAAAGGAGAGTTAGTTAGCTACAAACATTATGAAGCAATTATTTCTTCTCATGGAAGATTTACATATAACGAAATTTTTAAAATATGGAATGGGGATATTTTTCTTCGTTCTAAATATAAAAAATTATTAAAATACATTGACAATTTTTCACATTTACAAAAAGTTTTTAATAAAAGTATTTTTTCTAAAAAAGGTATTGATTTTGACAGCATAGAACCTAAATTTATTTTAGATGTTAATCATAGAATTAAAAATATTTATAAAAATATTAGGAATGATGCGCATAAATTTATTGAATCATGTATGATTTTAGCAAATATAGCTTCTGCTTCTTTTGTTTCGCAATATAAATATCCTGTTCTTTTTCGTAATCATGATCGTCCTAAAAGAGAAAATGTTGTTAGTTTTCGTCTATTTTTAAAAGAATTAGGACTTACATTATCTGGAGGAGAAACACCTGAATCTATGCATTATTCAAATTTATTAAAAAATATTGCTCATCTTCCTGAATATGAAATGATTCAAACAATATTATTAAGATCTATGAAACAAGCTGTATATTCTCCTGATAATTGCGGACATTTTGGTTTGTCTTTGTCTAGTTATGTTCATTTTACTTCACCTATTAGACGTTATCCTGATCTTATATTACATAGAGTTATTAAATATTTATTATCTAAAAAGCAGAATAAATCTTCTAATTATAATGCTTATTTGTATAATTCTCATGAAATAAAAAAAATAGGAATGCATTGTTCTATGACTGAAAGACGAGCAGATGAAGCTAGTAGAGATGTTATTGACTGGTTGAAATGCGATTTTATGAGTAATAAAATTGGACAAATATTTACTGGAGTAATTTCTAATGTTACTTCTTTCGGATTTTTTGTGCGTTTAAATCAATTTTTTATTGATGGATTAGTTCATATAGCTTCGTTAAATGACGATTATTATTATTTTGACTCTATAGGACTGAAGCTAATTGGAAAGTCTAGTAAAAAAATTTATCGTCTTGGTGATATTTTAAAAGTTCAAGTTATTTCTATTAATTTAAATGAACGAAAAATAGAATTATCTTTATGTAAATCTTATTAATTCTATTTTGTATAATATAAATTATATTGATTTTTTTTTGTAATTAAAATACCATGTATACCTATTTTCTTTAATTTAACATTGTGCCTTGCTTCCTTAAAAAGTGTATACAACCATCTTAGTAAGGAAGCTTAAAAACCAAAAGGACATATTTTATGCGTCATTATGAAATAATATTTATGATTCATCCAGATCAAAGTGAAAAAATACCTCTTATGATTGAAAAGTATAAAAAAATAATTTCTGATAACGAAGGAATTATACATCGTCTAGAAGACTGGGGCAGACGTCAATTATCTTATTCTATTAAAAAATTACATAAAGCACATTATATTTTAATGAATATAGAAGTTTTTCCTAAAACCATTAATCTGTTAGAAACAGAATTTCGTTTTAATAGCATTATTCTTAGAAATATGATTATGTCTATGAAAAAAGCAATAACTGAATTATCACCTATATTAAAATTAAAAGATGATAAAAAAGAAAAAAAATAACGTCAATCATAAAAAGTTTTAATGATATTTAAAAAATCTTTAAAAAAAAGTTTCTTTAATCTTTTAAAAAAACAAATATTTAATATAATATATTTATTATATTTGGAGAAAATATAAATGGCACGTTACTTTCGTCGTAGAAAATATTGTCGATTTACTGCAGAAGGTATTCAAGAAATAGATTATAAAGATGTTGCAGTTTTAAAAAATTATATTACAGAAAGTGGTAAAATTGTTCCTAGTCGCATTACTGGAACTAGAGCAAAGTATCAAAGACAATTATCTAGAGCTATTAAACGCGCACGGTATCTTGCTTTATTGCCATATACTGATCAACATCGTTGATACGATAATTACAAAAACAAGTTAACTATCAAAGAGAATAATAAACTATGGAAGTCATTCTTTTATCTAAAATTTATAAATTAGGTGATTCTGGAAAAATTGTTAATGTTAAATCTGGTTATGCAAGAAATTTTTTAATTCCTAAAGGAAAAGCGATATTAGCTAACAAAAAAAATATCGAATCTTTTGAAGCACAACGTATTGCATTGGAACAAGAAAATAAAAGTAAATTATTAATAGCACAGTCTCGAGCTGATAAAATTAAAAAAATACAATCTATAACTATTGCTTCTAAAGTAGGAAAAGAAAATAAAATATTTGGTTCTGTAGGTGTAAGAAATATTATTAAAGAAATAACAACATTAGGAATCAAAGTAAATAAAAAAGAAATTCGACTGCCAAATGGTTTGTTACGTCACATTGGTGAACATAAAGTAATGTTTCAACCACATCATGATGTTGTTGTTTATTTTATAGTCAATATCATTCCAAAAAATTAATTCTTTAAAATTTTTTTAATATATAAATCTACGGTATAAAATGTTAGATCAAATTTGTCAGTTAGCACGTAGTGCTGGAAATACAATTATGAGTTTTTATAATTCTGAAAAACGTTTAAATATTTTTTATAAATCAGATAAAAGCCCTATAACTAATGTTGATCGTGAAGCTAATAATATAATTAAAAAAGGTCTTGCGTTAATCGATCCTAAAATTCCTATTATTTCTGAAGAAGGATTATATGATTTTAAAATTTGTAAATCTTGGAATAATTATTGGTTAGTCGATCCATTAGATGGAACTAAAGAATTTTTAAAAAAAAACGGTGAGTTCACAGTAAATATTAGTTTAATTAAAAATGGAATACCCGTTTTGGGAGTAATATATGCACCTTTTTTTGATGTTTTATATTGTTCTTTTGAAAAAAATGCTTGGAAAGAGACCAAATTAGGTTTAAGAGAAAAAATTTATGTTTCTAACCAAAATATTCCATTATTAATAACTAGTCGTTCACATTCTCATAATAAATTAAATGATTACTTAGAAAAAATAAAAAATTATAAAATAAAAAAATTAGGATCTTCATTAAAGTTTTGTTTGATAGCAGAAGGAAAAGCTCAAATTTATCCAAGGTTTGGGAATACACATATTTGGGATACTGCTGCTGGTCATGCTATTGTTGTTGCTGCTGGGGGAATAGTGCGAACATGGACTGGGGATACATTAAATTATTTATTATCTTCTCGTTCTTCTTTTATTAATTCTGGTTTTTACGTATCTGCATCAGAAACTTGTTAAACATTTTTTATTAAAAAGTAGATAATATTATTATGAATAAAATCGAAATAAAAATTTTAAATACACATATAAATAAAAATTTTTCTTTACCTAAATATACAACAGAAGGATCTTCTGGTTTAGATCTTAAGGCTTGCATAAAAGAAAAAATTCAATTAAATCCTCAAGATACTGTTTTAGTTCCAACAGGTATAGCTATACATATTGCAAATCCTAACATTGCTGCTTTAATTTTGCCTAGATCTGGATTAGGTCATGAGAAAGGTATTATATTAGGAAACTCTGTTGGTTTAATTGATTCAGATTATCAAGGTCAATTGATGATTTCAATTTGGAATCGTAGTAAAAAACAATATTTTATTTATCCTAATAATAGGATAGCACAAATAATATTTATTCCGATTATTAAACCATATTTTTCTTTAGTAAAAGATTTTAATGAAAAGACAGTACGTGATCAAAAAGGTTTTGGTCATTCTGGATTACTTTAAAAGATTCCATATTTTTCACGATATTTTATTAACTGGGGAATATTTTTCTTTAATTTTTTATCTTCTAGTAAATAATTAATTAAATCTTCAATGGTAATTATAGAAATAATTTTATAATTTTTTTTATTATTTATATGACTAACAGCATTTAAGTTTCTTCTTCCTTTTTCTTGTCTATCTAAAAGAACGAAAACAGATACGATTTTTGCTTCTTTTTTTTCAAGTATTTTAATAGCTTGATGTATAGCTGTTCCTGATGTAATAACGTCATCTAAAACAACAATTTTTTTATTAGAAACGTTTTGACCAATTAATTCTCCTTTTTCTCCATGTATTTTGTGTTCTTTTCTATTAAAACAATACGGAATATTTAAATTATAATAATGTTTTAGTGCTATAGAAGTAGCTATAGAAATAGGAATGCCTTTATATGCTGGACCAAATAATATATCAAATTCTATTTTTGAATTTATTATAGCATGAGCATAAAATAAACCAATTTTAATAATATCTTTTCCGGTAGAAAATACACCTGAATTAAAAAAATAAGGACTATTTCTTCCTGATTTTAATTTAAAAGATCCAAATTTTAATACTTTTTTTTTACAAAAAAATTAATTACTTCTTTTTTTAAATACATAAAAAATTAAACCTTAATTTATTATAAAATTTTTAATACATATACATTCATTATAAATATTTATATCAATTAACATTGATACTTATCTAGTTTTATTGTTATGCAAAACAATATACTATAGAAAAGTAATTTTTTTATTTTTATGATGGCCCTTGCTGGATTTGAACCAGCGACCAAGCGATTATGAGTCGCCTGCTCTTACCACTGAGCTAAAGGGCCACATTATTTTGCTATCTTTACTATAAATCAATTTTTTCTAATAATCTAGAATTCTTTTTAAAAATTATATTTTTTTTAAAAATATTTTATATATATTTGACAGAGATATAAAATTTTGATATATATAAATTTACTTCCTCTGTAGTTCAGTTGGTAGAACGGCGGACTGTTAATCCGTATGTCACTGGTTCGAATCCAGTCAGGGGAGAAAAACAATTTTAATTAATAATTAATTTTAATTCTTTTGATAAATTTCTTTTTTCTTTTGACAATTCTGCATTTTTTACAATATAATCATCTATTCTATCTTCATAATCATTTTTCATCATAAAAATTATTTTTTTAATTTCTTCATGATTCATATCTGATGTAATATATTGAGCAAGATTATCTAGAAGTAGTATTCTTTTTTGATTATCTCTAATTTTTTTTTCAATATCACATATTTCTCTTTTAATTTTATTTTTTCTTCTAAATTTATGAACGAATTCTAAAACATTTTTAAATGATTTCTTAGTTTCTGACATTTGATAATCCTTTTATTTTTTATGTTCGATGTAAATTGTATTTCTTTTGATTGTTTTAATGATCTTTAAAAAATTAACATCTTATTTAATTACTAATATAAAATAATACCATAATGCTTTTTAAAAACTATAAACCTACTTTTTTATTTTATGATTATGAAACTTTTGGAACACATACAGCTTTAGATAAACCAGCTCAATTTGCTTGTATTAGAACAGATTTAAATTTGAACATCATAGATATTCCAGAATGTTTTTATTGTTTTCCAGCAGATGATTATTTACCAGATCCTCAATCTGTTTTAATTACTCATATTACTCCTCAATATACTCAAAAAAATGGCATGAATGAATATAACTTTTCAAAAAAAATATATGATATTTTAATGCAACCTTATACTTGTACTGTTGGTTTTAATAATATAAATTTTGACGATGAAATTACAAGAAATATATTCTATAGAAATTTTTTTGATCCTTATGAATGGAGTTGGAAGAATAAAAATTCTCGTTGGGATATAATAAATTTATTAAGAGCCTGTTACGCATTAAGACCTATTGGTATTAAATGGCCTAAAAATCAATTAGGATTACCTAGTTTTAAACTATCAGATTTAACTGAAATTAATAATATCATACATTTAGATAAACATGATGCTATGTCAGATGTATACGCGACTATTGAAATGGCAAAACTTGTTAAAACTAAACAACCTAAATTATTTAATTTCTTTTTTAAAAACAAAAATAAAAAAGAATTGTATAAATTAATTAATTTAAAAAAATCAGAACCAATTGTTTGTATTTCTAATTTTTTTGGTGCTATTCGGAAAAATGCTAGTTGTATTTTTCCTTTAATATGGCATCAAAATAACAAAAATATATTAATTGCTATTGATTTATTTAAAGATATTAAAAAACTTATATTTTTATGCAAAAATATTTCTTTTGAAGGTTCTTTTATTAAAGAATTATTGGATTCAGGAGTAGTATTAGTACATTTGAATCGCTGTCCTATATTAGCGCCGATTAAAACAATTCGTAAAGAAGATCATGATCGATTAAAATTTAATTTAATTTTATATTATAAAAAAATTGAAATTTTAAAGAGAAATTCTTCTTTGATTAAAAATATTCAAATAATCTTTTCTAAAGACAATATTGTTAATCATTCTTCTAATGTTGATCTGCAAATATACAATTCTTTTTTTAATTTAAATGATAAAAAAATTATAAACGATATTAGAAAAATTGAGCCAATATATTTAAAAAAAGAATATTGTAATTTTCATGATCCCCGTTTAAAAGTGCTTTTTTTTCGTTATCGAGCTCGAAATTTTTTTCATACATTAGATAATAACGAAAAAAAAATCTGGTTAAAACATTGTTTTGAAATTTTAAATCCGTTTACTTTAAATGAATATCAAAATAAAATTGAGTGTTTATTAAAGAAATATTCTTTTAATTCAAAAAACAAAATCTTATTGACAAGATTGTTGGATTATGCAATAAAAAAACATCAAAAATTATGTTATATTAGTTTTAATTTATAATAATATGTTGAATTGTATAAAAATCATATTGTTTTAAAAAAAATAATAACTCTCTTAATTCTTTATTATATTCTGAATAAAAAAAAATATTTTTTTGTATTATCTGATTTTTGTTAAATTTTGCAAAATACTTTTTAATCTGTAACAGTGGTATTTCTGTTGAATCTATAAAATAAATATATGGTGTACATAAAATTTTTTTAATTTCTTTTTTTAATAATAAAAAGTGTGTACATCCTAATATAATTGTATCAGGTTTTTTTTGGACTTGATTCCATGGTTTAAAAATATTAGCTAATGATATTTTTGAAAATTTAAGACCTCTAATTTTTTTTTCGGCTATTAAAGCTAATTTATTCGTACCTATGACTTTTATAATATTACAAGAAGATTTTTTATATATTATATTTTGAGTATACGATGAATTAATAGTTCTTTTCGTTGCTATTAAACCAATGATTTTGTTTTTTGTAATTTTTTCTGCAGCTTTTATTCTAGGAAATATTCCAATAATAGGAAAATTAAATTTTTTTCTTAAAGTAGATAAAGCTACAGTACTAACTGTATTACATGCTATTACTACTATAGTAATAGGATATTTTTTTTTTATTATATTAATTATTTTTATACTTCTTTCAATAAGAAAGAGTTCTGTTTTATTTCCATAAGGAAATGCTTCATTATCTAATATATAAATATATTTAATATTAGGCATTCTTTTATTAATAATTTTTAAAAAAGATAAACCACCTGCACCAGAATCAAATATAAGCACTGTATTAATGTTTTATTAATGAAATAAGAAAGTAATTTTTATTTTTAACGGTTAATGTTAATATAAAATAGTTTTATTCATGAAATAAAAATAATTTCATTTCTTTTTCTATTTTTTTTCGATCTTCTAATTTAGACATGTTAAGCTTATTTTCATTTATTAAAATAGTTTGTTTTTCTAGCCATTTTTTCCAAGCTTGTTTAGAAATTTCATTATATATTTTTTTTCCTAGTTCACCTGGATATTCTTGGAAATCCTGACCTTCAGATTTTGTTTTTAAGAATGTACAAAAAATTATACGTTTCATAGTTTCTAATTCTCCTTTTTTTTTAAAGTGTTTTTCTTAAAACTTTCCAATATTACCTGAACAGGTTTAGGTAATCCTATATTTTGAGGCATTTTTAAATTATACCAAAGACCAGTATTGTTTTCTTTATAAAATTTTGAATTATAAGATATTTTAATTAAAACAGGATAAACCTGTAAATTAAAATGACTAAATTTATGAATAAAAGATGTCATTCTTTCATATTTTGTTATATTAATTTTTTTTTCTTTTAACCAGTTTAAAGCTAATATTTCAGTTTCGAATGTTGGAAAAGTAAATAAATTTTTCCAAATTTTTTTCTTTATATTTTTTTGCATCCAAAAACTATTTTTAAATTTAATTACAACAAACCAAGATATTTTTTTTAAACATATTTTTTTTATATTTTTTAAGGGATATTTTTCCCATTTTTTTTCTAATTTAGTAATACACTTTTCTTGTAATGGACATATTTTACATTTTGGTTTTTTATGAGTACAAATTATTGCACCTATATCCATAATAGCTTGATTAAACTTTCCGGTATTATGTATTGGTGTAATTAATTCAATAATATTCCATAATTTCTTTTCTATAATTTTATTCTGTAAAGTTCCAACAATACCATAATAGCGAATTAAAATTCTTTTTACATTTCCGTCTAAAATAGGATAAAAAAAATTCAAGGATAATGATAGAATAGCGCCTGCTGTAGATCTTCCTATTCCTGGTAATTTAATGACATCTAAAAATTTTGTAGGAAATACACCCTGAAATTCTCTTTCAATGATTTTAGCTGTTTTATAAATATTTACAGCTCTTCTATAGTACCCAAGACCACTCCATAAATGTAATAATTCATCTAATGTACTATCATTTATAGATTTTATATTAGGAAATGTTAGTATAAATTTTTTAAAATATGGAATAACAGACTTCACTTGAGTTTGTTGTAACATAATTTCAGATATCCATACAATATATAATGATTTATTTTTTTGCCATGGCAAGTTTTTTCTACCATTATTATGGTACCAATTTAAAACTAATTGTGAAAAAATATATGTTGTCATTATAGTTAAACCATTTTTTAAAAAATAAAACTAAAGTCTTATTTAGATGAATATATATTTTAAACTATATTGATTTATGTTATTATTTTTAAATAACATTTTTAACAAAGTTTTTTTGTTTTAATAATATAAATTTAATTAAATAAATATGAAGAAAAATATTTTAACAGAAGAATATAATGAAAATGGTGTTTTTTTTCGTCAAATTCGTAGTTTTGTTTGTCGACAAGGTCGTATTACTCAATCTCAATTAAATGCTATTGAAAAACATTGGTCTTTAATAGGTATCGATTTTCAATTAACACCATTAAATTTAAAATCTATTTTCAGTAATTACAATAATCCAATTATATTAGAAATTGGTTTTGGTTCGGGCCAGTCTTTAGTTGAAACTGCAAAAAATTTTCCTGATAAAAATTTTTTAGGAATAGAAGTATATAAATCAGGTATTGGTTCTTGTTTAAATTTTGCTTATTCTTCTAAAATTCAAAATTTAAAAATTATTAATCATGATGCAATAGAAGTGATAAACACTATGATTTTAAATCGTACTTTATCAAAAATACAAATTTTTTTTCCAGATCCTTGGAACAAAAAACGTCATCATAAAAGAAGATTATTAAAATGTAGTTTTTTAAAAATAATTTCAAAAAAGTTAATAATTAGTGGTATATTGCATATTGCTACAGATTCAGAGGAATATGCTTTATATATATTAAATGAAATAAAAGATGTTCAAGAATATAAAAATTTATCCAAAAAACATTTGTTTGTTGAACGTCCGACATCTCGTATAATAACTAGATTTGAAAGAAAAGCATTTCTTCAAGGTAATAAAATTTTTGATTTAATGTTTCAAATAAAAGAATAATATTTGCAGTTTATTTTAAAAAAATTTCTAATAATGAATTTAAAAAGAACTTACCCTTTTTTGTAGTATCCCAATAATCTGTTGTATCAATTAAAAATCCTTCTTGTACTGCGATTTGAATTTTTTTTTCTATATAAATTTCATTGATATTAGTTGTTTCTCTAAAATGTTTTTTAAAAACAGGTTTATATAATCTTAAAACGTTCATAAAATATTCAAATATTTTGTCTTTTTTAGAAACTACATGCATCTTATTAAGATAATGACCATTTAAAAAATCATGAATGTTTTTATTTTTAACAGTTCTAATTATTTGTCCATTATCTTGAGTAATTTTACCATGAGCCCCGCATCCTATTCCGATATAATCTCCAAAATTCCAATAATTTAAATTATGTTGACATTGATAATTTAATTTGGAATAAGACGATATTTCATATTTATTATATCCTGATTTACGTAATAATTGATCGCCTTCAGAGAACATTTGAAAAATCATATTCTCATCAGGTAATTTGATATTTTTTGCATAAAAAGGAGTATTAGGTTCTATAGTTAATTGATACCATGATATATGAGCCGGATGATATTTGATAGCATATTGTAAATCTAATATTGCGTTTTCTAATAATTGATCAGGTAATCCATACATTAAATCTAAATTTAAGTTACAATTATTTTTTTTTGATTCTTGAATAGAATAAATTGCTTCTAAAAAATCATATGTACGTTCTATTTTTTTTAATAAATTTGAATTAAATGTTTGTATTCCTATAGAAAAACGATTAATACCGCATTTTTTATAATTAACAAATTTTTGATATTCTAGTATTTTAGGGTTCGCTTCTATAGTAATTTCTGCAACATTAGAAACTATGCTTCTTTTTTTGATACTATTTAACAAATATTCTATAGATTCATTTTTTAGTAAACTAGGAGTTCCTCCTCCAATAAAAATAGTATTTATTTCTCTATTGCCAACTAAAGATAAATCTTGTTCAAAATCTTTTAATAAATTGTCAATATATTTTTTTTCCGGAATAGTTGTTTTACTAACATAAGAATAAAAATCACAATATCCACATTTTTTTAAGCACCAAGGAATATGAATGTATAAACTTATAGGAATTGAGGTAACCATGATATTTTTATCTTTTTTGAATTTTTTTCATATGATATTATTGCTTATTAAAAATATTGCGTCCAATTCTTATCATATTACTTGTAGCTAATAATGATTCTTTTATATCATTACTTGTACCTAATGATAAAGTATCTATTGATTTATATTTATCTTTTAATTGTTTAAAGATAAATTTTATCGTTTCATATTGTTTTTTATTTTCAATAATATTTGTCGTTATTGAAGGCATGGCCATCACTCCTCTCAAGCAAACATTAGACATTGAAGAAACTATTTCTGCTAATTGATAACAATCCTTTATATTAATGCCATTTTTGTGTAAATCTTGAGATACGTTGACTTGTATTAATACGTTTATTGGCAGTAGATTTTTAGGTCTATGTTTATTTAATAAAAAAGCGATTTTTTTTCTATCAACTGTTTGACACCAATCAAAATATTTAGTAATCATTTTAACTTTATTAGACTGTATCTTACCAATAAAATGCCAAATAATATTATATTTTTTTAACTTTTTTATTTTTGGAATGCTTTCTTGTAGATAATTTTCTCCAAAATTATTTATTCCTAATAATATTGTTTTTTTGAGTGTATTAATATTTTGATTTTTACTAACCGCTATTATTTTAATTTTTTTTATTAAAATATTATTTTCAATAATAATATTTTCTATATTTTTTTTTAAATTTTTAAAATTTAGATAAATATAATTCATTGTTTTCTCTTTTTTAAAATTTAATATCTTATATACAAAAAAATTTTATTTTATATTTAGATTCAGCCAACTTTCTAATATAACGACGGCAGCAAAAGAATGAATCTTTGCTTGTTTCAATGCTTTAAAACCTCTTTTTTTAAACATTATGGATTTAGCTTCAACTGTAGTTAAACGTTCATCGTGCATTTTTACAATTATATTAAATTTATATTTTAATATATTAGCGAATTTTTCTGATTTATTAGTGATATCTTGTTTTGTGCCATTAATATTTAATGGCAAACCAACAATAATAAATTTAGGATGCCAATATTCAATTAAATTTTTTATAATATTCCAATTTGGATTTCCATTTAACGCTTTTAAAACTATTAAAGGCCTTCCTTTTTTAGTAACATCTTCTCCTACTGCTACTCCTATTTTTTTCATACCAAAATCAAATGAAAGTATAATCATTTTTCTGATCTCTATTTTAATATTTTTTTTTCAATGTAATCTAATAACATACCAGTAATAGAAATTTTTGTTTCTGATTCAATTTCACAAATACATGTTGGACTTGTAACGTTTATTTCTGTTAATTTATCACCTATTACATCTAATCCAACTAAAATTAATCCTCTTTTTTTTAAAATAGGAGATAAGTAGTTTGCTATTTTCCAATCTATTTGAGTTAATTTTTGTACTTTACCGTTTCCTCCAACAGCTAAATTAGCTCTTGTTTCTCCAAGAGATGGAATTCTAGCTAAACACCAAGAAACTGCTTCTCCATTGATAACTAAAATTCTTTTATCACCAAATTCTACATCTTTCAGAAAACTTTGAATCATACAATATTTTCTTTCATAATTCGTCATAATTTCAGCAATAACTGTAAAATTAGGATCATTTTTTTTAATACGAAAAATACTAGCCCCTCCCATCCCATTTAATGGCTTTATTATAATATCTTGATGTTCTATCCAAAAATCTCGTATTTTAGAAATATTTCTTGTGACTAAAGTATTAGTGATTAATTCAGGAAACCAAGATATAAACATTTTTTCATTACAGTCTCTTAAGCTTTGAGGTTTGTTAATAATTAATACACCTTTTTCTTCTGCACGTTCTAAAATATAAGTTGAATAAATAAATTCAGTATTAAATGGAGGATCTTTTCTCATCAAAATAACATCTAGTTCATTTAAAGATATATTTTTTTCTTGAATAATTTCATGCCATTTTTGCGTATTTTTAATTAATTTTATTATACGAGTTTTTGCATATGGATTGCCATTTTTTAAATAAAGATCATTCATTTTCATATAATAAATTGCATGATTTCTTTTTTGAGCTTCTAGTAAAATAGCAAAACTTGAATCTTTTTTAATGTTAATTGATTCAATAGAATCCATTATTATTCCAAGTTTCAAATTATTTTTTTTATACATATATTTTCTCTTAATTAATTTAATAATTGTTTTATAAATATAATTTAATAATTGTTTTATAAATAGATGATATTTTTAATTAGTGACATTTTTAAAGCTAAAATAATATTATTTTAATTATTTTGTTGTTTTTTTAAATATTTTTATAAATGCATGTTTATAAAAATTTTAAATTTATAAAATTTAATAGATTTTGATATTTAAATAATTTATTTAAAAAGATTAATTTTTTTATTGTTAAATAATTAAAAAAATATTTTTTGATACTTATAGTATATATTTTGTTTTTTTAATAATGAAAAAAATCTTTTAATATTTAATCATATTTAGTGCTAGAATAGTTATCAAATCTAGACCAGTGTCCGTTAAACGTTAAACATACTGTTCCAACAGGACCGTTTCTTTGTTTACCTATTATTATCTCTGCTATGCCTTTAAAATCACTATTTTCATGATAAATTTCATCCCGATATATAAACATTATTAAATCAGCATCTTGTTCTAAAGAACCTGATTCGCGTAAATCTGAATTCACTGGTCTTTTATCAGATCTTTGTTCTAAAGATCGATTCAATTGTGATAATGCTATTACGGGAACTTGTAATTCTTTTGCTAAGGCTTTTAAAGTTCTAGATATTTCTGCGATTTCAAGAGTTCTATTTTCAGATAAAGAAGGTACTCGCATTAACTGTAGATAATCTACCATAATTAAAGTTAATCCATTATTTTCACGATAAATACGACGTGCTCTTGAACGTACTTCGCTAGGAGTTAAAGCTGAAGAATCATCAATATAAATATTCTTTTTTTTCAATAAAATATTAATTGTTCCAGACATACGAGCCCAATCTTCATCATTTAATTGTCCTGTTCTAATTCTTGCTTGATTAACTCTAGATAGTGATGCTAACATGCGCATCATAATTTGTTCTCCAGGCATTTCTAAACTAAATATAAGAACCGGTTTATCATAAAGCATCGCGGCATTTTCACATAAATTCATTGCAAATGTTGTTTTTCCCATTGAAGGTCGTGCAGCAATGATAATCAGTTCAGATCGTTGTAATCCTGATGTTTTTTTATTTAGATCTTGATATCCTGTGTTTATTCCGGTTACACCATCATGAGGAGATAGAAATAATTTTTCAATACTAGAAATAGTTTCATCAAGAATTTGTTCAATATTTTTTGGACCTGAATCTTTTTTAAAACGCTTTTCTGCAATTTTAAATACGCTTGATTCTGCATAATCTAATAATTCTTCACTTTTTCGACCTTTAGTATCGTATCCAGCATTAGCTATTTTATTAGCTACTAATATCATTTCTCTTACTATTGCACGTTCTCGAACTATATCAGCATATGCAGTAATATTTGCTGTACTAGGAGTATTTTTTGATAATTCTGCTAAATAAGAAAATCTACCTACACTTTCTAATTTTCCTTTTTGCTCTAAAGATTCAGATAGAGTTATCAGATCAATGGGATGCCCTAGATCTAGAAGTTGTTGCATTTCTTGAAATATTAAACGATGAGGT
Source organism: Buchnera aphidicola (Artemisaphis artemisicola) (assembly GCF_005082365.1). Taxonomy (NCBI): domain Bacteria; kingdom Pseudomonadati; phylum Pseudomonadota; class Gammaproteobacteria; order Enterobacterales; family Erwiniaceae; genus Buchnera; species Buchnera aphidicola. The sequence continues at coordinate 575,070 of NZ_CP034900.1, read as the reverse complement.
TTACTGAAAAAATCATCAGCAACAACATGTTCTGCAACTGTATCCCATTGCTCATTATCTAACATTAAACCACCTAATACTGACTGTTCTGCTTCTAAAGAATGAGGAGGAATTTTTAATCTATTAATTTGGTTTAAATATAATTTATTTTTAGCCATATTTATTGCATATACCGTTATTTAGTCAATTTTTTTTAAAATTATATATTAATATTTCAATAATACACTATCTAAGGACTAATCTATTTTAAGTCATTATTTATTTTTTATGCCTAAAAATTAGAATATAAAAACATTGATCTATAGAATAAAGATTTTTTCTTACAAAAATTTTTTTTTCATAATTATCTCACAAATATATAAATTTTTATTATTCTAGATTCTAAGAAACTGTTCGAAACAAGATGATATTTTTATAAAATTTATAATACTAAATAAGATAGTTTCCATGTTCAAATAAAAGTTATAATATGTATTATATCAATTTTAAATTGGAGTTTTGTATTATGGCAAGCAGAGGTGTTAATAAAGTTATTCTTATTGGACATTTAGGACAAGATCCTGAAGTGCGTTATATGCCTAATGGTAATGCAGTAGTGAATATGACTTTAGCAACTTCAGAAAATTGGAAAGATAAAAACACTGGAGAAAATAAAGAGAAAACAGAATGGCATCGAATAGTGTTATTTGGTAAGTTAGCAGAAATTGCCGGTGAATATCTTCGTAAAGGTTCTCAAGTATATATTGAAGGATCATTGCAAACAAGAAAATGGCAAGATCAAAACGGTTTAGAACGTTATACTACTGAAATTATTGTAAATATTGGAGGTACTATGCAAATGCTAGGTAGTCGTAATTCCAATTTGCAAACAACAACAACAAACGATAATAATTCAATTAAAACAAACAAAATAGAAAAATCAGATTTTAACAAAAAAACAGAAACATACAAATCAAATCAAGATTTAATTAATGCGTCTTCAGATATAGATTTTGATGATGAAATTCCTTTTTAAAATACTAATATATAGATATAGTTTATTATAGCCCCAGATTTTGGGGCCTTAGATTAATATTTTAAGAGTAACTTTTTAAAATTTAGTAAAATAGTACAAAATTCTTTTTGATGAGAAATAAATGGAGTATGAGCAGCTTTTTCTATAATAACCGAATAAGTATCAGGACATTTATCATCAAGTATACTTGATATTTTTTTAGGAACCAAGCTATCCATTGCACCATATATTCTTAGTACCGGTACTTTAATATAAGTTATTTCTAAACGTAAATCTACTGAACAAATTATTTTTAGACCTTCTATTAATAATTTTATACTAGGTTTATTTTGAGAATATATTATTTTTTTTAGTTCTATTGAATTTATTAGATTTCTTTGTTGTAAAGTTAGAAACGTATGTAATGTTTCATAGTAGTTTGTTTTTAGATTTTTATAAAAACGATATACTGTACATTTTGTAATTCCTGGCCAGTTTTTTTTTGCTATAAAACATGGAGAAGAGGCAACACTAATTATAGCTAAAATATTCTTAGGATAATGCAATGCAAAACGACTTGCAATTAATCCGCCTATTGACCACCCTAACCAGATAGCATTTTTAGGCATTTTATTATTTAATAGTTCAATTATATTATCTATTGTCATAGAAGGTATATTTTTATTTTTTCCACAACCAGGTAAATCAATTAGATAAAATTTAAAAAAAAATCAAGTTTGTTAATAATAAAAAACCATATTTTAGAATCAACAGCCCATCCATTTAATAAAATTATATTAATATTTCCTGTTCCTATAGTATCCCAATTAAAATTATTCATTTTTTCTCTTTAATACAAGATTATATTATATGTAAAATATTAATGTAAAAATAAATTTTCTTGTTTTTTTTTAAATAAATTAGTAATATATTATTAACATAAAACATTTTTATTACAATAAAATTTATGATAACTATTTCTCAAAATGCACAAAAACATTTTAAACAACTTTTATTAAATGAACCCATTGGTACTCAAATACGTGTTTTTATCGTAAATCCAGGCACACCTACTGCAGAATGTGGAGTTGCGTTTTGTCCTGAAAATGAGATAGAAGAATCAGATGTTAAATTAAAATATAATGGTTTTTTTGTATATCTTAATAAAGATATAATTTCTTATTTTAAAAACTCTGAAATTGATCTTGTAATAGATAATATTAGTTCACAATTAACATTGAAAGCACCATATGCTAAAATTAATATTTCTCAAAAAAATCTTTCATTAGAAGAAAAAATAAAATATTTTCTGAATGTAGAAATTAATCCTCAGTTATCAAGTCACGGAGGACAAGTAAATTTAATTGAACTGCATGATAACGGAACTGCTATAATACAATTTAGTGGAGGTTGCAACGGATGTTCAATGATTGAATTAACTTTAAAAGAGACAGTTGAAAAAAAATTATTAGCTTCTTTTCCTGAAATTACAAAAGTTTGTGATCAAACAGATCATCTACATGGACAACATTCTTTTTATTAATTTTATTAAATAAATGTTTATTTTTTATAATAAGAAATTTACGTCTAAATAAAATAAAAATATTTTCTTTGTTTTTGTTGAAATTCTTTAATTATAAAAAATTAAATTGACTTTTTTTACTAACTTTCTTTCTAATTTATTCTTTATTCTAACTTTTTATTAAATAAGAAATCTTCTTCATATCCGTTCATTTCAACTCTCATTAATATATACCATGTAGAATTAATATTATTTTTAATAATTATTTGTAAAAATACTATTTTTAAAGAATATTACTTATTTTATATATATCTAAAAATTAATTATATATTTAATAAAAAAAGAATTTTAAATAGTTCTAATAGAGATTTTTATATATTAATTACTAAAGATAAATTTATTTTTAATAGAATTGTAATTGCTAAGTCTATATAAATTGCTTTATTGAAATAAAAAATTTTTTTTGTACTATCTTTATTAAAAATTTAAAATTAAAAAAATTATTTTAATAATTATCTTATGATTTAGTTGTTTTTTTAAAAAATGCATAATTATTCAATTATGTTGATTGTAAAATAATCATTTTTTTTAAATAATTGGATTAAATCTTAAATAAAGTAATTTACTCTATTAGTAGTAAAAGATTTTTTAAGTTTTGGTAAAATTATTTTTAATATAATTAATAGATAAGTTTAAAATTTTAACTATATAATTTTCGTGTATTAACTTTATCAAGAATAATAAGGAAATAATCTTTATAATAATATTACGTATATTTAGATGTAAAACTGTATTTTTATTTATATAGATTTTTTTTGTATATATTTAATTTTAAAAATTTTTTATATATAGATATAAATAATGCACTAAATATATATTTGATACAATTGAATGTTTGATTAGATGAAATCCATTGCTTATTTAAAATAAATTTATATTATATTACTGTTTTATTTAATAAATTTAAAAATCTTAAATAAGATTTTTGAAAAATAGATTTGCATGTAATTTTTAATTAGATAAATGATGATTTATTATAAAATTTTTAACAATCATTAAAATTCAGTATTTTAAAATAAGTGTATATATGTTTAATTTAAATTATAAAAAAGAAATAAGTAAAAGAAGAACTTTTGCTATCATTTCTCATCCTGATGCGGGAAAAACTACTATTACTGAAAAAATGTTATTTTTAGGAAAAGCAATTCGAACTATTGGAACAATCAAAGGAAGAGGAAATAGAAAATATGCTAAATCGGATTGGATGACTATTGAACGAGAGAGAGGTATTTCTGTAACTACTTCTGTCATGCAATTTTCTTATAAAGATATTTTAATGAATTTATTAGATACACCAGGTCATGAAGATTTTTCAGAAGACACATATCGTATTCTAACTGCTGTAGATTGTTGTTTAGTCATTATTGATGCGGCAAAAGGCATAGAAGAAAGAACTAGAAAATTAATAGAAGTAAGTCGAGTTCATAATATTCCAATTATTACTTTTATTAATAAACTAGATCGTAATAGTCGTGAACCAATAGATATTTTAGATGAAATTGAAAAAGAATTGCAACTATCTTGTATTCCAATTACTTGGCCTATAAGTTGTGGAAAAAATTTTAAAGGTATTTATCATATTTATGACAAAGTTATTTATTTATATAAAAAAAACATTTTATTGCATGATGTAAATTTTTTTAGTTTGTCTAATATTTTATTAGATCAATATCTTGGAAAAGATTTATCTAAATATACACGTCAAGAATTAGAATTAATAACTAACGTATATTCGAAATTTGATAATAAAAAGTTTTTGACAGGAAATGCTACACCTATTTTTTTTGGAAGTGCATTAAAAAATTTTGGAATCGATCATGTTTTATCTAGTTTAGCACAATGGGCTCCTCCTCCATTATATCGTCAAAGTAATGCAAGACGAGTACATCCTGAAGAAAAAAAATTTACAGGATTTATATTTAAAATTCAAGCTAATATGGATTTAAAACACCGTGATAGAATTGCTTTTATGAGAATTGTTTCAGGACAATATCAAAAAGGAATGAAATTAAAACATGTACGTATAAAAAAATATATAACTATTTCTGATGCTTTTTCCTTTTTAGCTGGTGATAGAATTTTAATAAATGAAGCTTATCCTGGTGATGTTATAGGACTTCATAATCATGGTACAATTAAAATAGGAGATACTTTTACACAAGGAGAAGAAATTAAATTTATCGGTATACCTAGTTTTGCTCCAGAAATATTTCGACGTATTTATTTAGCTGATCCTCTTAAACAAAAACAATTAATGAAAGGTTTGATTCAGTTATCAGAAGAAGGAGCTATACAAGTATTTCGGCCAATTATAAATAATAACATAATTTTAGGTGCAATTGGAATATTGCAATTTGATGTTGTTATTGAACGTTTAAGAATAGAATATAATATAAATGCAATGTATGAGAAAATCAATATTACTATCGCTCGTTGGATCAGATCTAAAAATAATTATAGTTTATATAATTTTAAAAAAAATAATAGTTCTTTTTTAGCATATGATGCTTGTAATCAATTGATATATTTAGCACCTAGCATTGCTAATTTAAATGTAATTATGGTTCAATACAATGATATTGTATTTGATAAAATACGAGAACAATAATTTAAAAATTAAAAAATATTTTTATATGTAATTTTGGAATTTTAAAAATGAAACGAGTTTTTTTAATTGTTTTAGATTCTTTTGGAATTGGTTCTAGTATTGATGCGTATAAATTTAATGATGTTGGTGCAAATACATTAGGACATATAGCAGAAAAGTGTTTTTTAGGAGAAGCTAACATAAAAAGACAAGGTTCTTTATATATTCCTAATTTAATAAAATTAGGATTAATACATGCAGCTAAAGAATCTACTGGAACATATCCAATAGGATTCAATGGTAATAACAAGCTTATTGCTAGCTATGCTTTTGCTAGTGAGATATCTTCAGGAAAAGATACTACTTCAGGACACTGGGAAATTACAGGCGTACCAGTTTTAAATAATTGGTTTTATTTTAAGGATAAATCCAACAGTATTTCTTTGGATTTATTAAATAAAATTATAAAAAAATCAGAACTAAAAGGAATCATTGGAAACTGTCATGCATCAGGAACTGATATTATTTACAATTTAGGCGAAGAACACATTGAGACAGGTAAACCTATTTTATATACTTCATCAGATTCTGTTTTACAAGTTGCCTGTCATGAAAATTTTTTTGGTTTATCAAATCTTTATAAATTATGCAAAACTATTCGTTCCATTTTAGATAAAAATAAATATAACGTTGCCAGAGTAATTGCTAGACCATTTACTGGAAAAGATAAACGTGATTTTCAACGTACAAGTAATAGACGCGATTTTTCAATTAAGCCTTTTGCTAAAACAGTAATTCAAAAACTAATAGATGAAAAAAATGGAAAAGTCATTGCAATTGGTAAAGTTTCTGATATTTATGCTGGAGTAGGAATCAGTAGAAGCATTAAGTCTAATGGTCTTGATGAGTTATGTAACACAACAATTCGTGAAATGAAATCAGCTAGAGATAATACTATAATATTTACTAATTTAGTAGATTTTGATTCAACATGGGGCCATCGTCGTGATGTATCTGGATATGCTAGAGGTTTAGAATTTTTTGATTCTAAATTACCTGAAATAATTAGTTTAGTTCAAAAAAATGATTTATTAATTTTAACGGCAGATCATGGATGTGATCCAACTTGGAAAGGAACAAATCACACCCGAGAAAACATTCCTATTCTAATATATTTTCCAGGTATAAAAAACCGTTTCTTAGGTCATCGAAAAACATTTTCTGATATAGGTCAAACTATTGCAAAATATTTTCTATTATCTGATATGTTATATGGTGAAAGTATGCTTTAACAATTCTTAAAATATTCTATTTTTTTATATTCAAAAGGAAAAAATTAGTGTCTACGCCTCATATTGATAGTAAAATCAATGATTTTTCAGATATAGTACTTATGCCAGGAGATCCAGTACGAGCAAAATATATTGCTGAAAAATATTTAAATAATTATATTCAAATAAATAGTACTCGTTTAATGTTGGCTTATTCTGGATTTTATAAAAATAGAAAAGTATCAGTAATGAGCCATGGAATAGGGATACCATCAGCTTCTCTTTATGTAAGAGAATTATTTCTAAATTACCATGTGAAAAAAATTATTCGTATAGGAACCTGTGGTGCTGTACGAGATGATATACAGTTGCGAGACATAGTTATTGGCATGGGTGCATCTACTGATTCTAAGGTTAATAGAATAAGATTTAATAATCATGATTTTGCTGCTATTGCAGATTTTGATATGATGTGTCATATAGTAAAAATTGCAAATTTAATGAATGTTAAAGTATCTATTGGAAATTTTTTTACGACAGATTCTTTTTATAATGATAATGAAAAGATGCTTTATATTTTAAAGAAATATAATATCATTGGAGTTGATATGGAGACTGCTGGAATATATGCCATGGCTGCTGAATGTCGAGCGAAAGCATTATCAATATGCACAGTATCTGATCATATTGTCAATAAAAAATATCTTTCTTCTAAAGATAGAGAATCTAGTTTTAACAATATGATTAAGATTGCATTAGAATCTACTTTAGATTTATAAAAAAGTTGTATTTTTATAATAAAAAGTATAATTTTTTTGGTGAGAAAGGGATTCGAACCCTTGATACGTTTCCATATACACGCTTTCCAGGCGTGCTCCTTAAGCCTCTCGGACATCTCACCATTTTTATTTTATATGCTATACTAAAAATATATTTTAAAATATATCTAATATTTTAATCTAAAATATAAATTTACGTCAAGTTTTTAATTAAATTAATCATATTTAATAATGATTTGAAAATGCGTTACAAATATAACTTAGAAAAGTTTATATTATAAAATATATTTCTTTTAAAGAAACTTAGAAAACACGATTCTCATTCTGATAGAATGAATTTCATATTCATAATACATTCTAAGTTTTAAATAAAAATTTAATTCATTTTTTATATAAGTATGATTACTTTTAAAAATTAATTATAAGGATCAAACTTATCAATGAAAAAATAATAAATTTTTTAATGTTTATTAATTATTACTGTAGAATAATTTTTTAAAATTTTTATGTGTATATTTTTTTGTTATTTTATAAAATAAAAATTGCGAGATATTTTCATGTATTTTAAAAATAATTGATTGTATTCTATTTATTTATTAATTGTATGTATTTATGTCCTGCCAGCAAAATAATGCTGAGCATTGGTATTATTAACTTATTATCTCAGTAACAAAAATATGGCAGAAAAACGAAATATCTTTCTAGTTGGACCTATGGGCGCAGGAAAAAGTACTATTGGTCGTCAATTATCTCAGCAATTAAATATGGAGTTTTTTGACTCAGATCAAGAAATTGAAAAACGTACTGGTGCTGATATAAATTGGGTTTTTGACGTAGAAGGTGAAATGGGCTTTCGCATAAGAGAAAAAAAAATTATTGATGAATTAACAACTAAACAAGGTATTATTCTTGCTACAGGAGGAGGATCAGTTAAATTCAAAGAAACTCGTAATTTTTTATCTGCTAGAGGAATTGTAATTTATTTAGAGACAACAATTGAAAAACAATTATCGCGTACTAAGAGAGATAAAAAAAGACCTTTATTACAAACTGCCACATCTAATCGTACTATATTAGAAAATTTAGCTCGTGAAAGAAATCCTCTATATAAAGAAATTGCAGATGTCACAATCCAAACCGATGAAAAAAGCGCTAAATCTGTAGCTTTTCATATTATTAGTTTATTAGAAAAAATATAATATAGTAATTAGAAAAAACAATTTATGGAGTGCAAAAAATTGTGGAACAGTTGAAAGTTGTTCTAGGAAAACGTAGCTATCCAATTAGTATCGGATCAGGTATTATTCAAGAAGACAATATTTTTTGGCCTTTAAAACCAGGAGATCAAGCAATGCTAGTGACTAATAAAACACTAGCTAATCTTTTAAAAGATAAAGTTTTTTATCATTTAAGAAAATCTGGAATAAAAATAGATCAAGTAGTGCTCTCAGATGGAGAACAGTATAAAACATTAAATGAAATGGAGTTAATAATTTCTGCTTTATTAGAAAAGCAACATTCACGAGATACTACGTTAATTGCATTAGGTGGAGGTGTAATAGGAGATTTAACAGGTTTTGCTGCTTCTGTTTATCAAAGAGGGGTGCGTTTTATTCAAATACCAACTACTCTTTTATCTCAAGTTGATGCTTCTGTTGGTGGAAAAACATCAGTTAATCATTTACTAGGTAAAAATATGATCGGTACTTTTTGGCAACCATCATCTGTAATTATCGATATTGATTGTTTAAAAACACTTCCTCGTACTGAATTAGTATCTGGTATAGCAGAAATTATTAAATACGCGATTATTTTTGATGAAAATTTTTTTATCTGGTTAGAGAAAAATATTGAAAAAATTCTATCTCTTGATTATTCAGCAATGTCTTATTGTGTTAAAAAATGTTGTCAATTAAAATCACAATTGATTTCTCTTGATGAAAGAGAAAATAATTTTAGAGCATTATTAAATTTAGGTCATACTTATGGTCATGCCATTGAAGTTCATGCTGGTTATGGTAATTGGCTTCATGGTGAAGCAATATCAGTAGGAATTGTTATGGCTGCGCGTACTGCTGAGTTATTAGGATATTTGAAAAAAACAGATTTTAAAAGAATATTAATTTTATTAAAAAGAACTGGGTTGCCTATAAAAGGACCGAAAAATATGTCAGCTGCTTCATATATTCCTTATATGATGCGAGATAAAAAAGTTATTTCAGGAGAAATTAGACTAGTTTTGCCACTATCTATTGGAAAAGCTGAAATTTATAGCAATATAGATAAGAATATTATTTTAACTGCAATTAAAGATTCTCAATAAACTTTCATTATCTAAAATATTAAAATTATTTATAATGTTTCATTTTAATCATATTTTTTACTCTTATAGTTTTGTTCTTTAATAAGAAATTATATTTATTAAGAAATTATACGTTTTATAATTATATAATATTCATAATATAAAGTATAATAAATTTTCTATAATTAATATATTTAAAATATATAAAAATAAAACTATAGAGAGTAAAAAAATATTTTAGATTTTGAAAAAAATCAATTTTATTCTAAATTAATTAATAAAATATTTTTAAAAAAATTTGTTTTTCAATTAGGAAAACAGAATCTATTGCATATTAGATGATATGTTTAAAATTCTTGTAAAAAAGAAATCTTTAATTAAATCTTTTTAGTAACTAGTTCAATTTTTTTTAAACACTAAATGTAATAGTTATATTTTAAAAGATATTAATAGTATTCTTATTAATTAATTGTGCTAAAACTCATGTTTTAGACTTTTTTTCATAATGCATAATTATGTTTGTTAATCAAACTAATAAATTAGATTTTTATTTTAAAAATACACTATATTTATTAATATTTATTAAAAAGTATAAATTTCTTTATGTTTGTATATATATTTTTATAATATATTATGCCGATATAATTTCATGATAAAATTAATGTTTCTTTTGAAAGTTATAAAGAGATATTTTTACAAACAGGATTATATAAATTTTCTGATATTCAGTTTTTTTTATGATATTTATTTAAATATTATTAATAATTTTAATTTTTTTAAATATAAAAAATTAGTTTATTTTGTTATACAGTCTATTTTAAAAAAAATTTATTCTTTTTTTAATATCAAATTCAAATAATTTATCATGCGTTTATTATATTAAAATTTTTATTTATATTTTATAAAATACAAATGTTTAATCAATAGTAAAATAAAATTTAATGAATTATTAGTGTTATATAATTAATGTTTTAAAATATAAAAATGCAGGAAATATATATGAAAAATTTTTTTTTAGCTCCATCAATTTTATCGGCTGATTTTGCACGTTTAGGAGAAGAAACTCAAAAAGTTATAGATGCAGGAAGTGATTTAATACATTTTGATGTTATGGATAATCATTACGTACCTAATTTAACTATGGGACCTATGATTTTAGAATCACTTCGTAATTATAATATTAATGTTCCTATTGATGTTCATTTGATGATAAATCCTGTAGATAACTTAATTCCTCAATTTGCTAAAGCAGGAGCTACTTTTATTACTTTTCATCCAGAAGCAACTCTGCATATTGAACGTACGATAAGTTTAATCAAAGAATATGGTTGTAAAGTAGGACTAGCTTTGAATCCAGCTACATCACTTAATTTTCTTGATTATATTTTAGAAAAATTAGATTTAATTTTATTAATGTCAGTAAATCCAGGATTTGGAAATCAGTCTTTTTTACCCTCTACATTTAAAAAATTAAATCAAGTAAGAAAAATTCTCGATGCTCATTGTTCTGACATTCTTTTAGAAGTAGATGGAGGAGTAAAATTAGAAAATATTGCTGAAATAGCATTTTCAGGAGCTAATGTTTTTGTCATTGGATCTGGAATATTTAAACATCCTAATTATGATTTAATTATTAAAAAAATTAGACAAGAATTGCAGCATGCTCATACACGATCTATTCATTAATATTTTATTTAGGATTATAATATGATTGTTTCTAAACCAGTCTTATTCAGTGCTGTACAACCTTCTGGAAATTTAACTATTGGTAATTATATAGGTACAATGCGTCATTGGTCTATATTACAAAATAATTATGACTGTTTCTATTGCATTGCTGATCTACATTCATTGACTGTTCAAAAAAAAAATATTGACTTAAAGAAGTCTATATTAGATACATTATCTTTTTATTTAGCATGTGGAGTAGATCCCAAAAAAAGTATTATTTTTATTCAATCTCATGTTTATCAGCATACTCAATTAAATTGGGTTTTAAATTGTTTTAGTCAATTTTCAGAGTTGCTGCGTATGACACAATTTAAAGCAAAAAGAAATATCAAAAATAATTATATTAAAAAAACAAGTGTAGGTTTGTTTAATTATCCTATTTTAATGGCATCAGATATTTTATTGTATCAAACTAATTTTGTTCCAGTAGGAAGAGATCAAAAACAACATATTGAGCTCACACGAGATATAGCTAATTACTTTAATTCTATATATGGAAATATTTTTGAATTACCTGAACCGTTGATTAATCAATATGGTTCGAAGATTATGTCTTTATTAGAACCTAACAAAAAGATGTCAAAATCTGATAATAATCAAAATAATGTTATTTTTTTATTAGATGATATGAATTCTATTATTTTAAAAATAAAAAATGCTGTAACTGATTCACAAATACCTGCTAAAATATATTATAATAAAGAACAAAAACCAGGTATTTCAAATTTATTAGAAATTTTATCTACTGTGACTAATAAAGAAATTAGTGTTTTATCAAAAGAATTAGATGGTATGTTATATTCAGAATTTAAAAATATTGTATCAGATTGTTTATGTAAATTTTTGTTTAAATTACAACAATCTTATTATTGTTATCGTAATGATGAATCTTACTTAAACAAAATAATATTAGAAGGAGCAACACAAGCTCAATTAAAATCTCAAAAAGTTTTAAGTGAAGTATATTATAAGTTGGGATTAGTTCCATTTTTTTAAATAAACCAGAAATTTTTCTTCTAGTTTATTTTTAACATAAAAATTTTTTAAATTTTTATTAAAATAAAATAATTTTTTTATGTAATTTTTTTATCTTTTGTATTTAAATAAATTAATATAGATAACATAAATACTATACTATATAGTATGTTAGAACTAATTAAACTTGCATATAAACCCTTTTTTTCTACTATAGGACTAGTTACAACAAATGTAAGCAAAGTTCCTATTGTACCAAATAATAAAATTAAATTTATTAACTTGGGACAAGGATTTTTTGTTTGTAACGATGCTAATGTAATGATAATAGTATAAATGGCACTAGAAAAAAAACCTAAACTAATAATCATGCACTGCTGTAGTAAAAAATTTTGGCTATGAATAAAACAAAACATAAAAATTGTAGATATACTTGTAAGAAATATCAAGATACGATGTAAATTGAAAAATTTAATAACAAAACTAAAACACCACATTCCAACCATATAAGACATCCAAAAACTACTTACTAGACTACCAGTTTTTTGTATATTAACATGCATATATTCAGTAACATATTGTGGCACCCAAGAAATAAATCCTAATTGTCCTAAAATGTATAATAATGCAGCAATTGATAGTAATACTATATTAGTATTACATCTTTCTTTTTTTTGATTAATACTTTTGATTTTATTTTTTAACTGTGTAAAATTTAAATTTATTGTTAAAAGAAAAATTATTAAATATACCAATCCTATACATATATAAATCCAATACCAAAGAATTTTTTTTTCTAAAAGAGTAGCAGTAATAATCGGAAATATCATTCCTGACATACTAAAAAAAGAATCAGTTAACAATAAACGAGAGCTTCTTTTTGCACCTGAATATAGACTAGTGATAATAAATGTACCAATAGACATAGTTATTCCACTTACTAATCCTAGTATAAACATGCTAACTGAAAATAAAAATATATTTTTAAAAAAAACTATACCTATTATCGATATAATAGTAAGTATAAATCCAAATATAATCTGTTTTTTTAATGATATAATTTCTATTAACCAAGAATTTAAAAAAATAGATATTAATATTCCTCCATTTAAAAAGGTAAATGTATTACTCATTTGAGCTATAGATAAGTTAAAATAATTAGCAATATTCCCCATAATCATTCCAGTAACAACTACTAATGCACCTGTAAATGCATATGAAAAAAAGCTAATTAATGTAAGTCCTATTTGATTGATTTCTTTCATTTTTTTACCTTATTATAAATTTTAAAATTTATAAAATATAATTCAATATATTTTATTATTTTTATTAATAATTTATCTACATATTAAGGTGATTGAATTTTTTAAAATTTTTTATTAAACATTGATTGAAATTTTAAATATTTTAATAAAATCAGTTTAATTCTTTTAAAATATAATGTATATTTTATTTAAAAAATTTATAGTTTTTTAAAATTTAAAAAATTTATAGTTTTTTTTAAAATATTTTTGCAAAAATTGTGCAAAAAAATCTTTTTAAGAAATTTTATAACATTAAAAAAGATTTATATTAAATAGTTTTGATAAGTTTATCTGAATTTTTTATAATTTATTTTTTTTTGATAAAATAAAAAAGAAATATAAAAAAATTCAAAGAACGTATTAATTTTCTTTGAAGGAATTTAATTGATCTTATAATAATACTAATATTTTATAAATGGTATACTAAAAAACAACATATTATGTTCTATAAAAAACGTATCTAAAAGTAAAATAATTTAAAAACTAAAAAAATTGTTTTTTTTAGTTTTGTATTCAAAATCTTTATAATTTTTATGAAAAAGAAGAGAATTTCTTAAAATTAGTTTAGAAATATTTATTATAGAAATATTAATATAAAATATATAATTTAAAAAAATCAAACAATTTTTAAAATTATATATTATATTGTTAATATTTAATAATATCTAATGCTAGTATAAAGTGGAGTAATAAAACTATTTTGTTATATATATCACATACTATTATTTTAAGTTTAAAATAGTGTTATAATCATGAGATTTTCAAAATTTTTTAAATAAAATCGTTTTTAACAATATTATTATAGATGATAAATATAAAAATATTCATTAAAGTTCAAAAACAATTAAATTTAAAAATCTTATAAATTAGTATTATCTTTAAATTAAAATTCATTTCATATTTTAACTATTTTTTATAAAAATATTTTTTAAGATTAGAACTAATAATTTTATATTTTAAAAATAACTTTTCTAATTATAGAAATTATTTTAAATTATTTTAAAATTTTATCTTTTTAAAAGTGAAGTATTAAAAATAATATGTACAAAAAAATTATATAAATTTTAAAAATCTTATGTATTTTAATGGAGTAATAAATGATTTTTTTTCTTCTTAAAAAAATAGTATTATTATTAGTAATATTATATATTCCACAATCTTTTTCTATACCTCTATCTAATACTTATTTGAAATCTCATTTAGAAACTAAGAATACATTTAAATTTGAAAATGAAAATGAAAAATTAAGTTATGTTTTAGGTGTTTCTTTGGGAAATTATGTCAATAAATCTTTTGAAAAACAAACAAAAATCGGTTTGAATTTAAATAAATCAAGTCTTTTAAAGGGTATTGAAGATGCAGTTTCTGGAGATTTAAAATTATCCCATGAAGAGATTTCTTCTATTCTAAAAGTTTTAGAAGAAAAATTAAATAATGCAAAAAAAAAACAATTAGAAAAAAATGCAAAAGAAAATTTTATTCAAGGAGAATTGTATATGAAAAATTTTTCTAAAATAAAAGGGGTAAAAAAAACAGCCAGTGGTCTTTTATATCTCATAGAAAAAGAAGGAGAAGGAGAAAAATTAACTAATAATTCAAAAATTACTGTTCATTATAAAGGAAAATTAATTGATGGAGTAGAATTTGATAATTCTTATATAAGAGGCGAACCTATATCTTTGAAACTAACAGATGTAATATTAGGTTGGCAAGAAGGTCTAAAATATATAAAAAAAGGTGGTAAAATAAAATTAATTATACCTCCTCATTTAGGATATGGAGAAAATGAAGTTAACGGTATTCCAGGAAATTCTACTTTAATTTTTGAAATAGAATTGTTAGACGTACACAACATATTATAGTGTATTTATAATACTTATAATAATCTATTTTAGAATTATGGTATTGTTAAAACAATTTTATATGTCATGGTTTAAAATTTTTAAAATGAATTATACAATATTAGTAACAGGATCTGCTTATGGAAGACAAAATGCTAGTACTGCTTTGTTGTTTTGTCAATCTTTAGTAAAAACAGATCATGTTTTACATAGTATTTTTTTTTATGGAGATGGAGTTTCAAATGCCAATAAAATGATTAAACCAGCTACTGATGAATTTAATTTAATAGCAGGATGGCAAAAATTACATAAAAAATACAAAGTAAAATTATATGTTTGTAGTAGTGCAGCTTTTAGAAGAGGAGTCATAGAAGATGAACAAAAAATAAATATGCGAATTAAACAAGGTAATTTAGCTTTATTTTTTGAAATGACAGGATTATTAGAGTTAGCTAATTCTATTAAAGTATGCGATCGTATAATACAATTTTAATTAGGTGTATTTATTTTCAATGAAAATAGTTGCTTTTATTTTTTCTCAAGCTCCACATGGTACTAGTTCTGGCAGAGAAGGATTAGACGCTATTTTGAGTGTTTCATCAATTATTAAGGAAATAGGTTTATTTTTTATTGGAGATGGGGTCTTGCAACTAATTAAGAGTTATCAATCTGAAAAAATTCTAGCTCGTGATTATACTTCTTGTTTTTCTATATTATCTTTTTATGATATTAAATACTTTTATTGTTGTAAAAAATCTTTAATTGAAAGAGGTTTAAATTATAAAAAAGATTTTATTCTCAATGTAGATATATTAGAATCTAATGCTTTACGTTTAAAATTAGATCGTTATGATGCAATTATTAATTTTTAAGGTCTATAAATATGTTGCATACTTTAATGAAATCTCCTTTTGAAGCAAATATTTCTCTTCTGATAAGCATGTTAAAAACATCCGACGATTTTTTAGCACTTCAAGACGGTGTATTGATTGCATTAAAAGATAATATTTTTTTAAAAAAGATAATTATGTCTTCAGTAAAATTGTATCTTATAAAAGAAGATGTTTATGCGAGAGGACTACATCAAAATATTTCTAGTAAATTTGTTTTAATAAGTTATATTCATTTCGTTTCATTAACACTTAAGCATAAAAAACAAATGACTTGGTAAGAAATACTGAGTTATATATATGTTTATATTCCAATCTGAATACTATTCATAGTAGTAAAATTGTTTTATTTCTATATGTTGATATTTTTCTAAACAAATCAATTAAAAAACAGGAGTTTTTATGGCCACAGTTAATCAATTGGTCCGTAAACCTCGTTTACGAAAAGTTATGAAAAGCAATGTTCCTGCTTTGGGGAAAAGTCCTCAAAAAAGAGGGGTGTGTACAAGAGTTTATACAACTACTCCTAAAAAACCTAATTCTGCTTTAAGAAAGGTATGTCGTGTTAGATTAACTAATGGTTTTGAAGTTACCGCCTATATTGGAGGTGAAGGACATAATTTGCAAGAACATTCTGTTATTTTAATACGAGGAGGTCGTGTGAAAGATCTTCCTGGAGTTCGATATCATATTGTAAGAGGCTCTTTAGATTGTGCTGGTGTTAAAAATCGCAAGAAAGGTCGTTCTAAATACGGAGTAAAAAAACCAAAAGTATAAGAATTATTTCAGATCATAATTTTAATTTTTAATATATTTAATTTCCATGAAATGGAGTTTTTATGCCACGTCGTCGTATTATTACTATTCGAAAAATTTTACCGGATCCAAAATTTTCTTCAGAATTATTAGCTAAATTTATTAATATTCTTATGGTGGATGGTAAAAAATCTATTGCTGAAGTTATTGTGTATACAGCATTAAAAAATTTATCTAAACGTACAAATAAAAAAGAATTAGAAGCATTTGAAATGGCTTTAGAACATGTAAGACCAACAGTCGAAGTTAAATCTCGTCGAGTTGGAGGGTCAACATATCAAGTTCCTGTTGAAGTACGTCCAGTTAGAAGGAATGCTTTAGCTATGCGTTGGATTGTAGAATCTGCTCGAAAACGTACAGATAAATCAATGTCTTTAAGATTATCTAATGAATTGTATGATGCTTTAGAAAACAAAGGAACAGCAGTTAAGAAAAGAGAAGAAGTACATAAAATGGCAGAGGCTAATAAAGCGTTCGCTCATTATCGTTGGTGATATTATACCATTTAAATATTTTTAAATTATATTAAGGAAATTATCTTAATAAGACTCATTATAAATAGTAATTTTTAAAAACTTTAAAATAAGAGAAAGATAATGTCTCGTATAACACCTATTTCTCGATATCGTAATATTGGCATTAGCGCTCACATCGATGCAGGAAAAACAACTACTACTGAAAGAATTTTATTTTATACTGGTGTTAATCACAAAATTGGAGAAGTACATGATGGTGCTGCTACAATGGATTGGATGGAGCAAGAACAAGAAAGAGGAATAACTATTACATCAGCTGCAACTACAACGTTTTGGAGTGGAATGGCGCAGCAATTTGAACCTCATAGAATAAATATTATTGATACACCAGGACATGTTGATTTTACTATAGAAGTAGAACGATCAATGCGTGTATTAGATGGTGCTGTTATGGTGTATTGTGCAGTAGGTGGTGTACAGCCTCAGTCAGAGACTGTATGGCGTCAAGCTAACAAATACAAAGTACCTCGTATAGCATTTATAAATAAAATGGATCGTATGGGAGCAAATTTCTTAAAAGTAGTAAAGCAAATTAAAACACGTTTAGGCGCTAATCCGGTTCCTCTTCAATTAGCAATTGGTTCAGAAGATACTTTTATTGGTATAATAGATTTAATTAAAATGAAAGCTATTTATTGGCAAGACGCTGATCAAGGTTTGACGTTTCATTATAAAGAAATTCCATTAGAAATGGTAGACTTATCTGAAAAATGGCATCAAAAATTACTTGAATCTGCAGTAGAATCTAATGAAGATCTTTTAGACAAATACTTAAATGGAATTCAACTATCTGAATATGAAATTAAATTTGCATTGCGAAAACGTGCTTTAAATGACGAAATAACGCTTATTACTTGTGGTTCAGCATTTAAAAATAAAGGAGTTCAAGCTTTATTAGATGCAATTATTGAATATTTACCTGCTCCTAATGATATTCAAGATATTAAAGGTGTATTAAATGATGGTAAAAACACTGTAGCTATTCGAAATTCTAATGATCAAGCTCCTTTTTCAGCTTTAGCTTTTAAGATTGCTAATGATCCATTTGTAGGTAATTTAACGTTCTTTCGAGTCTATTCAGGAGTAGTGAAGTCTGGAGATACTATATTTAATTCTGTTAAATCTCAAAGAGAAAGATTTGGCAGAATCGTTCAAATGCATGCAAATAAAAGAGAGGAAATAAAAGAAGTGCACGCAGGTGATATAGCTGCGGCTATTGGATTGAAAGATGTTACTACTGGAGATACGTTATGTGATTTAAAAGAACCAATTATTTTAGAACAAATGGAGTTTCCAGAACCAGTTATATCTATTTCAGTAGAACCTAAAACTAAAATTGATCAAGAAAAAATGGGTTTAGCATTAGGAAGATTAGCAAAAGAAGATCCTTCTTTTAGAGTGAGAACTGATCAAGAATCTAATCAAACGATAATTTCTGGTATGGGTGAGTTACATTTAGAAATTATCATTGATCGTATGAAACGAGAATTTAGTGTTGATGCTAACATTGGAACTCCTCAAGTAGCATATCGTGAAACAATTCTTAATAAAGTTAGTGATATCGAAGGTAAATATATTAAACAATCAGGTGGAAGAGGTCAATACGGTCATGTTGTTCTAGAATTATTTCCGCTAGATCCAGGAGGTAAGGGATACTTATTTATTAATGACATAAAAGGCGGAATAATACCTAATGAATATATTTCAGCAGTTGATAAAGGAATTCAAGAACAATTAAAATATGGTCCATTAGCTGGTTATCCTGTAGTTGATATTGGAGTGCGTCTTTATTTTGGTTCTTATCATGATGTTGATTCATCTGAATTAGCTTTTAAAGTAGCAGCTTCTACAGCATTTAAAGCAGGTTTTAAACAAGCTAAACCAGTTTTATTAGAACCAATTATGAAAGTAGAAGTAGAAACTCCAGATGATTATATGGGGGATGTAATAGGTGATTTAAATCGCAGACGTGGTGTTATCGAAGGAATGCAAGATTTATCAGTTGGCAAAATTATTAACGCATGTGTGCCTTTATCTGAAATGTTTGGTTATGCTACTGATTTACGTTCTCAAACTCAAGGAAGAGCTTCTTATTGTATGGAATTTTTAAAATACGTAGAAGCACCTTATAGTGTTTCTAAAGAAATTATTCAAAAAAGAGAAAAATAGAATTTTGTATATAATCTTTATTTTTGAAATATATAATTTAAGGAATTAAAATGTCTAAAGAAATTTTCAAACGTTTAAAACCTCATATAAATGTAGGCACTATTGGTCATGTAGATCATGGTAAGACAACTTTAACTGCAGCTATTACTACTGTTTTATCTAAAAAATATGGCGGTTCTGCAAGAGCTTTTGATCAAATAGATAATGCACCAGAAGAAAAAGCAAGAGGTATTACAATTAACACTTCTCATGTAGAATATGATACTGAACTTAGACATTACGCTCATGTAGACTGTCCAGGTCATGCTGATTATATTAAAAACATGATTACTGGTGCAGCTCAAATGGATGGTGCGATTTTAGTTGTTGCAGCAACAGATGGACCAATGCCTCAAACTCGTGAACATATTTTACTTGGAAGACAAGTAGGTGTTCCCTATATTATTGTATTTCTTAATAAATGTGATATGGTAGATGATGAAGAATTACTTGAACTAGTAGAAATGGAAGTTCGTGATTTATTAACACAATATAATTTTCCTGGAGATGACACTCCTATTATTAGAGGTTCAGCTCTTAAAGCATTAGAAGGCGAACCTGAATGGGAATCAAAAATAATTGATTTATCTAAATTTTTAGACAGTTATATTCCTGAACCAAAAAGAGCAATTGATCAACCTTTTTTATTGCCAATAGAAGATGTTTTTTCTATATCAGGAAGAGGGACAGTAGTAACTGGAAGAGTTGAAAAAGGTGTTATAAAAGTTGGTGAAGAAGTAGAAATTGTAGGTATTAAAAAAACAACTAAAACTACTTGTACAGGAGTAGAAATGTTTAGAAAATTATTAGATGAAGGTCGTGCTGGAGAAAATGTAGGAGTTTTGCTTCGTGGAACGAAGCGTGATGAAATTGAAAGAGGTCAAGTTTTAGCAAAACCAGGTAGTATTCATCCACATACAACATTTGAGTCTGAAGTTTATGTTTTATCCAAAGAAGAAGGTGGGCGCCATACTCCATTTTTTAAGGGATATCGTCCTCAGTTTTATTTTAGAACTACTGATGTAACAGGTTCTATTGAATTACCAGAAGGCGTTGAAATGGTAATGCCAGGAGATAATATAAAAATGATTGTTACTTTAATTAATCCTATTGCGATGGCTGATGGATTGCGATTTGCTATACGCGAAGGCGGTCGAACTGTTGGAGCTGGTGTTGTGTCAAAAGTTTTAATATAGTTATTTGATATAAAAAATATTTTGTTTTGATATCTATTTGAATTTATTAAGAAAAGAGTATAAAATGCTCTTTTCTTGATTAATCTAATTGCTTTAGTATATAATTCCAAAATAATTTTTTAAAAAATTTTTTTTAATATTAATATGTCTTCTTAAAATGTTATATTATATATAACAATTTTTGAAATTACAACACTCCTGATATAGGAGTCATATAGTGACACTTAATTAGATCTACTCTTAAATGTATTCATTTAGAGCAGATTAAATTTTTACTGTGTAAATAATTGGAGTTCTGAGCTGATGCAGAACCAAAGAATTCGTATTCGTTTAAAAGCTTTTGATCATAGATTAATTGATCAATCAACTACAGAAATTGTCGAAACGGCAAAAAGAACTGGTGCACAAGTAAGAGGACCAATTCCTCTACCAACTCGTAAAGAACGTTTTACAATTTTAGTTTCTCCACATGTAAATAAGGATGCGCGTGATCAATATGAAATTCGCACTCATAAGCGTTTAATTGATATAGTAGAACCTACTGAAAAAACTGTCGATGCTTTAATGCGTTTAGATCTTGCTGCCGGCGTAGATGTACAAATTAGTTTAGGTTAATTAGATAGATTAAGGTATTAAGAAAATGATTGGTCTAGTTGGAAGAAAACTTGGTATGACTCGTATTTTTACTAAGGAAGGAATTTCATTGCCAGTTACAGTAATCGAACTTCAAGAAAATCGAGTTACACAAGTAAAAAATATAAATACTGATTTTTATTATGCTATTCAAGTAACAACTGGCACACAAAAATCAAATAGATTAACGAAACCAAAAGCAGGTCACTTTTTAAAATCCGGTGTAACTCCAGGTCGTGGTTTGTGGGAGTTTAAAATTAATAAAAATGAAATTTTTAAGTTAGGACAAAGTATTAAAATTAATATTTTTATTAATATAAAAAAAGTTGACGTTACAGGTATTTCTAAAGGAAAAGGTTTTTGTGGCACAGTAAAACGTTGGAATTTTCACACACAAGATGCAACACATGGAAACTCTTTATCTCATAGAGTACCTGGTTCTATCGGTCAAAATCAAACTCCAGGAAGAGTGTTTAAAGGTAAAAAAATGTCAGGACAGTTAGGAAATCATAGAGTTACTATACAAAATTTAAATGTTATTCATGTTGATGAAAATAAAAATCTTCTTTTAGTTAAAGGCGCTGTTCCCGGTGCTACCGGTAGTGATCTTATCGTTAAACCAGCTATTAAGGTTTGAGCAGTGAGGAGTAAAGAATGGAATTAGTAGTTAAAGACATACAAAGTGTTCTTAGTGTTTCTGAAATCATTTTTAGTTGTGATTTTAATAAAGCTCTAATTCATCAAGTCGTTATTGCTTATTCAGCATCTACCCGTCAAGGTACGAGAGCACAAAAAAGTCGTTCAGAAGTTTCTGGATCAGGCAAGAAACCATGGCGTCAAAAAGGTACAGGTCGAGCTCGTGCAGGATCTTTTAGAAGTCCTATTTGGCGTTCAGGTGGTGTTACATTTGCTTCAAAACCACAAGAATACAGTCAAAAAGTTAATAAAAAAATGTATCGTGGTGCATTAAAAAGTATTTTTTCTGAACTAATACGTCAAAAAAGATTAATAGTTTTTAAAGATTTTTCGCTTAATTTACCTAAAACTAAACTTTTAGTGAACAAATTACAAGAAATGGATTTAAAAAACGTTCTTATTATTTCAACTAAAGTAGATAATAATTTATTTTTAGCATCTAGAAATTTATATTCAGTTGATGTGAAAGACGTTTATGCTATAGATCCTGTTAGTTTAATTGCTTTTGAACATGTTATTATTACTGTTGAAGCGATTAAAAAAGTAGAGGAAATACTTTCATGATTGCTGAAGAACGTTTGTTTAAAATATTACTTTCACCACATGTATCTGAAAAGTCATCTATATCTATAGAAAAATTTAATACTATTGTTTTAAAAGTTTTAAATAATGCCACAAAATATGAAATAAAATATGCAGTAAAAAAAATATTTAACGTAGAAGTTGATAGTGTGAAAACATTAAAAATAAAAGGTAAAAAAAAGCGTCAATCTAATCGTATTGTTCAAAAAAGTGATTGGAAAAAAGCTTATATTAAAGTAAAAAAAGGGTATAATTTAGATTTCATAGGTAATACAGAGTAGTCGGAGGACAAAACAATGGCAATTGTTAAATGCAAACCGACATCTCCGGGTCGTCGCCACGTTATCAAAATTGTTAATACAAAGTTATATAAAGGGAAACCATTTTCATCTTTAGTAAGAAAAAATAGCAAAAGTGGTGGCCGAAATAATAATGGTAGAATTACAACACGTCATATTGGTGGTAGACATAAAAGAGCATATCGTATTATAGATTTTAAAAGAAATAAAGATAATATAGAAGCTATTGTAGAAAAAATTGAATACGATCCTAATCGTTCTTCTAATATTGCTTTAATATTATATAAAGATGGTACAAGAAATTATATTCTAGCTGCAAAGAATTTAAATATTGGAGATACTGTAGTATCTGGTTTAAATGCTTCTATAAAAATAGGAAACTCTTTATTAATTAAAAATATTCCTGTAGGTACATTTATTCATAACGTAGAAATGAGACCGGGAAAAGGCGGTCAAATAGCTCGTTCTGCAGGAAGTTATGTTCAATTAGTAGCTATTGACGAAGAATATGCAACTTTACGTTTACGTTCTGGTGAAATGAGAAGAATCAGATCTAATTGTCGAGCTACTATTGGAGAAGTTGGAAATTCTGAACATATGTTAAAAGTTTTAGGGAAAGCAGGAGCTTCTCGTTGGATAGGAGTTCGACCTACTGTACGCGGTACAGCTATGAATCCTGTTGATCATCCGCATGGAGGTGGTGAAGGAAGAAATTTTGGCAAGCATCCAGTTACACCATGGGGTATTCAGACTAAAGGAAAAAAAACTCGTAAAAATAAACGTACTGAAAAATTTATTTTACGTCATCGTAAAAAATAATTATTGTAGAGGATCATTTTATGCCGCGTTCTCTTAAGAAAGGTCCTTTTATTGATGTAAGTTTATTGAAAAAAGTAGACAAATCAGTAAAAACAAATAATAAAAAACCTATAAAAACATGGTCTAGACGTTCAACTATTTTCCCAAATATGGTAGGTTTAACAATATCAATTCATAATGGTCGTAATCATATTCCTATTTTTATCACTGAAGAAATGGTAGGACATAAATTAGGTGAATTTGCTTTAACTCGTACTTATAGAGGACATGCTGCAGATAAAAAAATAAAAAAACGTTAAATAAAATAAATAAAAAAGAGGAGTAAATGGAAACTTTAGCTCAACATCGTCAAGCTCGTTCTTCTGCACAAAAAGTACGTTTAATTGCAGATTTAATTCGTAATAAAAAAGTTCCTCAAGCGTTAAATATTTTAAATTTTACAAATAAAAAAGCAGCTATTTTAGTCAAAAAAGTTCTTGAATCCGCTATAGCTAATGCAGAACATAATCAAGGTGCAGACATAGATCAACTAAGAATTAAAAAAATCTTTGTTAATGAGGGTTCAACTATGAAAAGAATGATGCCTCGTGCTAAAGGACGTGCAGATCGTATTTTAAAACGTACTAGTCATATTACTGTTATTGTATCTGATCATTAATATTAAGGAGAGTCAATAATGGGACAGAAAGTACATCCTAACGGTATGAGATTAGGTATAATAAAAAAATGGAATTCTATTTGGTTTTCTAATACTAAAGATTTTGCTAATAATTTAGATAGCGACTATAAAGTTCGTGAGTTTTTAAAAAAAGAATTAGCAAAAGCATCAATTTCTAGAATTGTTATTGAAAGACCTGCTAAAAGTATTCGAGTTATTATTTATACTGCTAGACCTGGTATTGTTATTGGAAAAAAAGGAGAAGATGTAGAAAAATTAAGAGTTTCTATTGCGAAAATTACCGGAGTTCCAGTTCAAATTAATATTTCTGAAGTTCGCAAACCTGAATTAGATGCTAAACTTGTTTCAGATAATATTAGTTCTCAATTAGAAAGAAGAGTTATGTTTAGACGTGCTATGAAAAGATCAGTTCAAAATGCAATGAGACAAGGTGCTAAAGGCATTAAAGTTGAAGTAAGTGGTCGTTTAGGAGGCGCAGAAATAGCACGTAGAGAGTGGTATCGAGAAGGAAGAGTTCCTCTTCATACTCTTCGTGCTAATATTGATTACAGTACTTCAGAAGCACATACAACTTATGGTGTAATAGGAGTAAAGGTGTGGATTTTTAAGGGAGAAATATTAGGAGGCATGGAAGCAATTGAAAAATTAGAAAAACCTTCTGTTCAGACGAAAAAGCAACACCGTAAAAATAGAAAGCAATAAAAAGAGAGAAGCTAATAATGTTGCAACCAAAACGTACTAAATTTCGAAAAATGCATAAAGGTCGAAATAGAGGATTAGCTTCTGGTACTAATATTAATTTTGGTACTTTTGGCTTAAAAGCTACTGATAGAGGTCGTTTAACTGCTCGTCAAATTGAATCTGCAAGAAGAGCTATAACTCGTTGTATTAAAAGACAAGGAAAAATGTGGATACGTATATTTCCTGACAAACCTATAACTCAAAAACCATTAGAAGTAAGAATGGGAAAAGGAAAAGGGAGTGTTGAATATTGGGTCGCCTTAGTACAACCTGGAAAAATTCTTTATGAATTAGATGGAGTTAGTGAAGAAGAATCTCGAGAAGCATTTAAATTAGCAGCAGCTAAACTGCCAATTAAAACCACTTTTGTAACCAAAATGGTGATGTAATGACGGCAATAGTAGAGTTAAGAAAAAAAAGTAAAAAAGATCTTAATATAGAACTTTTACAATTATTACGAGAGCAATTTAATTTACGTATGCAGTCTGTTTCAGGAAAATTAAAAACTCCTCATTTATTGCGTAAAGTAAGAAGAAATATTGCTCAAATAAAGACGTTGCTCATAGAGAAGGAAAGATTAAAATAATGGAAAATATTCGTACTTTACAAGGTCGGGTTGTAAGTAACAAAATGCAAAAGTCTGCTGTAGTTGCAATTGAGCGTTTTATAAAACATAATATTTATGGAAAATTTATTAAACGTACCACAAAACTTCATGTTCATGATGAAAAAAATGAATGCACTGTAGGAGATTTAATAGAAATTCGTGAATCTCGTCCAATTTCTAAAACAAAATCTTGGATTTTAGTGCGTATTGTTAAAAAAAATATTTTTTAAAAAATTTTAAAAACATGAACAAACTCAGGTCTGCTCATGTTTTCTGTTCATACAACATTACTAATGTTATAATAAAATTATTTTAGATAATAATTTTTATATTTTATTAAACTCATTGGAGTTATAAAAATATGATTCAAGAACAAACAATTTTACATGTATCTGATAACTCTGGTGCACGCTCAGCTATGTGTATTAAAGTATTAGGTGGTTCTCGTCGACGATATGCGGGTATTGGAGATATTATTAAGATTACAATTAAAGAAGCAATACCTAGAGGAAAAGTTAAAAAAGGTGATGTTCTTAAAGCAGTAGTAGTGAGAACTAAGAAAGGAGTAAGAAGAACAGATGGTTCTGTAATTCGTTTTGATAGAAACTCTTGTGTTGTACTAAATAATAATGAACAACCTATTGGCACTCGTATTTTTGGTCCTGTTACTCGAGAATTAAGAACAGAAAAATTTATGAAAATTATTTCATTAGCTCCAGAAGTTCTATAGTTTTTAAATTTTTAAAGGAAGCAAAAATGGCTGCAAAGTTACGTCGTAATGATAAAATTATTATTTTGATTGGAAAAGATAAAGGGAAAAAAAGCACTATTAAAAACATTTTATCTTCGAATAAAGTTATTATTAATGGATTAAACTTAATTAAAAAACATCAAAAACCAGTACCATCTCAAAATAAAAACGGGGGTATTGTAGAAAAAGAGGCTCCTATTCAAATATCAAATATTGCTATTTTAAATCCTGAATCAAATAAACCAGATCGAATTGGTTTTAGATTTGAAGAAGGGAAAAAAGTTCGTTTTTTTAAATCTAATAAAAAAACGATTAAATAGTTTGGAGTAATATAATGGCAACACTGTATAATTTTTATAGATCAAAAGTTATAAAAAATCTTATGTTTCAATTAAATTATCGTTCTATTATGCAAGTTCCTAAGATTGATAAAATAACCTTAAATATGGGCGTTGGTGCTTCAGTTTCTGATAAAAAAGTTTTAGAACATGCTATTTTAGATTTAACTGCAATATCAGGACAAAAACCGTTGATTACTAAAGCTCGTAAATCTTTAGCTGGTTTTAAAATTCGTCAAGGTTATCCTATTGGATGTAAAGTAACGTTGCGTGGTCAAAAAAAATGGGATTTTTTTGAACGTTTAATAGTTATTGCTATTCCTCGTATTCGTGATTTTCGTGGTTTATCAAGCAATTCTTTTGATGGTCAAGGCAATTATAGTTTAGGAATACGTGAACAGATTATTTTCCCGGAAATTGATTATGATAAAATTGATAAAGTTCGCGGATTAGATATAACTATAACTACTACTGCTAAATCTGATCATGAAGGACGTCTATTGTTATCTGCTTTTAATTTTCCTTTTCGCAAATAAAAAGGTTATTCAATGGCCAAACAATCAATGAAAGCACGAGAAGTTAAACGTATAAAATTAGCTAATAAATTTTATACACAACGTATTGAATTGAAAAATATTATTTCTAATATGAATTATTCGGAAGATGAACGTTGGAATGCAGTTCTTAAATTGCAATCTTTTCCACGCGATTCTAGTCCTTCACGTCAAAGAAATCGATGTCGTCAAACAGGTCGTCCACATGCTTTTTTAAGAAAGTTTGGATTAAGTCGAATTAAAGTTAGAGAAGCTGCTATGAAAGGTGAAATACCTGGTTTAAAAAAATCTAGTTGGTAAATATAATTTTTTAGTTTGGAGTTTAAAATGAGCATGCAAGATCCAGTATCAGATATGTTAACTCGTATTAGGAATGGTCAATCAGCTAATAAATTTTCTGTAAAAATACCTTCATCTAAATTAAAAAAATCTATTGTAGAATTATTAAAAAAAGAAGGATATATTCAAAATTTTAAAATTACAGGAACTTCTAAATTAGAATTAGAAGTATTTTTAAAATATTTTGAAGGAAAATCTGTTATAGAAACTATTAAGCGCATTAGTCGTCCAAGTTTACGAATATATAAAAAAAAGAATAATTTACCTAAAGTTATGGCTGGTTTGGGAATAGCAGTAATTTCTACTTCTCAAGGGGTTATGACAGATCGTAAGGCTCGTCAAGTAGGTCTTGGCGGTGAAATTGTTTGTTATGTGTCTTAAATGGAGGAATAATGTCTCGTGTTGCTAAATGTCCAATTATTGTTCCTTCTAACATTAATATTCGATTAGATTCTCAAATAATATCAATTAAAGGAGAATATGGTGAGCTTTCACGTACTATTCATCAATCAGTTCAAGTTGAATATTTAAATAATAAAATAATATTTTCACCTCGTTTAGGTTTTTCAGATGGTTGGGCTCAAGCTGGTACTTCAAGAGCTCTTGTAAATTCTATGATTATAGGTGTTTCTAAAAAATTTATCAAAAAATTACAATTATCTGGAGTAGGTTATCGTGTATCTATAATGAAAGATAATGTTATTAATATGTCTTTAGGTTATTCTCATATTATTAAATATTATTTGCCTAAAGGTATTGATGTAGAAAATCCTTCTCCAACAGAAATTATTATTAAAGGAATAGATAAACAGTTAGTTGGACAAATTGCTGCTAATTTACGTTCTTATCGTATACCAGAACCTTATAAAGGCAAAGGTATTCGATATTCAGATGAAGTTATACGAATAAAAGAGGCTAAGAAAAAATAAAATGATTTTTTCTAATAAAAACAAAATAATGTCTCGCATACGCCGATCCATGAAAACACGTTGTAAACTGAAAGAACTAAATGCTATTCGACTAGTTGTACATCGTACTCCACGTCACATTTATGCTCAAATTATTTCTTATACGGAATCTAAAGTATTAGTATTTGCTTCAACTTTAGAAAAAAACATAAAATGTGGTTTAAAATATACAGGCAATAAAGAGGCTGCAGCAAAAGTAGGAAAAATTATTGCAGAAAGAGCTTTATTGAAAGGAATATCCAATGTTTCTTTTGATCGATCTGGTTTTAAATATCATGGTCGTGTGCAAGTTTTAGCTGAATCTGCACGTGAAGTTGGATTAAAGTTTTAAGGTGAAAATAATAGAATGATTAATATTGAAAAAAAAAATAATAATGATTTACAAGAAAAATTAATTACAGTAAATCGTGTTTCTAAAACTGTTAAAGGTGGTCGTATATTCTCTTTTACAGCATTAACTGTAGTTGGAAATGGAGATGGTCGTGTTGGTTTTGGTTATGGAAAAGCACGTGAAGTACCTGCTGCAATTCAAAAAGCTATGGAAAAAGCTAAACGCAATATGATTACTATACCATTAATTAATAAAACTTTACAGCATTCATTAAAAGGTTCTCATACTGGTTCGAATGTTTTTATGAAACCTGCTTCTGATGGAACAGGAATAATTGCAGGAGGAGCTATGAGAGCAGTTTTAGAAGTAGCAGGAATACATAATGTACTAGCTAAAACTTATGGTTCTACTAATCCTATAAATATAGTTCGAGCAACAATGAATGGTTTAATCAATATGAAATCCCCGAAGATGATTGCTGCTAAAAGAAACAAACGTATTAAAGATATATTAGGATAAATTATATTTTATGAAAAATGTAAAAATTACTCAAATCAAAAGTGCAATAGGAAGATTACCTAAACATAAAAAAACATTAATTGGATTAGGGTTGCGCTATATTGGACATACTGTAATACGTCCAGATACACCATCTATTCAAGGTATGATAAAAAAAATTTCTTATATTTTAAAAGTTAAAGAGGCATAGAAATATGTACTTAAATACTCTTTCTCCAGCTAATGGATCTCGTAGAAATAGAAAAAGATTAGGTCGTGGTATTGGTTCAGGATTTGGAAAAACTGCAGGACGAGGACATAAAGGTCAAAAATCTAGATCAGGCAGTAGTATTCGTCGTGGTTTTGAAGGGGGTCAAATGCCTTTATATAGAAGATTGCCAAAATTTGGTTTTCATTCTCATAAAAAAAATATTACAGTAGAAGTACGATTAGCAGATTTATCTAATTTATCTACAAATATTATTAATATTGATCTATTAAAAAAAGAAAATATTATTAAAAAAAATGTTAAATATGCAAAAATCATTCTTTCAGGAAAATTACAAAAATCTTTGATAATTAAAGGATTGTATGTAACTAAAGGTGCTCGTGCTGAGATTGAAAAATTTGGTGGTACAATTGAGGAATGACCGATAAAAAATGGTAAATAAAATTGGATTAAACTTTCATAATACTAACAAAGGTATTAGCGAATTAAAACAAAGAATTATCTTTTTGATAATGGCTCTTATTGTATTTCGTATAGGTTCATTTATTCCAATTCCTGGAATTGATACTAGTGTTTTATCCAAAATACTAAATAATCAAAAAGGCACTATTATTGATATGTTCAATATGTTTTCTGGAGGTGCTTTAAGTCGTGCTTCTATTTTTGCTCTAGGTATTATGCCATATATATCAGCTTCTATTATTATTCAGTTATTAACTTTAGTATATCCTGCTTTATCTGAAATAAAAAAAGAAGGGGAATCTGGTCGTTATAAAATTAATCAGTATACTAGATATGTTACTTTAATATTAGCTGTTTTACAATCTATTGGAATTACAACAAATCTTCCTAACATCGTAGGAACTCATAGCATTATTATTAATGCTAATTTTTATTTTTATTTAATTGCGGTAATAAGCTTAGTAACGGGTACTATGTTTTTAATGTGGTTAGGTGAGTTGATCACAGAATGTGGCATTGGAAATGGTATTTCAATTATTATTTTTATAGGAATAATAGCAAGCTTGCCTGCTGCTATCGGAAATACTATTGAACAAACAAGACAAGGAAATTTAAATTTTTTATTATTTCTTTTTGTTTTAATATTTATGTTTTTAGTTGTTTTTCTCGTTGTTTTTATTGAACGAGGTCAAAGAAAAATTATAGTGCATTATGCACAGCGTCAAAAAGGTCGACGTATATATTCAGCACAAAGCACTCATTT
The DNA here is from genome assembly GCF_005082365.1 of Buchnera aphidicola (Artemisaphis artemisicola). Taxonomy (NCBI): domain Bacteria; kingdom Pseudomonadati; phylum Pseudomonadota; class Gammaproteobacteria; order Enterobacterales; family Erwiniaceae; genus Buchnera; species Buchnera aphidicola. The sequence goes on along the minus strand of NZ_CP034900.1, from coordinate 543,769 downwards.
GCCTTTAAAAATTAATATGGCTGGTGTAATACCGGCAATTTTTGCTTCTAGTATTGTTCTTTTTCCTGCAACGATTATATCCTGGTTTAAAGTAAGTGATAATTGGAAATGGTTAAAATCTTTTTTATTTGCTTTTCAACCTAATCAACCCTTATATTTGATTATATATATATCTGCAATCATATTTTTTTGTTTTTTTTATACAGGATTAGTTTTTAATCCTCGTGAAACTGCAGATAATTTAAAGAAATCAGGTGCTTTTATTTCAGGTATTAGACCTGGTGAACAAACAGCTAAATATATTAGTAAAATAATGTTAAGACTTACGTTAGTAGGTTCTTTATATATTACATTTATTTGTTTAATGCCAGAATTTATGAAAAGTTTTATGAATGTACCGTTTTATTTTGGTGGAACTTCATTATTAATTGTTGTTGTAGTTATTATGGATTTTATTTCTCAAATTCAAACATTAATTATGTCTAGTCAATATGACTCGATATTAAAAAAATCTAATCTTAATTAAAAATTATATAAAGCTATTTAGGAAAAAATTATGAAAGTACAAGCTTCTGTGAAAGTACTTTGTCGAAATTGCAAAATAATAAAAAGACATAATGTTGTAAGAGTTATTTGTCGAAATGATCCGAAACATAAGCAACGTCAAGGTTGATTTTTATTAATTAGAAGTTGTTACAATTGTACTTATTAATTTTAATTTATAATCAATTTATAGGATTTTATAATATGGCACGTATTGCAGGTATTAACATTCCTGAACATAAGCATACTTTAATTGCGTTAACTGCAATATATGGGATTGGTAAAAAACGTTCTAAATTGATTTGTTTAATGTCTAATGTTTCTGAACATTCTAAAATTATAGATTTAAATGAAGAGCAACTTGAATTATTAAGAATACATGTTGCAAAATATGTTACCGAAGGCGATTTAAGAAGAGAAAGAACATTAAATATCAAACGTTTAATTGATTTAAATTGTTATCGCGGTCTACGTCACCGTAGAAATCTTCCGGTACACGGACAAAGAACTAAGACTAATGCTAGAACATGCAAAGGTCCTCGAAAACCAATAAAAAAATAAATAGGTAATTTGAATTATGGTAAAGAATTCAGTATCTCCTAGAATTCGCAAACGTGCGAAAAAACAAATTTTAGATGGTATAGCTCATATTCATGCATCTTTTAATAATACTATTGTAACTATTACTGATAGACAAGGTAATTCTTTAGGTTGGGCAACTTCTGGTGGTTCTGGTTTTAGAGGTTCTCGTAAGTCTACTCCTTTTGCTGCACAAGTTGCTGCTGAACGTTGCGCTGAAATAGTAAAAGATTATGGTATAAAAAATTTAGAAGTAATGGTAAAAGGTCCAGGTCCAGGAAGGGAGTCTACTATTAGAGCTTTAAATGCAGCTGGATTTCGTATTACTAATATTACTGATGTAACACCTATTCCTCATAATGGTTGCCGTCCTCCTAAAAAACGTCGTGTGTAATTTTTAGGAATTATTGGAGAATAAAATGGCCAAATATTTAGGTCCCAAATTAAAACTCAGTAGACGTGAAGGTACTGATTTGTTTTTAAAGTCAGGGCTTCGTGCGATAGAGTCAAAATGTAAATTAGAACATCCTCCTGGACAACATGGAATTCGAAAACCCAGATTATCTGATTATGCAGTTCAATTGCGTGAAAAACAAAAAGTTCGTCGCTTATATGGTGTTTTAGAGCGTCAATTTAAGATATATTATAAACTTGCTGCTCGTTTAAAAGGTAATACTGGAGCGAATTTGTTACAATTATTAGAATCTAGATTAGATAATGTTGTTTATCGTATGGGTTTTGGTTGTACTCGAGCTGAATCAAGACAATTAATTAATCATAAATCTGTTATGGTTAATAAAAAAATAGTTAACATTTCTTCATATCGGATATCTCCAAATGATGAAATCTCTATCAGAGATAAATCTAAGAATCAATCACGTATAAAAGCTGCTTTAGAACTAGTTGAGCAAAGAGAAAAGCCTATTTGGTTGGAAGTTGATGTTACGACAATGAAAGGTGTTTTTAAAAGATATCCTGAACGTTCTGATTTATCTGCAGAAATCAATGAATACTTGATTGTTGAACTTTATTCTAAATAATAAAGTTGACTGTTAAAGAGAGGATAATATGCAGAATTCTATCATGGGTTTTTTAAAACCCAGACTAGTTGATATTGAGCAAATTAGTGCAACTCACACTAAAGTCACTTTGGAACCATTAGAAAGAGGTTTTGGTCATACGTTAGGTAATGCACTTCGCAGAATTCTTCTTTCTTCTATGCCAGGATGCGCAGTAACTGAAGTGGAAATTGATGGAGTACTTCATGAGTATAGTACTAAAGAAGGAATACAAGAAGATATTTTAGAAATATTGTTAAATCTAAAAGGATTAGCTGTAAAAGTATACGGTAAAGATGAAGTTTTTCTTACATTAAATAAATCTGGAATTGGTTCTGTAACTGCTGGAGATATTATACATAATAGTGATGTTGAGATTATTAAACCAGAACATGTTATTTGTCATTTAACTTACGAAAATGCTTCTATTAAAATGAAAATTAAAGTGCAGCGTGGTAGAGGTTATATGCCCGCTTCTTCTAGAATTCACATAGAAGAAGATTTAAGACCTATAGGTTGTTTATTAGTAGATGCTTGTTATAGTCCTATAGATAGAATTTCTTATAATGTAGAAGCAGCTCGTGTAGAACAAAGAACAGATTTAGATAAGTTAATTATTGAAATGGAAACAAATGGAACCATTGATCCAGAGGAAGCAATTCGAAGAGCAGCAACTATTTTATCTGAACAATTAGAAGCTTTTGTTGATTTAAGAGATGTGCGTGAACTAGAAATTAAAGAATCAAAACCTGAATTTGAACCTATTTTATTACGTCCAGTAGATGATTTAGAACTAACAGTTCGTTCGGCAAATTGTCTTAAAGCAGAATCTATACATTATATAGGTGATTTAGTACAAAGAACTGAAGTAGAATTATTAAAAACTCCTAATTTAGGTAAAAAATCTTTAACTGAAATTAAAGATATATTAGCTTCTCGGAATTTATCTCTTGGCATGAGATTAGAAAATTGGCCTCCATCGAGTATTTTAGATGAATAATGTATAATATTGTGTATTAATATTCTAATAGAAGGAATATATTTATGCGTCATAGGAAAATCGGTCGTCAATTAGGCCGTAATCGTTCTCATCTTAATGCAATGTTAAAAAATATGGCATGTTCATTATTTATGCATGAAATTATAAAAACCACATTATCTAAAGCGAAAGAACTACGTCGTGTTGTTGAACCCATTATTACGTTATCTAAAAAAGATACCCTTTCTAATAGACGATTAGTATTTTCTCGTATTCGTGATAATAGTATAGTTGCCAAATTATTTAAAAAATTAGGCCCTTGTTTTTTAAATAGATTGGGTGGTTATACGCGTATTTTAAAATGTGGATTTCGATCTGGAGATAAGGCTCCTATGGCTTATATTGAATTAGTTGATCGTGTAAAAAAAAATAAAAAAGAAGAAATTATAGAAGAATAAAATATAAAAATATTTTTATTTAAATAAAATTATATTTATTCTTTATTTAAGCAAACGGTTTAATACCGTTTGCTTATTTTTTCTTAAAAATTATATAAAATGTATTTAAATTTTGTATATTATATAATAATAGTCCCAATTTTAAATAAATTTTTTTTAGAAGTTAGCACATTTTTAACATCCATAATTTTTTGTCCAGGAAGTTGAATTTTTTCGATATTTAATATTTGATAAAGTGTATTAATTTGAATACCATTCTGGTTACAAGAAATTATTTCTCCTATAGAAAAATTTTTTTTATTTAAAGGAATAACTTTTGCCTTCCATATTTTTATAGCTTTGTTTTTTAATATAAAATGGCATACTGGCCAAGGAATAAAAGCTCGTATTGTACGTTCTAATTCTTCAGCTTTTAAATTCCAGTTTAATAAAGCGTCTTTTTTGTGTATTTTTTTTGATAGAGTTGCATCTCTTTCATTTTGTTTTTTTTTTACTATACTTTTTTTAATAATTTTTTCTAAGACTTCTAACAATGCTTTCGTTCCAATTTTTATTAATTTTAAAGATAAACTTTGAGTTGTATCTTTTGAAGATATATTACATGTAATTGAATGTATTATATTTCCAGTATCAATAGTATCATCCATTTCAATAATACTGATACCTGTTTTTTTGTCACCATTGAGAATCGATGATTGAATAGGAGAGGCTCCTCTCCATCTAGGTAGAAGTGAAGCATGGATGTTGATACATCCATTAGGAAACATATTTAAAATTTTTTTTGGTATAATTTTTCCATAAGATACAACTATCATAATATCTGCATTAATATGTAAAAGTTTATCTTGAAAAATTTGATCATTTAAATTATCAGGTTGAAATATAGGAATATTATTATTTATAGATATTATTTTTACAGGAGAAAAAATAATTTTTTGTCCTCTTCCAGATAAACTATCTGGTTTGCTAAGTACCGCAACCACATCATGTGAAGAAGAAATGAGTGTATTTAGATGTTCAGCAGAAAAATAGGCTGTTCCAGCAAAAATAATTTTTAATTTTTTCAAATTTTTTTTATTTCCTTAATAGAATATTTTTTTCTACTTTTTTAAATTTTTTGTAAAGTCTTTCTTGTTTTAATTTTGATAGATAATCAATAAATAATTTTCCTTTAAGATGATCTATTTCATGTTGTATACAAATAGATACTATTGATTCTGTTTCTATTTCTATTTTTTTTCCATGTAAATTAATAGCTTGAACTTTTATATGATTAAATCTTGGTATGAGAGCACGATATTCAGGAATTGATAAACATCCTTCTTCAATACTAATATTTCCTTCTTTTTTTAGAATTTTAGGATTAATTAATACTAGATTATTTTTTTCTTTTTCCATTGCACTAACAACTATAATTTGTAATGGAATATTTACTTGAGTTGCTGCTAGACCAATGCCATTTTCTTGATACATGGTATCTAGCATATTATTTACAATATTTTTTATATTATTATTAATATTATTTACAGGTTTAGCAATAACTCTTAAACGTTTATCAGGATAGTGAAGTATTTTTAACAAAGACATATATTTTAAATGAAAATAGTTGAATTTTATATATTATTATAAACTTTTTTATTATAATTAAAAGTTTACTAATTTTATTTTAAATACAAGACTATATCTTTTATAACATTTTTTATAACAATTATAATATTTTTCATATTATATATTAATAATACTCATGATAAACTTATATATAGAATATATTACTAAATATTTAAATTTTTTAATATGTGATCGAGGATGTAATGTTTGATATATTAATATATTTATTTGAAACTTATGCGCATAGTGAATCTAAAATATCTGTTGATTATGATAACTTAAAAAATGATTTATCTAACATAGGGTTTAAAAAAAGAGATATTTATAATGCTTTACGTTGGTTAAAAAATCTTTCTTCTTACAAAAAAAATATTATTTCATCAATGAATTTATCATGTAATCAAATTTCTACTAGAATTTATACCAAGGAAGAATCTTTTAAATTAAATGTTGATTGTCGTGGATTTATATTATTTTTAGAACAGTTAGAGATATTAACATTAGATACAAGAGAAATAATTATTGAAAGAATTATGGAATTAGACATTTATGAATTAAATCTTGAAGATTTAAAATGGATTATATTAATTATTTTATTTAATTTACCAGGTTGCGAGATAGTATATCAAAAACTTGAAAATTTATTGTTTAATTTTAGAGAAGAAATAATTCATTAAATATTTTGTGTGGATTAGTAAAAAATACTTTTTTGAGAAATTATCAATGGATAAAGATTTTTTTTCGGATTCATTACTTTATTGTGTAAAAATGTTACATAATAAAAATGTAATTGCATATCCTACGGAATCGATGTTTGGTCTTGGATGCGATCCAACTAGTGAAGAAGCTGTAAAAAAACTACTTTATTTAAAAAATAGAACTGTAGAAAAAGGATTTATACTAGTAGCTTCAAATTTTAATCAAATAAAAATGTATATTAATGAATATGATTTATCAGAAAAACAAAAAAATAAAATTTTTCTTCATTGGCCAGGACCTTTTACTTTTTTACTTCCAGCTAAGACAAATACGCCTTATTGGTTAACTGGAAAGTTTAATACTATAGCTGTTCGTATAAGTGCTCATATTGAAATAATAAAATTATGCAATACTTTTGGAAAAGCTTTAATATCTACTAGTGCAAACATTTCAAATATGACTCCTTGTATCACGCGTGAAGAAGTTTTTAAATATTTTGGCAAAAATTTTCCATTGTTAAATGGTAAAATAGGTGATGAAAAATATCCTTCTAAAATTGTTAATATAATGAATGGAAAGTTAATTCGAAATGTTTAAATATCAAAAATATAATTATGCTCTTTTTGGAAATCCTGTTCACTATAGCAAATCTCCTGTAATTCATAGTTTATTTGCTCAACAAACAGGTATTTTGCATTCTTATACTTCTATTAATGTTTCATTAAAAGATTTTTATCCTATTTTATATAATTTTTTTCAAAAAAATGGTAAAGGTGCAAATATTACAGTTCCTTTTAAACAAGAAGCATATGCATTTTGCACTGAATTAACTCAAAGAGCAAAAATTGCTAAATCTGTAAATACAATACAAAAAATAGATGATAAGCATTTTTTAGGAGATAATACAGATGGAATTGGACTATTATCTGATCTTATTAGATTAGATTTTATAAAAAAAAAATATTCAATATTAATATTAGGTGCTGGTGGTGCAGTTAAAGGAATTCTTTTTTCTCTTTTATCTTTTGGTTGTTCAGTTTTCATCTTAAATAGAACTATAGAAAATTCAAAAAAGATAATTATTCAATTTCAAAAATATGGAAATATTAAAATATTCGATAGATCGTTATTAGATATTAAACATTTTGATTTAATTATTAATGCAACATCAAATTTTAATCAAGAACAAGTAAATGCTATTTCTTTATCTTTAATTTCTCCAAAGACTTTTTTTTATGATATGAATTATCAAAAAAATAATGTTTTTTTTATAGATTGGTGTATAAAAATAGGGGCTAATTTTTTTTCTAATGGCATAGGAATGTTGGTTTTTCAAGCTGCTCATTCTTTTCTTTTATGGCACAAAATATTGCCAGAAACAGATTATATTATTCAGTTTTTGAATAAAGAAAAAAATATTTTATCAAAACAAGAAAGAGTATAGATTGTATTTTATTGAAAAATTTTTTAATTCAGTTTGTTTTAAATTTTTAATAAATTAATACAGAAAAGACTTGACTCTTTTTTTTTGATCTGTTATTTATTGTAATGTTAAATTAAAATTTAATATAGTAGTAAAGTCCCCTTCGTCTAGAGGTCTAGGACATCGCCCTTTCACGGCGGCAACAGGGGTTCAAATCCCCTAGGGGACGATAAAATTTTAAAAAATAAATATATACTAATTTAAAACTTTGTGTTATTCTCAATATAACTTTTAAGATAAATTTAAAAAGCTCTTTAAAAATTCGGAAAACAAGCAAATAATAGCTTATTTTTTAAAACACCTGTGGGTTGTAAGATTAAGCAAATAAGCGTACATGGTGAATGCCTTGGCAGTCAGAGGCGAAGAAGGACGTGCTAATCTGCGAAAAGCGTCGGCAAGCTGATATGAAGCGTAATAACCGTCGATATCCGAATGGGGAAACCCGATGTACTTAATACATCATTATTAACTGAATTAAATAAGTTAATAAAGCAAACCAAGGGAACTGAAACATCTAAGTACCTTGAGGAAAAGAAATCAACCGAGATTCCCTTAGTAGTGGCGAGCGAAAAGGGAACAGCCCAGAACTATAATCAATATAAATTATAGTAGAATGATTTGGAAAATTCAGCGATACATGGTGATAGCCCAGTATACAAAATAATTTATATTGTGAGTTCGAAAAGTAGAGCGGGACACGAGAAATCCTGTTTGAATATGGGGGGACCATCCTCCAAGGCTAAATACTCCTGACTGACCGATAGTGAACTAGTACCGTAAGGGAAAGGCGAAAAGAACCCCGGCGAGGGGAGTGAAATAGATCCTGAAACCGTGTACGTACAAGCAGTGGAAGCATATTTTTTAATAATTTGTGACTGCGTACCTTTTGTATAATGGGTCAGCGACTTGTACTCTGTAGCAAGGTTAACCGAATAGGGGAGCCGAAGGGAAACCGAGTCCTAAATAGGCGTTAAGTTTCAGGGTACAGACCCGAAACCCGGTGATCTAGCCACGGGCAGGTTGAAGGTTGGGTAAAACCAACTGGAGGACCGAACCGACTGATGTTGAAAAATCAGCGGATGACCTATGGCTAGGGGTGAAAGGCCAATCAAACCGGGAGATAGCTGGTTCTCCCCGAAAGCTATTTAGGTAGCGCCTCGTGAATTCATCTTCGGGGGTAGAGCACTGTTTCGGATAGGGGGCCATCCCGGCTTACCAAACCGATGCAAACTCCGAATACCGTAGAATGTTATCACGGGAGACACACAGCGGGTGCTAACGTTCGTTGTGGAAAGGGAAACAACCCAGACCGCCAGCTAAGGTCCCAAAGTCATAGTTAAGTGGGAAACGATGTGGGAAGGCATAAACAGCCAGGATGTTGGCTTAGAAGCAGCCATCATTTAAAGAAAGCGTAATAGCTCACTGGTCAAGTCGGCCTGCGCGGAAGATATAACGGGGCTCAAACTATGCACCGAAGCTGCGGCAGTAAAAATATTTTTTTACTGGGTAGGGGAGCGTTCTGTAAGCCAAAGAAGATATATTGTAAAGTATATTGGAGGTATCAGAAGTGCGAATGCTGACATGAGTAACGATAAAGCAGGTGAAAAACCTGCTCGCCGAAAAACCAAGGTTTCCTGTCCAACGTTAATCGGGGCAGGGTAAGCCGACCCCTAAGGCGAGGCTGAAAAGCGTAGTCGATGGACAACAGGTTAATATTCCTGTGCTTAATATTACTGCGAAGGGGGGACGAAGAAGGTTAAGTTATCCAGGTGACGGTTATCCTGGTTTAAATGTGTAGGTATGATAACTAGGCAAATCCGGTTATCTTTAATCTGAGGCATGACGACGAGTCATCAAGGTGACAAAGTAACTGATACCATACTTCCAAGAAAAGCCTCTAAGCATCAGGTAATATTTAAATCGTACCCTAAACCGACACAGGTGGTTAGGTAGAGAATACTAAGGCGCTTGAGAGAACCCAGGTGAAGGAACTAGGCAAAATAGTGCCGTAACTTCGGGAGAAGGCACACTAGAATTAAGTGAAAAGATTTACTCTTATAGCTGAACCTAGTCGAAGATACCAGCTGGCTGCAACTGTTTATTAAAAACACAGCACTGTGCAAACACGAAAGTGGAAGTATACGGTGTGACGCCTGCCCGGTGCCGGAAGGTTAATCGAAAGAGTCAAAGGTAATACTTAAAGCTCTAGACTGAAGCCCCGGTAAACGGCGGCCGTAACTATAACGGTCCTAAGGTAGCGAAATTCCTTGTCGGGTAAGTTCCGACCTGCACGAATGGCGTAATGATGGCCAGGCTGTCTCCACCTGGGACTCAGTGAAATTGAAATTGCTGTGAAGATGCAGTATATCCGCGGCAAGACGGAAAGACCCCGTGAACCTTTACTATAGCTTGACACTGAATTCTGAATTTTAATGTGTAGGATAGGTGGGAGGCTTTGAAGTTAAAACGCTAGTTTTAATGGAGCCAATCTTGAAATACCACCCTTTACAATTTGGTGTTCTAACCTAGTGCCGTAATCCGGTACAGAGACAGTGTCTGGTGGGTAGTTTGACTGGGGCGGTCTCCTCCCAAAGAGTAACGGAGGAGCACGAAGATTGGCTAATCACGGTCGGACATCGTGAGGTTAGTGCAAAGGCATAAGCCAGTTTGACTGTGAGCGTGATAACGCGAGCAGATGCGAAAGCAGGTCTTAGTGATCCGGTGGTTCTGAATGGAAGGGCCATCGCTCAACGGATAAAAGGTACTCCGGGGATAACAGGCTGATACCGCCCAAGAGTTCATATCGACGGCGGTGTTTGGCACCTCGATGTCGGCTCATCACATCCTGGGGCTGAAGCAGGTCCCAAGGGTATGGCTGTTCGCCATTTAAAGTGGTACGCGAGCTGGGTTTAGAACGTCGTGAGACAGTTCGGTCCCTATCTGCCGTGGGCGTTGGAAGATTGAGGGGGGCTACTTCTAGTACGAGAGGACCGAAGTGGACGCATCACTGGTGTTCGGGTTGTCATGCCAATGGCATTGCCCGGTAGCTAAATGCGGAAAAGATAAGCGCTGAACGCATATAAGCACGAAACTTGCCCCAAGATGAATCTTCCCTGAAACAGAAATGTTTACTGAAGGGTCGTCGAAGACTACGACGTTGATAGGCTAGATGTGTAAGCATAGTGATATGTTGAGCTAACTAGTACTAATGACCCAAGAGGCTTAATCTTACAACACCAGAGGTGTTTTTAAAATAAATTTTAACAAAGCTTGTTTTACTGAATTAATTACTAAGCTAATATATATTTTAATAATACATTTTTATTAAAATGCCTGGTAAAAATAGTGTAGTGGTACCACCTGAATCCATTCCGAACTCAGAAGTGAAACGCTTCAACGCCAATGGTAGTACGGGGTCTCCCCGTGTGAGAGTAGGTAAAATCCAGGCAAAAAAAACCCGAAATTTTTTTCGGGTTTTTTTATATGTAAAATAAATTTTTTAAAAAATGTATTACTATTTTAATTTATCAATAGTATAGTATTAAAATGTAAAAATATTTTTTATTAAAATTTTAAATGAAGATTTTTTAAAAGTAAATTACTTTCTAGATAACAATAAATTTACATGTTAATCTATTTAGAATTTAAATTTTTTTATGATAAAACAATCAATAATTATTGATTGATGTTTTTTTAATTTAGTATATTTTTTTATGTGAAGGTAATATAGATGTCCAAGATTAAAGGTAATGTTAAATGGTTTAATGAATCCAAAGGTTTCGGTTTTATTACTCCAGAAGATGGAAGTAAAGATGTATTTGTTCATTTTTCAGCTATACAAAGCAATGGTTTTAAAACTTTAGCAGAAGGTCAAAGTGTTGAATTTGAAATCACTGAAGGAGCAAAAGGCCCATCTGCTGCTAATGTTGTTAGTTTATAAAGTTGTTTATCTTTTTTCATTCTTATAATATAAGCATAAATATGTTTTTTATAGTACGGCTCTTTAATAGGGCTGTACTATATTTCAAAAATTACTTTTTTTTATAAAACCATTCTAACTATATTAATTTTACTAATTTCATGATATAAAACTTCAATTTGTTCAAAATTTTTAGCACATATTGTAATTGAAACAGAAAGATAATTACCTCTATTACTCGATTTAACTTGAGGTGTATAATCTCCTGGAATCTGGATTTGAATGACTTTTATTATTTGATCAATAAGTTCAGGTTGAGCTAAGCCAATGATCTTATAAGTAAAAAAACAAGGGAATTTTAACATTTCTCGTAATTTTGTTTTCATTATTAATCCCAAATTTTTTTATAATAAAATTTTTTATAATATTTTAATAAAAATAATTTTATCATATTGATGATACAGAAAATAAAATATTTTTCTATCTTTAAAAATATTTATATAGGATTTAAGTTATGTTAAAAATCTTTAATACGTTTACTAAAAAAAAAGAAAGTTTTAAGACTATCCTAAAAAATAAAATTAATTTATATGTATGTGGTGTGACTGTATACGATTTATGTCATATTGGTCATGGTCGTACTTTTGTTATTTTTGATATGATAGTTCGTTATTTTCGTTCTTGTGGTTTTAAAGTGAACTATATCAGAAATATTACTGATATTGATGATAAAATTATTTCAAGATCTATAATTCAAAATACTAAAATTGATGTTTTTACAACTTCTATGATAAAAGAAATGCATAAAGATTTTTTTTTATTAGGTATACTTCCTCCAGATCAAGAACCTCGTGTTACAGATTATATTGATGATATTATTAAAATTATTCAAAAACTTATAAAAAGTAAAAATGCGTATATCAATCATAAAGGTGATGTTATTTTTTCTGTCAATAGTGATCATAATTATGGAAAGTTATCTCGTCAATCTTTAACATTATTAAAATCTGGAATACGTATTCCATCAAATGATATGAAAAAAAATCCTTTAGATTTTGTACTTTGGAAAATTTCTAGTAATAAAGAACATTCTTGGAATTCTCCATGGGGAAAAGGACGTCCTGGTTGGCATATTGAGTGCAGTGCTATTACTAATGTTTTTTTTAAAAATTCTATAGATATTCATGGTGGTGGATCTGATTTAATTTTTCCACATCACGAGAATGAAAGATCGCAATCTATATCTTTTAATAAAGAATCAAAAATAAATTTCTGGATGCATACAGGAGTGGTAATAACAAATAATCAAAAAATGTCTAAATCTTTAGGAAATACTTATCTTATAAGAGATCTTTTAAAACATTATGACGCTGAAGTTTTGCGATATTTTTTTCTTTCAACACATTATCGTCATCCTATTCATTTTTCTAAAGGAAGTTTAAATCAAGCATATATATCATTAAAATACTTATATGAAGCATTATATGAAATTTTGCCATTATGTAATGATGAAGAAGGTATGAATTTTGAACTTCAATTTTATGATTCTATAAATAATGATTTTAATACTCCTGAAGTATTTTTAGTTTTTTTTAAAATAGCACGTCAAATTAATTTTTTTAAAAAAAGAAATACATTAAAGTCAAGTAAGTTTGCTTTCAGATTAATATCTTTAGCAAATCGTTTAGGCTTTTTATTGCAAGATCCAGAAGTATTTTTACAACAAAAAAATTTATTAAATTCATCTGTAATTAAAGAAATTGAATTTTTAATAGAAAAAAGAAATATAGCAAGACAATCAAAATTATGGAAAGAAGCAGATAATATAAGAAAAAAATTAGCATCTTTAGATGTAGTGCTAAAAGATTTATCTAATAAAACTATATGGAGAAAAAAATAAAAATCTTTTAAATATCATGATATTTTTCACAAGCTTCTAAAGTATTTTGCAATAGTGTAGCGACCGTCATAGGCCCAACTCCTCCTGGTACAGGAGTTATATAAGAAGCTTTTAAATAAGCATTTTTAAAATCTACATCACCTACTATTTTTCCATCTTCTAATCTATTAATTCCTACATCTATGATAATAGAACCACTTTTAATCCAATCTCCTTTTAAAAAATTTGGTTTTCCAACTGCTACTATCACTAAATCAGCTCTTTTAATATGATTTTTTAAATTTTTAGTAAATCGATGTGTAACAGTAGTAGTACATCCAGCTAATAATAATTCTAAACTCATTGGTCTTCCTACAATGTTAGATGCTCCTACCATTACTGCATGTAATCCATGAGTTTTTATGTTTTTATATTTCAACATGGTAATAATACCCTTAGGGGTGCATGCTCGTAACTTTGGTGTTCTTTGACACAACGAACCTGTATTATATGGATGAAAACCATCTACATCTTTATCAGGAACAATGCTACTTAAAATTTTTAAATAATTTATTTGTTGAGGAAGAGGTAATTGTATTAAGATTCCATCTATATTATTATTATTATTTAATTTTTTGATAAGATTTAAAAGTTCTATTTCTTTTACATTTTCAGAAAAATACCAGCATTCTGAAAAAAATCCAACTTGTTTACATGCTATTTTTTTTTTGTTCACATAAATTTTTGAAGGAATATCAGTTCCAACTAAAATCATTGCTAATCCAGGTGTTTTTTTTCCGTTTTTTTTTCTTTGATTTACTTTTTTTAAAATTTTTAGTTTGATTTTTTCTGCTATTGCATTACCATTTATAATTATTGCTGGCATTATTAATTAACTCGATTCGTTTTTATTTAATTTTCACAATATATAAATATATAAAATATATTATATATTTATTAAATATATTAAAATATATTAATAGCAATTTATTTAAAAATATATTATATTAATGTTAGATTTAATCTAATTTTTATGCGTTCTTAGCTCAGTTGGATAGAGCAACGGCCTTCTAAGCCGTAGGTCACAGGTTCAAATCCTGTAGAACGCAAAATTGTTATTGTAATAAAGTAAAATTTACTTCTTTAAAATCTTTTCTATTTGTTTTTGTATACATGATATTGAATTAATAGCATTAATTTGAAAAAATTTTAGATTGTATTTTTTTTTTTCATTTAAATAGCAATTAATTAGTGGATAGGTTTCTTTTTTATATTCTCTTAATCTTTTTTTAATACTTTCTTCCTTGTCATCTTCTCTTATTGTTAATGATTCTTGAGTTAAATCATCTTTGTCTTTAATTTTAGGCGGTTTAAATTTTACATGATATACACGTCCTGATTGAGCATGTATACGTCTTCCTGATATACGTTCTAATATCAAATGATATGGTAAAATTAATTCTAAGACATAATCTATTTTTATTTGATTTTTAGATAAATAAGAATATTGTTCTAGAGTTCTTGGAAAACCATCTAGTATAAAACCATTAGTACAATCTTTCTGTTTAATTCTATCATGTATTAAATTACATACAATTTCATCAGAAACAAGATGGCCCTTTTCAAGAATATTTTTTATAATTTTTCCCATTTTATTTTTTAAATAAATATTTTTTCTCAGCATGTCACCTGTAGATATTTGAGGAATGTTATATTTTTTTGTAATAAATTTCCCTTGTGTTCCTTTTCCTGTTCCAGGTGCACCTAATAAAATAATACGCATAATTTTTTCTTATTGACATGTTAGTTAATTTTAAGATTACTACTATGATATAGTAGTAATCGTATTTTTTTATATAAGTAATAATTTGTTTATTCTAGAAATAAATTTATGCGGATTTTCTAAATTACCCTTTTCAGCTAGTAAAGCTTCATCTAATAATAGTTTAATCCATTCATTAAATTCATTTTCATTATGTATAGAACATATTTTCTGTATTAAAGCATGATTTGGATTGATTTCAAAAATGTATTTTAATTCCGGTACAGATTGTCCTGCTGCAGAAAAAAGTTTAGCCATTTGTGTTGTCATTTCATTCGAATCACTTAGTAAAACACAAGGAGTTTCTGTTAATCTATATGTTAATCTTACGTCTTTAACTTTATCTCCAAGAGCTTTTTTTGATCTTTTTAAAAAATCAATCATTTCATTAGGTAATTCATTATTTTTTATCTTTTTTTCTTCTGTTAATTTATTTAATGATAAATCTTCTTTACTAATAGATTGAAATTTTTTTCCTTCAAATTCAATAAGATAATTCATCATCCACTCATCAATACGATCAGATAACAATAAAACATCAATATTGTTTTTTTTAAATAATTCTAAATGAGGACTATTTTTAGCTGATTCATGGCTATCTGAAGTAATATAATATATTTTATCTTGTTTTGGATTCATGTTATTAATATATTCTTTTAAAGATAATTTTTGTTCAGAGCTATTATTTTTAAGAGATGCAAAACGCAAAAGATGAGCGATTTTATTTAAATTTTCTTGATCTTCAGCAGGTCCTTCTTTTAAAACTAATCCAAATTGATTCCAAAAAATTTGATATTTTTCACTATTCTCTTGTGCGAGTTTAGTCAACATATTTAAGGATCTCTTTATTAGAGCTTTTTTTAAATTTTCTGTAACAGAATTTCCTTGTAATATTTCACGAGAAATATTTAAAGGAAGATCACTAGAATCTATCAATCCTCTTATAAAACGTAAATAATTAGGAAGAAATTCTTGAGAGTTATCCATAATATAAACACGTTTTACGTATAATTTTAAACCATGCTTATTATCTCTATTCCATATATCCCAAGCTGCTTTTTCAGGAATATATAATAAACTAATATATTCTTGATTTCCTTCTACATGATTATGACTCCATATAAGTGGATCATTTTGATCATTAGTAATATGTTTATAAAAATCTTTGTATTCATTGTCATTAATAGAAGATTTATTTAATGTCCAAAGTGCTTTAGCTTTATTAATTTGTTCCCAAAAATATGTTTTATTTTTTTCATCGTAATTTTGTATATATACTGGAACTGTAATATGATCAGAATATTTACTAATAATATTTTTAATACGCCATATTTCTAAAAATTCTTCTTCTTCTTTTTTTAAAAATAATGTAATTTCAGTACCTCTAGTTTTTTTTATAATATCAGTAATACTATATTCCCCTTCTCCTGAAGATTCCCATAATATTCCTTCATTTGGTTTTTTACCTGCAAATCTAGTTCGAACAGAAACTTTATCTGATACAATAAAAGATGAATAAAAACCAACTCCAAATTCTCCTATTAATTCATTTTTTTTATCTTTTATTTTTTTTAAAGATTGTAAAAATGATTTTGTTCCTGATTTAGCAATGGTACCAAGATTATCAATGGTATCTTTTTTAGTCATTCCAATACCATTATCACTAATTATTAATGTTTTTTGTGCTTTATTGATAGAAATTTGAATTTTTACATCAGTATCATTTTCATATAATTCTGGTAATGATATAGAAGAAAATCTTAGTTTATCTATTGCATCTGATGAATTTGATATTAATTCTCTTAAAAAAATTTCTTTGTTAGAATATAATGAATGAATCATTAAATGTAATAATTGTTTTACTTCTGATTGAAAATTATATACTTGTGTTTTGTTTTGTTTCATAAGTTAACCTTTTTTATAATTATTTATATATAAAAAAAATGAAAAATTAGCATTCAGTCATATATAAAATTATATTTATACCGGTATGTTAAAACCACTTGGAAATTGCATTCCTGTAGATATAGCAGACATTTTCTTTTTTTGTGCTTCAGATATTCTTCTTGCTGCATCATTAAACGCAGCAGCTGCTAAATCTTCTAGCATATCTTTATCATCATCTTGCAAGAGACTTGGATCTACTTCTACTCTTCTGCAATTGTGTGCACCATTTATGGTTACTTTAACTAATCCTGCTCCTGCTTCTCCTGTAACTTCCATTTTTGCTATTTCATCTTGAATTTTTGTCATTTTTTCTTGCATTTGTTGTGCTTGTTTCATTAAATTACCTAAACCATTTTTAGTAAACATATTTTTTATTCTCTTTTTGCTAATTTTTAAAGTATCTTATTAAAAATATTTTTTTAAAATGTAATTAATAATTTTAAATCTTATTTTAAAAAATTTTAATATTTTATCACTAAAATAGCATTCAACATTCTAACTTACATTTCTGAAATTGCTCGAAATATAGCCATTTCTACTCCTATTTTTTGACTAGGAGAAAATTTTAATTCTTTTCTTCCATTTAATAATATTTGATAACATAAACGAACATTTTTTTTATTAGTATTTTTTGCAATTTTATTAATATGATTTTTATATGTTTGAGAAAAATTTTTTTCTAACTCTATTGAAAAAGATTGTGATATAGTTATATGATATAAAAAACGTAATATTTCTATTAAAACTTCTTCCCATTCTACTCCTAGACTATTTATTTTATTTAACAGGAAAATCGTTTGTTTTAAATCTTTTTTTAAAATAGCACTAGTTAAAAAAAAAGCATATTTTCTTGGCGGAAGACCTAACATTTCTATTACATTTTTTATATATATGTTACCATTTCCTAAATTTATTGCATTTTCTAATAAATTAAGAGCATCGCGCACACTTCCTTTAGCATAATAAGATATTTTTTCTAAAGAATCTCGATCAGAATAAACAAATTCTTTGTCTACCACATCTTTTAATAAATCAAAAATATTGTTTTCAGATAGTGTTTTTAATTTAAAACATAAACAACGAGAAATAATAGTTTTAGGAATTTTTTCAATATCAGTGGTTGCTAAAATAAATTTTACATGTTTAGGAGGTTCTTCAAGAGTTTTAAGTAATGCATTAAAACTATGACGAGAAAGCATATGTACTTCGTCAATTAAATAAACTTTAAAACGACTTTTGGTTGGAGCATAATAAATATTATCTAATATATCTCTTAGATCTTCTACTTTTGTTCTAGAAGCTGCATCTATTTCAAGAACATCTAAACATAATCCTTTTTCTATTTCTTGACAAATAGTACATTTTCTACAAGGATTAGATGATATGCCTTTTGTACAATTTAAACTTTTTGCAAGTAATCGAGCTATAGTTGTTTTTCCAATTCCTCTTGTTCCCGAAAACAACCATGTATGATGAATATGACCAAGAGATAATCCATTAGATATAGCAGTGATAATATGTTTTTGACCGATTATTTCTTTAAAAGATTGTGGACGCCATTTTCGAGCTAATATTTCATAATTCATATAAATTTGATAATATTCTGTAAAAATAATATCCTATCAATATTCATTGTATTATGAAAGCACTCTTGTTTATTTTATAATTTTTTTTAAATATATATATTTTATATAAAAATTAGTTGTAAATATTAGATTTAATCTATAGAATAGATACAGTAATATAAATTTAAAATATTTATAATATTAACATTCAAAAATGAAGTTTTCTGTTAGCCTTAAACACTGTAAAATTGAACATTTGGTCAGGTTCGGAAGAAAGCAGCCATATCAATTAATTCAGGTGTTCTAATTCAGCTAACAGAAGCTTCTAAATTTTAGATGACTGAAATTTATACATTTTCCAATAATAACTTTTATTATTTAATAATTTTTTATGTTTTCCAAATTCGACAATTTGCCCCTTTTTTAAAACTACTATTAAATCTGCTTGAGTAATTGTTGAAAGTCTATGTGCAATAACTATTATTGTAGATTTTTTTTGAATGGATAATAATGTTTTTTGAATAAGTTTTTCTGTTCCAGAATCAATGTTAGCAGTAGCTTCATCTAATATAAGTATTTTTGGATAAGAAACTAATATTCTAGCAATAGCTAATAATTGTTTTTGACCTACAGATAAATTACTTCCTTCTTCTCCTAATAAAGAATAAATACCTTTTGGCATAGATTTTACTAAAGATCCAAGATAAACTTGATCTAATATTTTCCATACTTTTTCTTCAGATATTTTTCTTCCTAATGTAATATTAGCAAAGATAGTATCTGAAAGAATTATTGGATCTTGTTGTACTATAGATATATTTTGTCTTAACACATAATGACTTATTGAATCAATAGATTTATCATCTAAATATATTTGACCATGTTTTATAGGATAATATCCCATTAATAAATTTACTAAAGTACTTTTTCCACTTCCAGTGTGTCCTACAAAAGCAACAAAGTTTTTTGAAGATATATCAATATTTATATTTTTTAATACATTTTTAGAAGAGTTTTTATAGTTAAAATTGATATTTTTTATATTAATTTTGCCGCTTTTAAACGGATTTGTGTTTTTTCCATATTTATGTTTTGGGGAATCAATTAAAGAAAATACTCTTTCTCCTGCAACGATTGATTGTTGTAGTATCGATTGTTGTATAGTAATAGTAATTAAAGGTTCATTGAGTCTTCCAAGATAAGTAATAAAAGCGTATAATGTACCTATTTCACATGTTTCAACTGGAAAAAAACTAAATAAAAAAATAAAACTACATAGTATTAAAGCAGACAATAAGCTGAGTAATGGTCTTAATAATAAACTATCTAATATTAATACTTTCATACGTTCTAAATAATGTAAATCACTACTTTCTTTTATATTTTTTTCAAATCTTTTTTCTTGACGAAATTGTTGAATAACATTTATTCCATTAATAGTTTCATTAAATTTGTTATTTATATCAGCTAAATAATATCTTACTTTTCTTAAAATTGGAGTGCTATAATACTGATAAATTAACATTAATGTTGCAACTAATGGTAAAATTATTAACGCTACCATCGCCATACGCCATTCAAGAGTGAACATTGCAAATAATATAATACAAATTAATGTTGTACTTCTAAAAAGAGTAGGTCCTACTGTGTCGTATAGTTCTTTTACTGCTTCAGTATCATTAGTAACTTTAGAAATCATTTGACCAATAGGTTGAGAATCAAATTCACTAATAGGTTGTTGTAATGCAGAATACATAATATCTTGACGTAATTTATTAATTATTTTTACTGCAATTTTATTAAATAAAATACTTTGAAAATAGTTGAAAAATACTGATAATACTTGCAACATTATATATAAAATAATAATTATTAATATAATTTTTATATGAAATACATGTTTAGATAAGATATTATTGATAAAATAACTTATTAACATTGGACCTAAAACTTCTGAAATAGATCCGCTTAAAAGAAAAATAAATGCTAAAATTATTTTTTTTTTATAAGGTTTTATATAAATTAATAAACGTTTTAAAATTGGCCAAAATTGGATTAAATGCTTCATTTTATAAATTTTTCACCTATTTTTTAATCATCCTCAAGTTCTGTTTCTAATTTTTGATAATAATACATTGATTGATACCAATTTTTTTCTTGAATTAATTTTAAATGATTACCTCTTTGTATAATTGAACCACTTTTTATTACTATAATTTCATCTGAGTTAATTAATGCAGATAAACGATGTGCTATAATAATTAAAGAATGTCCATTTTTTTTCCATTTTTCAATATTATTTAAGATATTATTTTCTGTTTGACCATCTACAGCAGAAAGAGCATCATCTAATATTAATATTTCTGTATTTAATAACAAAGCCCGTGCTATTGCAATACGTTGTTTTTGGCCACCTGATAACATAATACCACGTTCTCCTACTTCAGTTTTATATCCTTGAGGTAAGTGTATTATATCTTTATGTATATCAGCTAATTTTGCAGCTTCTTCAATTTCTTTGTGAGAAGCATAAGGTTTTCCTAAACTAATATTATTAGCTATACTTTCTGAGAATAAAAAAGTATTTTGATTTACTACTGCAATTTTACTTCTCCAAGAATCAATTTTTAATTCTGATAATGATATAGAATTATATGTTATCTCTTCTTTATTGCATTTAAATTGTCTTTGAACAAGCTTTATCAAAGTAGTTTTTCCAGATCCTGTAGGACCACAAATGCCAATAGTATTTCCTGGTTCAAGAATAAGATTTATATTCTTTAAAGATGGAACATGATTGTTAGGATAATAAAATGCATTAATATTAATTTTTAATATACTAGAATAAGACGAAACAATTTGATTGCCATCTTTAATATATAAATCTTTATTAATAATAGAATATATTCTATCCCAAGCTGCACTGCCTCTCTCTACTATATTAAACATCCATGCTAATGCTAGCATTGGCCAAATCATTAATCCAAGATACATAATGAAACTAGTTAATTGTCCTATTGTGATGCGATCTTCCCAAACTAACCATCCTCCTCCTATAACAGCTAGTAAATTAGAAAATGCTACTGATAGATAAATCACAGGATCAAAATACGAATCGATTTTAGCCACTTCCATGTTTTTTTCTCCTGCATTAATAACAATTTCATTAAATTTTTTTAATTGAAATTCTTCTGATCCAAATGCTCTAATCATTCTAATGCTGGTTAATATTTCTTGTGTTTGATTATTTAATAAAGAAAAAGATTTTTGAGCATGACGAAAACTCTTATGAAGTTTTTTACCATATTGTTTAATTAAAATAGCCATAATAGGCATAGGTATTAAAGATATTATGGTTAATAAAAAACTAATTTGAGTACTCATTACTATTAAAACGGAAAAACCCATAACTAGTGAATCTACTAATGTTAAAACACCTTCTCCTGCAGCAAAAACAACACGATCAACATCATTAGTTGCTCTAGCTATTAAATCTCCTGTTCTGTTTTTTAAAAAAAATTTTTCACTTTGTTGACTAAAATAACGATAAAATTTTACTCTAAGTTCTGTAGCTAATTGATAAGAAGCACCAAATAATAAAATTCTCCATAAGTAACGTAGGATATACACTATAGTTGCTACCAATAAAATAGTGGCTATCCAAGATAGCATTTGTAAGCTATGTATATTTTTTTTTATGATTAGATCGATAAGTATACCAACTATTTTAGGTGGAAATAGTTGCAAAATAGCAATTATTATTAACAATAAAATTGCTCCTAAATATCTTTTCCATTCTCGTATAAAAAACCATTTTAACTGATTAAACAATTTCACAAAACAATCCTAAGGGTTAAATATTTATAAATATTCTTCAACATTATAATTTTATAGTTGAGTAAATATTTTAAATAAAAATGATTTTATGTTATGTGTTAATATAAAAAATATTTTTCTCTATATTTTTTCTAAAGATTATATCTTATCATTTCTTTTTTTGATAAATCTTTAATTTTTCTTTAGAAAAATATATTTTTAAAACTTTATAACTTATAAAAAAATGAAAAAAGCATTGATAATTTTTAGCGGTGGACAAGATTCTACAACTTGTTTAATACATTATACTCATATATGTAAAGAAGTTCACTGTATAACTTTTGACTATAATCAATTACATAAATCTGAAATTAATTGTTCTCTTGTTATATCAAAAAAATTAGGAATAAAAGATCATATAGTTTTAGACATTAGATATTTACAAAATATATCTATTAGCAGCTTGACTAGAGAAAAAATTTCAATTGATAGCAATCATCCATTAGATACTTCTTTGCCAAGCACATTTATTCCTGGTCGTAATATTTTATTTTTAACGTTAGCTTCTATATATGCTTATAGTAATAATATTAATACAATAGTTTTGGGTGTTAATGAAATTGATTTTTCTGGTTATCCTGATTGTAAAAATCAATTTATTAAAAATATGAATAACGTTATCAATATTGGAATGAATTCTAATATTTTTTTTAAAACCCCTCTTATAAATTTAAATAAAGCAGAAATATGGGCTTTATCAGATTATTGGAATAGTACTGATATTATTTTAAACCAAACCGTTACTTGTTATAATGGTTTTCCAGGAAAAGGTTGTGGTACATGTCGTTCATGCATTCTTAGACACAAAGGCTTTAATCAATGGAAACTAAATTATTCTTATTACATGAAAAGCATGAAAACAAAAATGAAACTATTATAATTTATTTATGATATTTTTAAATTAATATAAAGTTATTTGTACTAATAATAAAATATTAGTAAAAAATAGTTTTTTAAAAATTTTATATCTCATCTATTTTTTCATATTCAATTATTGATGTTTTACGAAGATTTTCAAGAATAGAATTAAACATTGTTTCAGTGTTATTTTTTTCTAAATATTCAATGATAATATTTTTTTCATTTTTAGAAAAATTTTTATTATAAATTTTTTCAAGTGATATAATTACAAAATTTTTATTGATATCTTGATATAAAGTGTATATTTTTTTTCCTTTTTTAGGATGTGGTAAAGAAAAAATTATTGATGTAATAGGACTTGAATTATAACGAGATATGCTTTGAGGATTACTAAAATAAAGATTGGATTTTTTAAATAAATCAGTATTTCCTGTTTTTAGCTGATAAATAATTTTTTCTGCTTTTTGTTTTGTTGCTTGTGTTGCTTTTATAAACTTTATCTTTTGTATAATATTTTTTTTAACATTTGAAAATACTTGCATTTTTTTATTTTGAAAATCTTTAATTTTAATTAAAAACGATTGATTGTCTCTTAATGTAACAAAATGCGGATCTGATTTAAGTATGCTATCTTTATTTAATGATTGAATATTAAAAATAATCTTTTTTAATATAGGAATGTTTAATGTTTTAGGAATTGAATTTTTGTCAAACCAATCTGTATTTTGAAAAGATAAATTATTTTCTTGAAGAATTATGTCAAATTGATTTGATTTATTTTTAATAGTATCAGATATTTTATTTTGTAATTTATGATATAAGTTTAATGATTTTTCTTTTTCTATTTCTTTTTTAATAATATCATGTACTTCATTGATTTTTTTTTGTTTAGGAGGAATTATGTCATCTAATTTAACAATTATAAAATTGTTACGAAATGAAATAATATGAGATATTTCATTTTTTTTATTTAAATTAGCATTTTTAATTTCATTTGGTATTAAATCTATTGTGATCCATCCAATGCTTCCACTATTTTTAGATGAAATAGGATCTATTGAATTTTCTTTAGCTATTTTAAAAAAATCTTCTGGTTTGTTATGTAATTTAGATAATATTAACAATGCTTCACTTCTAGTTTTAGTTTGAATAATACTATATTTTCTTTTTTCTTTTGTTGAGTATTTATTGATATTTTTTAGATACCAATTGTGAATTTCTTCTTCATTAGCAGTAGTTTTAAACTTTTTAGGTGTTAATTGAATATAATTGATTTTAAATTTTTCTGGAATATAAAAATTATTTTTGTATTTATTAAAATAATCTTGAGCTTCTTTATCAGTTACGTTTTGTTTATATATTTCAGAATTAACATTAACAATAGATTTTCTAAATATTCTTTTTTGAGATAATAATTCTAAAATATTTTTTTGTTCATTTTTTAAAATAAAATTACTATTTGCAATAGTATTTATTAAGTTTTCAGTATTTATTTTAGTTTTAATAATACTAATATATTCATGATTGCTTAAATTTATAGAATTAAGATAATTTAAATATTTTTCTTTATTGAATTGGTGATCTTTTTGAAATAAAGAAGAGTTTAGTATTATTTCTTTTATTTTATAATCATTGATTTCAAATTGCATTTTTTTAGTATATTGTTCTAATAAAACATTATTTATTAATTGAGATAAAATATCATTATAAGTTTTATTGATAAAATTTTTATTTTTACTTAATTTAAAAAAATTTTTTCCTAAAATTTTTTTTTGTTTTTCTTTTTCAAAAGCATACATATTTTTAAATGTTTGCAAACTAATTTTTTCACCATTTACTATAGCAACATATTTTTCAGAATTTTGATTTATATAACCATTCATAGTGCTGAATATTAAAGATAAGATAACTATTCCTAAAATTATTTTAATTATAATATGACTTGATTGTGTTTTTAAAAATTTTATCATGATATAATCCTAAATATTTAAAGATTCTATATAATATTACCTATTTTTAAATATAAAGGCTGACAATTTTTTGTCAGCCAAATTTTTTAATTTTATGATATTATTTATTTTAGTTATAAAACATATGGAGTTTGTTCTAATGCTAATTTTAAAACTTCTTTAATATTTTTTACCGGATATATTTTTAATCCTGTAATAATATTTTGAGGTATTTCTTCTAAATCACGTTTATTTTCATATGGAATTAATACTTTTTTTATTCCTCCACGGTGTGCTGCTAATAATTTTTCTTTTAGTCCTCCAATTGGCAGAACTTGTCCACGTAAAGTAATCTCTCCAGTCATTGCAATATTAGATTTTACAGAGTTTTTTGTTAATGATGATACTATTGCAGTACACATTGCTATACCTGCACTTGGACCATCTTTTGGCGTTGCTCCTTCAGGAACATGCACATGAATATCATATTTTTCATGAAAATCTTTTTTAATACCTAATTTATCTGCTTGAGATCTAACAACAGTTAATGCGGCTTGAATAGATTCTTGCATTACTTCACCTAAAGAACCTGTATATATTAGTTTTCCTTTTCCAGAAACTGAAGCTGTTTCAATTGTTAAAAGTTCTCCACCTACTTCTGTCCATGCCAATCCAATGACTTGACCAATTTGATTAATACTATTAGTTCTGCCATAATCAAATCGTTTGATTCCTAGAAAATTTTTTAAGTTTTTACGACTAATTTTAATTTGTTTTAAAGATTTATCTAATAGTAAATTTTTTACTACCTTACGGCAGATTTTAGAAATTTCACGCTCTAAATTACGCACTCCTGCTTCACGAGTATAATATTGAATAATATTAATTATTGCACAATCAGTAATTATTAATTCATCTTCTTTAAGAGCGTTTCTTTCTACTTGTTTTGGATATAAATATTTTTTTGCTATATTTAATTTTTCATTTTCAGTATAACCAGAAAGACGAATAATTTCCATGCGATCTAATAATGGAGCAGGTATATTCATAGAATTAGATGTAGCTACAAACATTACATCTGACAAATCATAGTCAACTTCTAAATAATGATCATTAAAAGCTATATTTTGTTCGGGATCTAATACTTCTAATAAGGCAGAAGCAGGGTCTACTCTTATATCACAAGACATTTTATCAATTTCATCTAATAAAAATAAAGGATTTTTAACTTTTACCTTTGCCATTTTTTGGATTAATTTTCCAGGCATAGATCCTATATATGTTCTTCTATGACCTCTAATTTCGGCTTCATCTCTTATTCCTCCTAAAGCCATTCTTATATATTTTCTTCCTGTAGATCTTGCAATAGATTTTCCTAAAGAAGTTTTTCCTACTCCTGGCGGTCCAATTAAACATAAAATAGGACCTTTAACTTTATTTTGTCGACTTTGTACGGCTAAATATTCTAAAATTCTATCTTTAACTTTTTCTAATCCAAAATGATCTATATCAAGAATTTCCTTCGCTTTTTTAATATCTTTTTTTATTTTTGTTTTAACGTACCAAGGTATTTGTATCATCCATTCAATATAACTTCTTACTACTGTTGCTTCTGCTGACATAGGTGACATCATTTTTAATTTTTGTAATTCTGATTCAGTTTTTTCTTTAGCTTCTTTAGGCATTTTTGATGCTTTAATTTTTCTTTTTAAAATTTTATTTTCATCTGGAATTTCATCCATATCACCTAGTTCTTTTTGAATAGCTTTTATTTGTTCGTTTAAATAATATTCCCTCTGACTTTTTTCCATTTGTTTTTTAACACGATTTCTAATTCTTTTCTCTACTTGTAATAAGTCTATTTCTGTTTCCATTATTGCCATTAAAAACTCTAATCTTTCATTAATATTATATATTTCTAAAACAGATTGTTTATCGTTTAATTTTAATGGCATATGTGCGGCAATAATATCAGCTAGTTTTTCTGAATTTTTAATATTATTAAGAGTGTTTAATATTTCCGATGGAATTTTTTTATTAAGTTTAATATAAGATTCAAATTGATTAATTGTTGTGCGAATTAAAACTTCTTGATCTTTTTCTAAAAGAGTAGGAGAAACAATTAATTCTATATCTGCAATAAAATGTTGTCCATTATTTATTAGATTTTTAACAGAAGCACGTTGCAAACCTTCTATTAATACTTTTATTGTACCATCTGGTAATTTTAACATTTGTAAAATTGAACTAATAGTTCCTACATTAAACAAATCATCTGTAGTAGGCTCATCTTTGGAGGCTTCTTTTTGTGCAATTAACATTATTTTTTTATCATTATTCATAGAGCTTTCAATACATTGAATTGATTTTTTACGACCTACAAATAATGGAATAACCATATAAGGATATATGACTACATCTCTTAATGGTAATACAGGGATTTTAATGCGTTCAGAACACTCAGAATTCATAGAGCTCTCTCTTAGTTGAATTTCCGATATTTATTCTTTTTATAAGATATAATATCTAAGAATTATATAATTATATCTATTATCAGATAAGACTTCAGAATAGTCACTTATTTTTTAATACTAAGCGTTTGATAAAATAAAAAGTAAAAATTTTTATTTTTTAAGATCATCAAATATTTTTTTATTTATCTGATGTTTTGTGTGATTTGTTTTTTCATATATTATTTTTGGCGATGAATGATTATTAACAACAAATTCGTCAATTAAAACTCTTTTTATATTAGGTATAGATGGTAGCTCATACATAATGTCAAGCAATATACTTTCAATAATTGATCGCAATCCTCTAGCACCTGTTTTTTTATGCAGTGCTTTTTTTGCAATAGCTATAATAGATTTTTTATTAAATTCTAATTGTATTTTTTCTAATTGAAATAATGTTTGATATTGTTTAATTAAAGCATTTTTAGGTTTACATAATATTTCAATTAAAGCTTCTTCAGTTAATTCATTTAATATAGTTATTATTGGCAATCGACCAATAAATTCAGGAATTAATCCGAATTTTATTAAATCTTTAGGTTCTACTTGTTTTAATAATAAGTCTTCTGATGTAGTTTGTTTTTTTTTCTTAACAGAAGCGTTAAAACCAATTTTTGTTTCTGTATTTAGTCTTTTAGAAATTATTTTAGATAATTCTGAAAATGCACCAGCACATATAAATAGAATATTTGATGTATTTACTTGTAAAAATTCTTGTTGCGGATGTTTTCGTCCGCCTTGAGGAGGAACAGATGCTAAAGTTCCTTCAATTAATTTTAATAAAGCTTGTTGAACTCCTTCTCCAGAAACATCTCGAGTAATTGAGGGATTATCTGATTTTCTTGCTATTTTATCTATTTCATCTATATAAATAATGCCTAATTCTGCTTTTTTTACATCATATTTGCATGTTTGTAAAAGTTTTTGTATTACATTTTCAACATCTTCTCCTACATAACCTGCTTCTGTTAAAGTAGTTGCATCTGTAATAGTGAAAGGTACATCTAAGAATTTAGCAAGTGTTTGTGCTAATAAAGTTTTTCCACTGCCAGTAGGTCCTATTAATAAAATATTACTTTTTCCTAATTCAACCGAATCTATGTTTTCAGTGAAATTACGAAGACGTTTATAATGATTATAAACAGCAACAGATAAAATTTTTTTAGTATGATCTTGTCCAATTACATAATGATCAAGATGTTTTTTGATTTCATGTGGTGTAGGTAAATAATTTATTTTGTATTTAGTTTCTGTTGTTTTATTTTTTATGTTTTCTTCAGTAATAATATCATTACATAATTTAATGCATTCATCGCATATATATACTGCTGGACCAGCTATTAACTTTTTTACTTCTTTTTGGTTTTTTCCACAAAAAGAACAATAAAGAAGTTTGTGAGAATTTTCTTTACTCTTATCTGTCATACTTTGACCTCTTTTTTATACTTTTATATTTTCGAGTAAATAGATTCTATATATATTTTGTTTTATTCATGTTTTATTTTTTATTGACGTTGTTTTAAAATAAAATCAATTAATCCATATTGAATTGATTCATCTGCTGATAAAAAACAATCGCGTTCAGTATCTTTGTTTATTTTTTTTATAGATTGACCTGTATGAAATGACATTAATTGATTTAATTTTTTTTTCATTTCCATTATTTCTCGTGCATGAATAGCAATGTCTGAAGCTTGTCCTTGACATCCACCTAATGGTTGATGAATCATAATTTTTGAATTTGGTAAAGAAAATCTTTTTCTTTTAGTTCCAGATGTCAGTAATAAAGCAGCCATTGAACATGCTTGTCCTATACAAATAGTGTTAATATCTGGTTTAACAAATTGCATTGTGTCATAAATAGACATTCCGGATGTAATAATTCCTCCAGGAGAGTTAATATACAAAAATATATCTTTTTCTGGATTTTCTGCTTCTAAAAATAATATTTGAGCTATAATGTTATTTGCCATGCTGTCTTCAATGGCACCAGTAATGAAAATAATTCTTTCTTTTAATAATCTTGAATATATATCGTATGAACGCTCTCCTCTAGAATGCTGTTCTACAACCATAGGAATGAGTGTTGAATACAATTTTTTTGTATTATAATTATATAACATTTTTAATTCCTGATAAAAATTTAGTATTTTTAGATAACAATACAATATATTATTAATATTTACTAAACTAATTTTAGTTAATACATCAAATAGTAATATACTATAAAAAATTATAATTTTAGAAGATAGCATAGAATTCATTATATCGTCAGTTCTTCATAATTTTTCCATTTATAATTTATAAATTCATTGAATGTATAATTTTTTTTTATAATTTGAATGCTTTTTTTTAATAAATTTATAGCTTGATTTTCTAAATCAATATTTTTGATTGTATTTTGTAGATTTTGATTTTTATTATATAAATTAATAATTTCTATTGGATTTTTATAATTTAAAGATAATTTTTTAATTAATGATTGTACGTTTTTTTCATCTGGAGATAATTTATTATCAGAAATAATTTTATCTATAATAATTTGAAGAGATAGTCTTTTTTTGGTTTTTAAATCAATATTGATATGATATTTTTGTTCCAAAATATTTTTTTTTATTTCTTTTTGAAACTCTTTTTGATATTGTTTGTATATTTTTTTTCTTTCTTCTTGAAATAAAATTGGAGGTATTACGATGATATTTTGTTTAATGATTTTTTGTATAATTTGATCTTCTAAATATTGCTCAGTTATTTTATTTATTTGAAAAATAAAATTATTTTTTATATTTTGAATTTTTACTTCAGAAATTATGTTTTTATTAAGAATGTTTTCTTCTGATTCTATTTCTTGCTTTTTTTCAATTTTTACTATTTTTATTTTAAATATTATGTCTTTATTTTGTAATTTTTCTTCTGGATAAAATTTATGAAATTTTATTTTTAAAAAAATAATATCATTAACAAAATGATTAATTAATTTTTCATTTAATTGAGGTATTAATGTATTGTGACCTATAATGAATCTAATATTTTTTTTATTAAAATCTTCTAGATTCTTGTTTTTTTCATAAACATCATAATTAATGGTTATGCGATCATAAAATTTAATTGCTTTATTATTTTCTATATTCCAAAGGTTTTTTATATTTGTTTTATTTTTTTCTATATTTCTTTTAATGTCTTCATCTGTAATATTTGCTGTTATTTTTTTCACTTGTATATTTTTTATATCTTCTATACAAAATTTTGGATATATTTCATATATTACAGAATATTCAAAATATTCTGTTCCTAATTCTTCTTCTTTCTTCATATAATATCTTGGGGAACCAATAACTTTAATTTTTTTATTATCTATAAATTCAAAAAAAAATTTTTGCATTAGTTGTTTAAATACATCATAATAAACAGCATTACCATATTTTTTTTGTATAATTTTAATAGGAATGTTACCTTTTCTAAATCCATTAATATTAGATTTTTTACTAATTTTTATAAGTTCTTTAAAAATAGCATCGTTTACAATTTTTTTTGGAATATTAATTTTTACACGATGGCCTAATTTTTGATCTTTTTCTACAAAAAATTTCATTTTTATTACCTTGAACAATTACTGTTATCTGTATATTTAAAATTTTTAATAGTATTGAAAATTCTGATGATATTTTTATTTGAACTATTAGTTAATAGTAATTTAGTTAATAGTAATATTTAATTTAGTAGTAATAATTTTTTTATACAAATTTTTCAATAATTATTTAATTAAATTTACTTTATTTTTTTCTTTATTCTAAAAACTAAAAAAATATTATTTGCCTTTGAAACATTCAGGATTTTCATTTATTTTGTATTGTCTTGCTTTCCACTCGTTTTCAGTATAAGCATGTAATGTAATTGAATATATTTTTTCTTTTATTATTTGCGATATTTTTGAAAAAATTATACGATGTCTATTAATTGTTTTTTGATTAATAAAATCATTACTAATAATAATTATACTTAAGTGTGTAAAACTTTTTTTTAAATTATGATGTAAATGACTATTGTTGTTAATTTTAATGAAAGTAATTTTTATTTGAGATTTTAAATAGTTTTTTATTTTTTTTAAGATCATTAATTAATTTTATTTCCTGTTTTTTTAATTTTTAAATATTTTATCTAAAGATATTTTTTTAAATTTTATCAATTTTTAAAAAAAAATTCAATTATTTCACGAATATTACTTTTTTTGTAAAAAATATTTTTATGCATTGAAAAAATTAAACTAAGAATTTTTAGTAAAAAATTATTTTATCTTGAGGTTTTTGAATGACATTTTTAAATTATAAACGTATTTTAAAAATATTATCATTAACACTAATATTTTTTATATTTACTGGCTGTGATAGTGGCTTATTAAATCCTCGTGGAACTATTGCTATACAAGAATCTTCATTGATCTTGATATCATTTGTAATGATGTTGTTTATTGTTATTCCTGTGATTTTTATGACGGTATATTTTTCATTGAAATATCGTTCAACCAACATTAATGAAATATATAAGCCTAATTGGTCTGATTCAAGAAATTTAGAAATAATAGTATGGGTGATCCCAATTTTAATAATTTCTTGTTTGGCTTTTTTAACTTGGACTTATACTCATAAATTAGAACCTAAAAAACCAATCTCATCTGTCTACGATCCTATAAAAATTGATGTAATTGCATTGGATTGGAAATGGTTGTTTATTTATCCAGATTATCATATTGCAACTATTAATGAAATCATGTTTCCTGTAAATAGACCTGTTTCTTTTAGAATTACTTCAAACTCTGTTATGAATGCTTTTTTTATTCCTTCTCTCGGAAGTCAAATATATGCTATGCCTGGAATGATAGAAAAGTTAAATTTAATTGCTAATAAACCAGGAAAATATCAAGGAATATCATCAAATTATAGTGGAAAAGGTTTTTCTAATATGAAATTTACTGCTACGTCTGTCTCAGATGATGCTTTTTTTATAAGTTGGATAAAAAAAATAAAAAATTCTTCTAAAAAATTAAACACGATGAAGATGTTTAATAAAATATCTATTCCGAACGAAAATTATTCAATAGAATATTTTTCTTATGTTAAAAAAAATTTATTTGATCAAATTATAAATCAATTTCTTATTAAGCATTTTAATTTTTCAGGTTAAAATATTTTTAACCAAGAATAATTCAAGAGGAGAAATTTAAAATGTTTGGAAAATTAACGTTTAATGCTATACCTTATCATGAACCAATTATAATGGTAACATATAGTATTATTATACTGATTTTTTTATCTGTCATATCTGCTATTACTTATTATAAAAAATGGCAATATTTATGGTCTGAATGGTTTACTACAGTTGATCATAAAAAAATATCTATTATGTATTGTATATTAGCATTCGTCATGCTTTTTCGTGGTTTTGTAGACGCAGTGTTAATGAGGACTCAACAAGTAATTTCATCAGCAGGTTATGAGGGATTTTTACCACCACATCATTATGATCAGATATTTACAGCTCATGGTGTAATAATGATTTTTTTTGTAGCTATGCCACTTGTAATAGGTTTAATGAATTTAGTTGTTCCTTTGCAAATTGGTGCTCGTGATGTGGCATTTCCTTTTTTAAACAGTTTAAGTTTTTGGTTAAACGTTAGTAGTGCTGTACTGCTTACTTTATCTTTAGGAATAGGAGAGTTTGCACAAACAGGTTGGTTAGCTTATCCTCCACTATCAGGCATTAAATATAGTCCAGGTGTTGGAGTAGATTATTGGATTTGGAGTTTACAAATATCTGGTATTGGTACGACTCTAACAGGAATTAATTTTTTAGTTACCATTTTAAAAATGAGAGCTCCTGGCATGTCTTTTTTTAAAATGCCAGTTTTTACTTGGACTTCTTTATGTACTAATATACTTATTGTTATCTCTTTTCCAGTTTTAACTATTACTCTTGTATTACTGACTTTAGATCGTTATTTTAATTTTCATTTTTTTACTAATGATTTAGGTGGTAATGCTATGATGTATGTTAATTTAATATGGATTTGGGGACATCCAGAAGTATATATTTTAGTATTACCAGTATTTGGTATATTTTCAGAAGTAGTAGCAACTTTTTCTAAAAAACGTTTATTTGGTTATGTATCTTTAGTATGGGCAACTTTATCTATTACTATTTTATCTTTTATTGTTTGGCTTCATCATTTTTTTACTATGGGTGCAGGAGCTAATGTTAACGCATTTTTTGGTATTACTACTATGATTATAGCGATTCCTACTGGAGTAAAAATTTTTAATTGGTTATTTACGATGTATCAAGGTCGTGTTTTAATTCATTCTTCAATGTTATGGACGTTAGGTTTTTTGATAACTTTTTCTATTGGCGGAATGACAGGTGTATTATTATCAATGCCTCCAGCTGATTTTATTTTGCATAATAGTTTATTTTTAGTTGCGCATTTTCATAATGTGATAATTGGAGGAGTTGTTTTTGGATGTTTTGCTGGAATCAATTATTGGTTTCCAAAATTATTTGGATTTATTTTAAACGAAAAATGGGGAAAACGTGCTTTTTGGTTTTGGATTATAGGATTTTTTCTAGCATTTATACCGTTATATTTTTTAGGATTAATGGGAATGACTCGTCGTTTAAGTCAAAATATTGATTATAATTTTCATTTTTTATTATCCATAGCAGCTTTCGGTGCTTTTTTAATCGGAATAGGAATAATTTGTCAAGTTATTCAATTTTATGTTTCAATACGAGATCGTCAAGATAACTTAGATATTACTGGAGATCCTTGGGATGGTAGAACTTTAGAATGGTCTACATCTTCACCTGCTCCTTTTTATAATTTTGCAAAAATTCCTATAGTTATAGATAGAGATCATTTTTGGGAAACTAAAAAAAACAAGAATATTAAGAAAATAATAGATGAAACTGAATATAATGAAATTCACATGCCTAAAAATACAGGATTAGGTTTTATAATTGCGCTTTTTTCTTTATTATTTGGTTTTTCAGCAGTTTGGCATATAACATGGTTATGTTTTTTATCTTTTTTAAGTATTCTTGTTAGTTTTTTTTGGACAAGTCTTCATGAAGAAACTGAATATAGTATATTAGTAGAAGATATAAAAAAAATTGAATCTCAACGTTATAAAAATATTAATAAGTAAGTATTACAATAAGAAGTTGTAAAAAAGAAGGTTTACAATGATAAAAAACATAAAAAAAAATATATCATTATATGATAATGAATCGAATGAAAATGTTAAAGATACACTACTAAATAGTAATAAATCTTTTGGCATGTGGATATATTTAATGAGTGATTCTATTATTTTTGCGGTTTTATTTGCTATGTATGTAATTATTGCTTCTAATATACCTATTAATTTTATTAGTAATAAAATTTTTAATTTGTATTTTGTTTTATTAGAAACATTTGTTTTATTGATTAGTTCTTTATCGTGTGGTTTCATTGTTATAGCTATGAATCAAAAAAATATAAAAATGATTTTTTCATTTTTATTAATAACTTTTTGTTTAGGTTCTGTTTTTTTATTTATGGAATTAAATGAATTTTATGATCTAATATTAAAGGATTGTAGTCCTGATAAACATGCTTTTTTTTCTATTTTTTTTACTTTAGTTGGTACCCATGGCATTCATGTGCTTTTTGGTTTAATTTTTATATTATCTATTTTTTATCAAATTAAAAAATTAGGATTAACCAACTCTATTTGTACTCGAATTTTATGTTTTAATATGTTTTGGCATTTTTTAGATATTATATGGATTTGTGTTTTTACCTTTGTTTATTTGAGTGGAGCGGTTTAATGTATAATTTTATTAAATCACATAATACAGAGATAAAATCTTATTTATTAGGATTTTTTTTATCTTTAATACTAACAATAATTCCATTTTTTTTAGCAATACAAAAAATTTTTTCTAATCATATAAATTATACAATTATATTAATATGCGCCATTAGTCAAATTATAGTTCATTTTATATATTTTTTACATTTAGATTTTTCTTTAAAAACACGATTTAATCTTATTGCTTTATTATTTGTTATAATAATTATTTTTATTGTGACGTTTGGTTCTATATGGATTATGTATAATTTAAACCATCATGTTACTCATACTGCATAATGAATAATATAAAATTTATGTTTAGTTATTATTTAGAGATTATTAAACCTGGGATTGTTACTGGTAATATAATTTTAATTATAGGAGGTTTTGCATTAGCATCAAAACATACTTTTTTTAATTGGTTTTTGTTTTTTTATACTATTTTAGGTGTTTCCTGTGTTATTGCTTCAGCTTGTATTTTTAATAATTTAATTGATTGTGATTTAGATAAGAAAATGAGTCGTACGCATCAAAGAGTTTTATCAAAAAAATTACTTCCTTTTTTATCAGTGCTAGTTTTTGCTTGTTTTTTGGGAATATTAGGAATATTAATATTAGGAATATTAGTTAATTTTTTATCAATGATTTTATCAATTTTAGGATTTTTTATTTATGTAGTTTTATATACTTTATGGTATAAAAGAAAATCAATTTATTCAACATTAATTGGAAGTTTTTCTGGATCTATGCCATCTGTTATTGGTTATACAGCGGTTTCTAATAATATTGATATATGTTCTGTATTATTGTTTATAATTTTTATATTTTGGCAAATGTCTCATTTTTATTCTATTGCTCTTATGAGGATAAAAGATTATGAAACAGCTAAAATTCCAGTTTTTCCTGTAGTAAAAGGCATTGATATTACAAAAAAACATATTTTTTATTATATTTTTGCTTTTATTATTTTTAGTTTATCATTAACTTTGTTTAATTTTTTAAGTTATCATTTTTTATTTTTTTCTTCTATTTTTAATTGTTTTTGGTTGTTTTTATCATATTCTAATATTAAAGATAGTAATAATAATAAAAAAATTACAGATAAATTATTTTATTTTTCAATTATTGTTGTAACTGTTTTTAATTTTTTTATATTAATGGATGTTTATTTTGAATATTTATAAACATCTTGCGGGTTTAGGTATACCGGCAATTTTACTAGCTTGTTCAGCAGGTCCTTTTGGAAAAAGCTTAAATAAGTAAATACTATTAATTTGAGATGCTTTTATTTCTTTTTTAATGCTTTTAATTAACATTCGCATTGATGGCGTTATATTGAATTTAAAATAAAATTTCCTTACAAAAATAATTATTTTCCAATGATCAGGACTAAGATTAATATTTTCTTGTTTAGCTATTTCTTTTGCTAATGTTACATTCCAATCTTGAGTTTTCTTTAAATAGCCTTCTGAATCTTTTTCTATTTTGTTATATGTATATGATACCTTATTTTTAATATTTATTTTTTTATAAATATGATTCATTTAAATATATATTCTTCATAAAAAATTAATTGAATATAGAGAAGTATAAAATGAACTTTTTAGAATTACAAGTCACATTAAGTTTTTGTGTAGTTTTTTTATTGCGTACATTAGGAATGTTCATGCTCCTTCCTGTTTTAAGCAAATATGGGATATTATTAGATGGTGCAAATAATTTTTTAATTGGTTTATCAATCGGAATATATGGAATCGCTCAAGTTATTTTTCAAATTCCATTTGGAATTTTATCAGATAAATTTAATAGAAAAAAAATAATTTTAATAGCTCTTATTATATTGTTTATTGGAAATATACTAGCAGCTAGTATTCATTCAATTTGGGGTTTAATAATTGGTAGATTTTTTCAAGGAGCAGCAGCTATTTCTGGTGTATGCATGGCATGTTTGTCTGATTTAATCAAAGAAAAAAACTATGTTAAATCTATTTCTGCTATTGGTGTAAGTTTTGCCTTTTCTTTTTTAATATCTATTATTACTGGACCTTTAATTGTTCAATATTTCGGTTTTTTTTCAATTTTTTGGATATCTTCATTTTTATCTATTATTTCTATAATGATTGTTTATTTTATTATCCCTTCTTCTAATAAAAATACATTAATCAAAAATAATATAAATCTATCTAACAATAAAAAATTAAAATTGATTTTTAATAAAATGTTTTTGAGATCTTATTTAGGTATATTTTTTTTACACTCTTTATTAATGATTAATTTTATGATTATACCTAGTCAGTTAGAAATGTCTGATTTTTCTTTTGATAATCACTGGAAAATATATTTTTATACTATATTCATTTCTTTTTTGATTTTATTTTTGTTTATATTTTATTGCAAATCTAAATTTATTTTATGCAATATTATTGAAATTTGTATTTTTTTTATTTTATGTTCAGCAGTAGTTTTATTAAAATCTAAAAATAATTTTTTATTTTTAATACTTGCTTTACAAATTTTTTTTATAGGTTTTAATTTTCTTGAAATTTTTTTACCTTCTTATTTAAATAAAACATCTTCAGGTAACTATAAAGGAAACGTAATGAGTGTTTATTCTACTAGTCAGTTTTTAGGTGTGTTTTTTGGTGGTATTATGAGTGGCTGGTTATCTAGTTTTTTAAACATGTCGCAAATTTGTTTATTTGAAATAGTTATTATTTCAATTTGGTTGACTTTTAGTTTTTTCTGCAAGAAGTAATTTATAGTAAAATATAATTTAATAAATATTTAATATTTATTATAATAATTTTATAAATAATTATTTTAGGTTTATTCATATGAATTTTGTTCGTTTATATAAAATTTATAGTAATCGTATAAATAATAAACTATTTTTTACATTAAATAAATTACCTTTTCAAAACTCAAATCTTATAAAAGCTATGAAATATAGCATATTTTCAGGTAGCAAAAGATTACGTTCTTGTTTAGTATATGCCACTGGAAAAACTTTTAATATAAATTTAATTGCATTAGATGTCATTGCGACAGCAATTGAATGCATTCATTCTTATTCTTTAATTCATGATGATTTACCATGTATGGATAATGATTTGTTTAGAAGAGGAAAGATTTCTTGTCATGTCAAATATGGTGAAAATATTGCTTTACTTGCTGGAGATGCTTTACAAAGTCTTGCATTTAATGTTTTATCAGATAGTTTTATGCCGGATATATCTGATTCAAAACGTATAAAAATGATTTCTGAATTATCTAGTTCTATTGGTGCATCAGGTATGTGTATAGGTCAAATGTTAGATTTAGAATCAGAAAAAAAAGAAGTAGTTTTATCTGAATTAGATTCGATAAATTTATATAAAACTGCTTTCTTAATTCGATCTGCTGTTCGTTTAGCATATTTTTCTTCAAATTATCTATCTGAATCTATATTATCTACATTAGACTGTTTTTCCATCTCTATTGGTTTAGCATTTCAAATTCAAGATGATATTTTAGATATTAAGAATGATATTATAAGAATTTCAAATAAAGACAGTAATAATATTGTTCAAAAAAATACTTATCCATCTATAATGGGTTTAGATCAGTCAAAAAAAAAAATACAACAATTATATAAAAAATCATTTTTAGCTTTAAATAATTTACAAAAAAAAGATTTTGATACTAATATATTAAGAAAATTAACACAATTTATAATTAAATTTAATAAATAAATTTTAATAATGAGCACTTAATGAATGTTAACTTAAAAAAATATCCTATTTTATCTTTTGCTAATTCAGTAGAAAATTTAAGACTCTTACCTATTGATCAGCTTCCAAAATTATGTACTGAATTAAGACAATATTTATTAGATGTAGTGACTATTTCCCAAGGACATTTTGCTTCTGGATTAGGTGTAGTTGAAATTACTGTAGCTTTGCATTATGTTTATAACACTCCTTTTGATAATTTATTATGGGATGTAGGACATCAAGCTTATCCTCATAAAATTTTAACTGGAAGAAGTAAAGAAATTAATAGTATTAGAAAAAAAAATGGATTACATCCCTTTCCTAGTCGAGAAGAAAGC
Organism: Buchnera aphidicola (Artemisaphis artemisicola); assembly: GCF_005082365.1. Classification (NCBI taxonomy): domain Bacteria; kingdom Pseudomonadati; phylum Pseudomonadota; class Gammaproteobacteria; order Enterobacterales; family Erwiniaceae; genus Buchnera; species Buchnera aphidicola. Next base: position 504,052 of record NZ_CP034900.1, on the reverse strand, counting down.
GAGTATGATGTTTTAAGTGTTGGTCATTCATCTACTTCTATTAGTGCAGGTTTAAGTATGTCTATTGCAGCTGAAAAAGAAGGTAAAAACAGACAAACTATATGTGTAATTGGAGATGGAGCAATGACTGCAGGTTTAGCATTTGAAGGAATGAATCATGCTGGATTTATTCAGTCTAATTTATTAATCATTTTAAATGATAATGAAATGTCTATTTCAAATAATGTAGGAGCATTAAATCAACATTTAAAAATTTTAAGAAGTTTAAATAACAATAAAAACGAATTGTTTTTATTTAAAAAACAATTTTCAAGCAAATGTAAAAATGTCAAAAACAATATTTGTTCTTTAAATTCAGTATTTTCTAATTTAGGTTTTAAATATTTAGGGCCATTTGATGGTCATAATATTTTTTCTATTATTAAAATGTTACGACGAACGAAAAGTAAAAAAGGAACGTATTTATTACATCTTATTACTAAAAAAGGAAAAGGTTATCTTCCAGCAGAATTAGATCCTATCAAATGGCATGCAATATCTCCATCTAAAAAATTATCGGTTTCAAAAACTCCTAGTTATACAGATATTTTTGGTTCTTGGCTTTGTGAAATAGCAAAAATTGATAAAAAACTAATAGCTATTACACCTGCTATGTGCGAAGGTTCTGGAATGACAAATTTTGCCCGTCTTTTTCCAGATCAGTATTTTGATGTTGCTATTGCTGAACAGCATGCTGTTACTTTCGCGGCAGGTTTTGCAATTAGTGGTTATAAACCTGTTGTTTCCATTTATTCTACTTTTTTACAAAGGGCTTATGATCAACTTATACATGACATTGCATTGCAAAAATTATCTGTTTTATTTGCTATTGATAGAGGAGGAATTGTAGGAAATGACGGATGTACTCATCAAGGAATTTTTGATTTATCTTATTTAAGATGTATTCCTGGAATAGTTATTATGACTCCAAGTAATGAAAATGAATGTCGACAAATGCTTTATACTGGTTATATGTACAGTAAAGGTCCTAGTGTAGTAAGATATCCTAAAGGTAATGGTACTGGAGCATCATTAATGCCTATGACTCAAATACCATTAGGAAAGTCTTTGATAAAAAGAGTTGGAAAAAAAATAGCTATTTTAAATTTTGGTATTTTATTAGAAAACGCTATTTTTTCAGCTAATATTTTAGATGCAACATTAGTTGATATGCGTTTTGTTAAACCATTAGATCAAAATATGATTTTAAAATTATCTTATAAACATCAGTTTTTTGTTACTCTTGAAGAAGGTGTTATTTCTGGTGGTGCAGGAAGTGCTGTAAATGAATTTATTATGATAAAAAAAATTGTTTTACCAGTATTAAATATTGGATTACCAGATATTTTTATTCCACAAGGTACTCAAGAAGAAATTAGACATGATTATCAATTAGATTCAGAAGGTATTCATAAACAAATTTTTTCTTGGTTAAAACAATGACTAAAATAAATAATGTTATAGTTTTATAAGTATATTTTATATAGTAGTATTTTTTTTGTTATATCCCATTTTAAATATTGCTTTATCTAAAACACCGTTTATAAATTTATGACTATCTTTAGAGCCAAATAATTTAGCTAATTCAATTCCTTCATTAATAGATACTTTATACGGAATATCCTTTCTATGATTTAATTCATAGAATGAGATTCTAAGAATAGCTTTTTCAATTTGTCCTAATTCTTTTAATGATCTAAACAAATACGGCTTCATTAAGTTATCTATATTTTTACAATCACATGTAATTCCAATAATTAATTCATAAAAGTATATAATATCAATATCTTTTTCATTTTTTTCCTTTAAAAATTGAATTGCACTTTCATGAATATTATTATGAGATATTTCCCAAGAATAAAGCATTTGTAAAGCACACTCACGAGCTTTTCGTCGAGAAGATGGTTTCATAAATAAAATCTCTTTTAATTATATATTAATTTTAGTTGTTTTAGGAGACAAGATTATTCTTATATCAGAACCTATCTGACAAACATTTTTAAAATTAAATTTAAGTACATCCAATAAATTGAATTGATTATGAATTATACATAATGGTTTTGCTTCATGTCCTAGTATTTTAGGGGCTATATATATAATCAGTTCATCTACTAAATTTGAATTTAATAGAAAACCTGATAAGGTGCTACCTGCTTCAATCCATAGATTGTTAATTTCTAATTTTCCTAGTAATTTTAAAGCAGATAAAATATTAATTTTTTTGTTTTTTTCTTTTACTATAATTTGACTTGTATTTTCAGGCCATATACAGGTGTCTAATTTTAATCTAAATAACCATATTGTTTCTTTAGTTTGAATAATTTTATGTGATGGTTTAATACGATTTTTACTATCTATAATAACTCTTATTGGATGTTTAAATATTTTTTTAGGGAAAATAGATGAAGTCTCTTTATTAAATTCTTCATATCGTACACTGAATAAAGAATTATCTTTTAGAATAGTAGAACTACTAGTAAGAATTGCTGAACTTTTAGCTCTAAATTGTTGAACATCTTGACGTGCCTGTTTTGAAGTAATCCACTTACTTTCTCCATTTTTCATAGCTATTCTGCCATCTATTGACATGCCTAACTTTAGTTGAATTCATGGCAATCCAGTTTTCATTCTTTTAAAGAATCCTTTATTGTATTTTATTGATTCTTGAGATAATAAACCGGTGGTAACAGAAACTCCATGTTTTTTTAAATATAAAATGCCATTTCCAGAAACTTTAGGGTTAGGATCTATATTAGAAATTACAACATGATTGATCCCAGATTTAACAAGTGCATTACAGCAAGGAGGAGTTTTACCAAAATAATTACATGGTTCGAGCGTTATATAAGCTGTAGCTCCTTTTGCTTTGTTTCCTGCCATTATTAATGCATTAATTTCGGCATGATGATCTCCTGATTTCATATGCCAGCCTTCTCCAATAATATTATTGTTTTTTACAATCACACATCCTACGTTAGGATTAGGAGAAGTAGTAAATTCTCCTAATTTACTAAGTTCAATAGCTCTTTTCATATAAAATATATCATTCATTTTTAACCAACATATATTATGTATTTTAATAAAAAACTTATAATAAATATTATTAAATAATTGATAATGATAAATAAATTGAATAAATTAAAAATAATATTAGTTTTTAAAGATAAAAGTTAAAATTTTATAAAAATTTTTTTGTTTTAAATAAAAAATTAATTTTTAATATATACAAATAATCTATATTATTGTTTTTAATAAATTTATTATTCTAAATTTTAGAAATAGTAAAAATATGATCTATAATTTAATAAGATTATAGATTTAAATATTTTATTTTTTATAAATATTTTTTAATAAAAAATTTATTGCAGCAAGATCAATAGAATTGACTGCTGCTGTTTTGATATTTTTCTTCAAGAAAAGTATTTTAAAAAATTTATAAAAACAAAAAATTAATTATATTTTATTATTTTTAATAATTTTTAAAAAGATATTAAATAAAATATAATTAACAAATTAAAACATTTCTTTAAGATTTTTCATAACATTTATCATTTCTAATGCTGCTAAAGCAGCTTCGGAGCCTTTATTGCCCATTTTTGAACCAGATCTTTCTATGGCTTGTTGAATATTTTTTGTAGTTAATATTCCTAATGTAACAGGCAAAAAGTATTGAGTACTAATTTTTGCAAGATTATTGCTAGTATCACTAGCAAGATATTTAAAATGATCAGTTTCTCCTTGTATAATAGTTCCTATTGCAATAATAGCATGATATTTGCTAGAATTTGCAATATAACTTGCTACAGCTGATATTTCATATGTTCCAGGAACATATATTTTTAAAATATTTTCTTCTTTTATTTTTCCAACTCTTTTTAATGTATCTAATGTTCCTGATAATAGATTTTTATTAATAAATTCATTAAATCGTGCAACGATTATTGCAATTGAAGCATGTTCAGCTGTAATTCCTGATTGAATTATATTCATTTTTTATATTTACTTAATGTTGAAAGTTATTATTTTTTTTAATATTCAAACATGTCTATAGTGATAATATCATCTTGATAACATACTTAATTTTGAACGAATTCCTTAATAAAAAAAATTTTAACTTTTAATTATACTACCTGAATTTAATGTGATTACTAATATGTGTTTTATGTTTATTGATAAATTTACTATTTTTATCAAGTAATATAGTTTATAACAAAATTATACTGTTATTTTAATTATAAAAGCATCTAGGGTCACTGAAATTTGTGCTATTAATAGAAATACACTAGCTTCAAATACACTTTTTTTAAAAAATATAAAAAGTTTATTTTTTATAATAAATTTTCTTTTTCTTTTTCTCTATATTTTCTAAACCACTGCTTAATATTTTCATAGATATATTATTTTGTAATATTACTTCTATTTATAAATATTTTTCTAATTCCTGTCTAAGACTATCCATTTTTACTGCAATAACTAAAAAAATAATAGTTTATTATGTGTATAATTTATAAAAAGCGCTTCCTGGAATTTCTATAATAAAATTATTTATCAAAGAATTACTATAAGTAAGAATGTATTTTAAATTTATAATTCTATTATATATATCTTTTCTTTTTGGTAAAGACTCATTTTTTTTAAAAATTGCAAGATATTAAATATATTAGATTTTTAAAATGCTATTTTTTGTTTTTTCTAGATTTTACTGTTCAGATGTAATATCTACTTGTTTTAAAATTTTTGTAGTTATTTATTATTTTTATTTGAAAATCATTGATTATTGACTTTTTAAGATTGTTAATCTTAAAATTTTTTTAATTTATAACAGATTTATAAACAGATTTATTTTTTAAATATAAAAATAGAAATGTTTTTTAATATTTGTAAGAAAGTATTTTGAATTAATTATTTTCTTAAAATAATAAGTTATTTATTTTTAATGATAAGTTTATTAATTTTTCAATTATAGTTTTTTATGAAAAATGTTGCATTTTTTTTAATAAAGATGTACTATATTAATTAATTCAGACGCGGGGTGGAGCAGTTTGGTAGCTCGTCGGGCTCATAACCCGAAGGTCGTTGGTTCAAATCCAGCCCCCGCAACCAACTTATTAAATTCATTAAATGTATTGAATAAAATTATTTTCGAATATTATTTTTTAAAAATATAATAATTAAGAATAAAAAATAAAATAAAATAAAATATATTAATATTTTGTATTTTTGTTTTTTAAAACGGTTTTCATAAAAATATTTTTATTAGAAAAAATATTTATTTGTTTTCGAGATCTCGTTATACCTGTGTATAAAATATCTTGATTTAATAGATTACATTCGTAATTAGGTAGTATTAAAGATGTATTGGTAAATTCGGAACCTTGTGCTTTATGAACAGTCATTGCCCAAGCGGTTTCATAGTTTTTTAAAATACTGACAGGAATATTTCTAATTTTTTTATTTTCTTTTAAAAAAGATACTTGAAACACGCCTTTTTCGCTAAAATTAGCAATTCCTATATTTCCATTAAATAACTCTAAAAATTCACTATTTTTGTTAATCATAATAGGTTTTCCTATATACCATCTTTCATTATTGATAAAAAAATATTTTATTATATTTTTTTTATACATGTTCTCTTCTATTTGTTTATTTAAAAAATTCACTCCAAATATACCGTCACGTAATATACATAACACTTGATGATATTGAAAAATTTCTATTATTTCTTTTATTTTTTTTTGATAGATTGCATGCCAGAATTTTTTATATTTTAAAGAAATATTTTCAATCATATTTTTATATTCTTGATCAGAATTAATTTCATCAAAATAAACGTTATTTATTGAATTATTAAATAATTCTTTAATTATTTCTATATTTTTATTTTTTACTGCATTTGATAATATATAAATTCCTGAATTTTTACTAAATCTATAGTTTTTTTGCAATATACATATATTGTTACTAATAGAATTTTTTTTGTTAATATTTATGTTTTTTGAAAATTTATATTCTGTTAGTTTTTCAAGGAAAGAGATGGTTTTTAAACTATATCCATGATTGGCATAATTACAAATATTTTTTAGTATTGATCCTGATTCTACAGGACATAATTGGTTATGATCTCCTATAAAAATTAATTTAATATTTTTTGGAACTGCAAGAAATATTTTTTCCATCATTAAAATATCTATCATAGAAGTTTCGTCTATTATCAACACATCGAAATTTAATAAATTATTTTGATTAAAAAAACTTTTTTGTGATATCTTTTGGATTCCTAATAATTTATGTATAGTAACAGCATGGTTCGGAAGATAATTTTTTTCTTCATCAGAAAGATAAATATTAAAAATATTGTTTTGAATAATATTAGTTAATCGTGTTGTTGCTTTTCCTGTAGGTGCAGATAATTGGATTTTTATCGTTTTTTTTGATTGTTTTATTAATGCAATTATTATTTTTATAATTGTAGTAGTTTTTCCAGTACCGGGAGATCCAACAATAAATGTTATTTTGTTTATTAATGTCAACGCTACAGCTATTTTTTGAGAATCATCTTCTTTTTTAGGAAATAAATTATTTAATATTTTACAATATTTTTTTTTATTTATATTTTGAATTTTATTTTTTTTATATAATATATCGAAAATATTTTTTTCAGCTTTCCACATTTTATAAAGATATATCTTATTATCTGATAAAATTAAAGGCGTAAAAATAACACCATTACTAATAGATGGATGTTTTAATAATTCATCTAACCAATCTATTTTAATTTCTAAAAAAACTCTAATTTTTTTTGTAAATTTTTCATTAAAATTAGAAAAAAAATATTGTTTTTGAAAATATTCAATTGGTAAAAAAATATGACCATGTCTAGTTTCATAACTTATACATGATGCAACTAGCATTATAATGGCATTTTTTTTTGCAATTAATTGAGAGAAATAAAAATCAATTGGATTGATAATTTTTTTCTTTAAAGCTTCTTTTAATAAATTAATCATATTGTTATGAAATTAAAAAAATAATTTTTTCTATTAATGTGTAATTAGGAAAGGTATAAAAAATTCCATTATTTTTCATATTATCACTAATAGCACGTAAAAAAATATAAAAAACACCTCCAAAATCATTTTGATAATTATAGTTTTTTACTTTTTTTTGCAAATACTTATGTATTGCAATAGTATAAATTTGATATTGTAAATCATATCTTTTTTTAATCATTTCTTTTTTTATATTTTGATCGGAATAAAAACTATTATCTATACCTAGATAATTAGATTTATAATCTAATATATAATATTTTTTTTTCCAAAAAAAAACTAAATCAATAAATCCTGTTAATGTTCCTTTTACTGGATTAAAAAATAATTTTGGAGAGGTATTAGATATTAAATCAAAAGATTGCATAATTATATTTAATTCTTTGCTATATAGTGTATTTTTAATAGGCAGAAAAAATTCAAGCTCTGTTAAAAATCTATTTTTATTAATTTTAGATAAAACAATTTTTTCATTGTGTATTGAAGTTGTTATAATATTCTTTATCCAAGATGTTAATACTGGAATCCATTGCAAAGAAAAATCATATTTATCTAAAATTTTACTAAACCAATCAGTGTTTTTATTTTTTAAATAACATAAATTTTTTAGTATATAATGCATCATTAAACCAGTTTTTTTTCCTTGAGGAAAAGTATGTATTGTTAATTTTTTGCTTTTCTTTTTTTTATTTATATTTAAAGAGTCTTCTAAAAAAGTTTCTTTTATTAAACACTTATTTTCTTTTTGTAATTGAGTAAAACTTGTAATGGTGTCAATTTTATTTATATTTTTTTTTAAAGTAATAGATTTTGATATTAAATAAATACTTTTTTTATAAATGGACGATGTTTTATTATTAGAATTATGTTTAATTTCTATATATTTATTACCACTTAATATATTTAATTGCTTAAATAAATTATCATAATTCATAATTTTACCGTTTTGTATAATATATCCTAAAGCGCTTTTATGAATATCACTATAATTTTTATTTTTTTTATTTTTTAATAAACATGCTATTCCAATACTACAATGAACAATTGATCTTGTAAGTGCAACATATAAAAATCGTATATCTTCTGCAAGCCTTTCTTCATCTGATTTTTTCAAACTTTTTTTATTTTCTTCTCTATCAAAAAATATTTTATAAGTTTTTTCATCGTGGTAAAAAAAATCTTTAGATTGATAAAAATCTACACTAAAGGGTATCCAAACAATAGGATATTCTAATCCTTTTGATTTATGTATAGTAATAATTTTAATTGATTCAGATTTGTTTATAGATCTAATATATTCATTGCACGTAGGTTTATTTTTATTTGTTATTTTTTTTTGAAACCAATAAATTAAAGATGTTTTTTTATCAAAAAATTGAAATTGTTCTTCTAATAATTCTGCTAAATGAAGAAAATTTAAATTTTTTTCATAATTTTTATGAATTTCTATAATACTAGAAGTTATTTGATATTCTAATATCATAGTTTTGATCATCTGAAAAATTCCTATTTTTTCCCACATATTATAGTATTCATATAATTTTTCTATTAAAAAATATGATTGTCTATTAGTTGATTTTTTTATCATTATAGATGATATATTTTTTAAAATATGTGTAGAAATAGATTGCTTTAATAGTTTTTGATTGTCTGGTTCTAAAATGCTTTCTAATATCCAGAGTAATTCTTGAGCATCAAAGATGTGAAATATACTTGTTTTATTAGATGAGTATATTGATGTTATATTCAGTTTTTGTAATTCTTTTTGAATAAGACAAGCTTCTTTTTGGTTTCTAACTAATACAGCAATATCATTTGCTGTTAGATTTTTTTCGCCTTTTTTAGTTATAATTTTAGTTTTTCCTAATTTTGAAGAAGACAACCAATAACTAATTTCCTTTGCACATTGTTTTGCAATCCATATTTGATATTCATCTATATATACTTCTTTTTTATCTTGTAAAAAAAAACTAATTGGAATTTGTGAAATACCATTAATTATAAAATCTATATTGAAATTTTGACAAGAAGGTTTAATAGGTTGAAATTGAATATTTTGAAATATAAACGGATTATTATGTTGAGAGAATAAAAAATTAATAGCATGACATATTTTTTGTGAAGAACGCCAATTAGTATCTAGAAAGTAACATTTTTTTATTTTAGATTTAGCATATAAATAAGAAAAAATATCTGCTCCTCTAAAACTATATATTGCTTGTTTTGGATCTCCGATAAGAAATAATGCTATTTTTTTGTTTTTTTTATACAACAAATCAAATATTTTATATTGTTCTATATTAGTATCTTGAAATTCGTCAATAAATGCAGCTGGATATTTTTCTCTTATTAAATTTTGTAAAAATTTTTCCTTCTTTATAATTTTTAAAAGAATAGATAATAAATCATTAAATCCTAATAATGATTGCGTTTTTTTTTCTTTGAGTAAAAAGTAGTTAATATTTTGAATTGCATCTTGAATTATAATTTTTTTTAATGAAAAATTATTATTTAATATTTTTTCAGTTTCTTTAAAAATTATATTATTTAAAATAATATTATTTTTTATATTTTTTTTAATATTAGTTTGTGAAAAATATCTTAATGAATCTGGCATGATATAATCTTTAGTTTCAGATTCTGCCCATATAGTAATATTATTAATCCATCTAGATATATTAAATACATTATATATTTTTTTATTTATTTTTAATTCATTGATTTGTATTAACAACTTTTTATTATTCTTTAACCATATTTTTTTAAAATTATTTATTTTTTTGATATTTTTTTCATGATTTTTAATTAATCTCGTATTTTTTATAAGCTTTTTTGTAAAGTTTTCTGATTTGATATAACAAAGTCTTTTTATTTTTTTTAAAAGATAATCCGGACTACTATAATCTTGATAAATGATTTTAGAAATATTTTCTGGTAAGTTATAAAAATAATATCTCCAAAAATCTTGTGTAGCTTGTAAATATAAATCATCTTCATTTTCAATGATTGTATCTTTAAAAGTAATATTATAATTAAATGTGTGTAATTCTAATATATTTTGACAAAAACCATGTATTGTATAAATAGCACAGTTATTTATATTATTTTGTGCATTGTATAAAATATCAGTAGCTTCTTTTATATTATGTATTTCTTTTAAAAATGATTTTAAGATAGGATCTTTAGTGGCATTATTAATACAGGCTAAATATAAATTTTGAATACCATTTTTAATGCGTATATATAATTCTTCTTTTGCTGCATTTGTAAAAGTCACTATAAGTATTTGTTGTACTAAAAGTTTTTTTTTGTAGTGTTTTTTTCTTCCTACACCTAATAATAAACGTAAATACAGCAATACGATTGTAAAAGTTTTTCCTGTTCCAGCAGACGATTCTATTAAATTAACTCCATTTAGACATATTTTAAATATATTAAGTTTTTTAAAATTATAAGTATTCATTTTTTATTATTTTTTTGTTTTTTAGTAATGGTAATAGCCATTTTTTTGATATTGCACAAATTTTGTTTATATTTTTTTTATCTAATTTTTTAATAATTATTTTAATATAAAAATCTTCTTTTTCTCCTGTAATATAGTTGTTTCCCATCCATGTTTCTATTAATTTTTTGTATCCTGTTATTTTTATATTATTATTATCTTTAATACAAAAATTTTTTTTATCATAAATATGATCAAGCCAACATGCAGCTGATTTTATTAATAAAAGAGGTTTTTGAATTCCTGTAATATATCCTTGAATATATTCTAAAAAATATTTAGATGCAACATCAGGTTTTAAAGGAGAGAAAGACCATATTTGATTTTTATTGCCTATAATTTTACTTTCTCCGTAGCCTCCTAATATAGAATATACTAAATGTTCTAGCCATAAAGAAATACGATCTTTATGATTGATTAAATTAGATTTCCAACGTAACAAACCAGTACTTTGTACTTCATTCAAAATACCATTAATTTGATATTTTTGTATTTTGAAATTAACTTTTTTTTCTTTTGTAAAATGTCTATGTTCAATAACTTTTTTTGCAATAGATTCTATTTCTAGAATATTTTTTTTCCAGAATAATGTTCCAAAAAAACCATAAGGTAACTTTCCAGAAAGCATAAAATATTGATATAATTTTTTTATGTGTTCATTATGTATTATCTTATTTAATAAAATATTTCTTATTTTAAAATTATCTAGTTGATTAACTAAAAAAGGTTCTGTTGGAATTACTTGTTCTTTTTTAGGATTAAATTCTATTTGTAATGTTTTTTTAACAAAATAACGTATAGGATGTTTCCAAAAATTTATTAAATCTATTAAATTAATTTTACTAAAAGTATTTTTTGCATAAACAATTTTATTGAAAAAGCTTTTGTTATATATTTTTTCGTTTATTTTTTTTGATTTATTCTGTAAATTTTTTTTTGTAAAATTATTTATGTTAATTTTTTTATACGAGTAATCTTTTTTGTATTTTATGCATAAATTATTAATTATTTTTTTTTTATTTTCTTTAAAAGGTAAATTTTTATTTCCTATTAAGTAAAAATTTAATGATATATAATTTAACAATTGATCAACTAAAGTGGAAGGATATAATTTGTTCTGATCTTTTATAGAAAATCCAACATAACTAATATAAAACAATTCTTCAGCACAAGATATACTTTGAAGAAATAAATAAGAGTATTTCTGATAAATATTTAAATTACCAATTAATGGATATTGATTTAATAAATTAACTTCATCCATGTTATTTTTATTTAAAGTGCTATTATAATCAAACCCAATAATACATATAACTTTAAATGGGAGATAACAAATAGACTTAGGATGGCAAAAATTTATTGCACCTGGTAAAATTTTTTGATTTTTTATATATTTGTTATATGTATAAATAAATTTTTTTTTCAATATATTAATTGAAATTTTATCTGAATAATTAGATAAAAGACCATCATCAATCATTTTTGTCCAATTTTTTTGAATTATCTTAATAGGTTCTTCTATTTTTTCACTAACATAAAAAATATCACTAATAAGATTTTTAGACAATGAACGCCAATAAATTAGATTTTGTGATTTTGCTATCTTTTTTTTCCACTTTTTAAGTATGTTTATAAAATTAATAAACTTTTCTAATAAGTTTACTCTAGAACCATTAACAAAACTGCATGATACAATGTTTTTCCAAAATTTTTTTGTATTATTTGTAGCGTAACTTAAAATTAATTTATCTATTCCGTGCATCCAAGTATTTTGATGATTTTTAGGAAACAAAAAACTCTCTTTATGTACTTTGTCAATTCCCCATCTAATGTTTGCTTCTTCTATCCAACAAGATAAAATATTGATTTCTTCTTCTGAAATATTAAAATTTTTTGCTATTTCAGGAATATTAAGTAATTCTAATATTTCTTCATTTTTAAAACGACTGTTAGGTAAATTTAATAATTTGTTAAAAGTAGATAATATAATTTTTGTTTTCTTTGAAAATTTTTTAGAAATAAAAAAAGGAATTTGTTTATTTTGATCTAAATCTTTAAATATTAAATTGATATAAGGAATGTAATCATCAATTGATAAACAAGTAACAACTATATCGTTTGGTTTGATTTTAGGATTTTTTGAAAATAGTTCTAATAATTTTTCATATAATACTTCGATCTCATTTTTTTTATTCAAACAAATGTTTATAGAAATAGAATCATCTTGAACATGTAATATTTTTTTTTTTATTTTATAATTTTCACACGCTTGGTTTAAAGAAAAATTATTTTTAATATTATTTAGTAAATTTTTTTTATTATTTTTTTTAAAACAACTTATTATTTTTTTATTAGATTGTATAATATATGTATCGTAAAGTTTTTCATGTTGCCCCCATAATTCTATTAATATATTTTTTGATGTATTTTTTTCAGATAGTTCTAATCTATTTTTTTTAGACGGTGTAATATATAAAAAATAAATATTAATATATGGACTAATTTTTTCAAAAATTTTTATGTAAGAAGGATTTAAAGAGAAAGAAGACAGAATAAAACAACGACGAGGAAAATCTTTTTTTTTTATTTTTTTTTCTTTTATTAATTTTTTAAAATTATAAAATAAATTAGAATAATGATCATTATTTTGACAATTTTTTCTATTTTGATCTATTATTTTTATCCATAATTTCATTTGCCATTTTTCGTGAATATTAATAGTTGATATGTTTTTTTTATTTTCCCATGAGTTAATCCAATGAGGACAATATAAAATATATTCTTCAAACATTTTTGCCATTAGTAATGAAAATTTAAAATTATTCATGTTATTTTTTGTTTTATAACAACATTCAGAAAAATCTTCTACATTTAAAATATTCATAATATTCCAAGTCATAATAGAATGATTAAATGTATTTTTTAAATTTTTTTTAGATAAAAATTTCTTAAATAATTGCCATATAAAATCATGAGGATTGTATAATTTTATATTAGTAGAAATTCCTATTTTATTGGCAATAAATATATTTAGATATTGAAATAATATTTTATTATCATGAATAAAAATTTCTTTTTCAAAAATATTAGACAGAGGTTTTTTTTCAATTATTTGACATACTTTTGATAGTAGTGAAGTGAGTTTATTTGATTGATAAACTGTAAACATAAACACCTGATATTTAATTAAATAAATAGATTAGTATAAAAAATTTATTGAATATTTTTTAATATTATTTTTTTTTATAAAGATGTACATCTATTTGAGGATAAGGAATATTAATATTATTTTTATCTAATGCTTTTTTGAATTTAGCCATTAAATCCCAGTATACTGCGTTTAAATCATGATTATTACTCCAACAACGTACTATAAAATTTAAAGAAGATGGAGCTAGTTCGCTTAATCCAATAATGATGTCTCTATCTTTTATTACTCTTTCTTCGTTTTCTATTACTTTTCTTAAAATTTTAATAACTAAATCAATATCACTATCATATGATACACTTATAATAAATTCATTACGACGTGCTGGCTCTCTTGAATAATTAATAATATTACCTGAAATAATTTTATTATTTGGTATGACTACAATTTTACCATCTAAAGTACGTAGTATTGTATGAAAAATATGAATATTTAAAACAGTCCCTGAAACACTTTCTAAATCAACATATTCTCCTGTTTTTAATGGTCTTAGAGTAACTAATAATACACCTGCTGCAAAATTAGATAAAGAACCTTGTAGAGCTAAACCTATAGCCATTCCTGCGGCTCCTAATATGGCAATAATTGATGTTGTTTGAACTCCAAGTCGACCTAATGCAGCAATTAATGCAAAGGTAATAATAATATATTTTATTAACGTAGAAAGAAAACCAGCAATAGTAGCGTCAATATGACGGGTGATCAATATCTGATTAACACCATTAGATATTATTTTAGCTATAAACATTCCTGCAATTAAAATAATAATAGCAGATGTTAAATTTACGATATATCCAAGAAGTAATTCTTGATTACGTACAAGCCAATTTCCTGCATGATTAATATCATTTACTACATTTAATTCATCCATTATTATCTCTGTATATTTTATATCTGTCAGTATTTATAAATTAACACGCTTAATGTAAAATAGTTTTTCGGAGAATATTTTTATTTATTCCCCGTAATAAGATTAAATTTTTTAATAAAAATATTTTGTTAAAATATTGAAAGAATTTAATTCTTTAAATGATTGTTCTAATCTTATAGACATTGATTCTTGCGATTCTCTTATCCATGATCTTGGATCATAATATTTTTTGTTAGGATGATTTTTATTGATATTATTTCCTAATTGTTTTTGTAAAAAGTCTTTATTTTTTTTATAAAATTTTAACACTCCTTGCCACGTTGCCCATTGCATATCAGTATCAAGATTCATTTTAACAACACCATATTTAATAGATTCTTCTATTTCTTTTAAATCAGAACCTGATCCGCCGTGAAAAACTAAATTTAATGGGTTTTTTTCTAAATTATTTTTCATACTAACATATTCTTGAGAATTTTTTAAAATACTAGGTTGAAGATCAACATTACCTGGTCGATATACACCATGTATATTGCCAAAAGAAGCAGCAATACTAAAATTTTGACTAATTTTATTCAGATTTTCGTAAGCATAATTCACATCTTCAGGATGTGTATAAAGTAATTTTTTATCTATTCTGCTATTATCTACACCATCTTCTTCGCCTCCTGTGCATCCTAATTCTATTTCTAACATCATGTTAATTTGTTTCATTTCTTGTAAATATTTTTTACAAAAATCAATATTATCTTCTAAACTTTCTTTGGATAAATCAATCATATGAGAAGTAAAAAGAGGTTTTTTATTTTTATAAAAATACTGTTTTCCTATTTTTAATAATCCATCAATCCATGATAATTTTTCTTTAGGACAATGATCAGTATGTAGTATTACTGGGATTTTATAATATTTTGCAACTAAGTGTACATGATGAGCTCCAGATATAGCACCTTGAATTGCTTGTTCTTGATGAATTGGAAATCTTTTCTTATAACCCGCAATAAAAGAAGCTCCTCCATGAGAAAATTGTATAATAACTGGAGATTTTACTCTAGCAGCAGTTTCTAATACAGTATTAATAGAATCAGTTCCTATGCAATTTACTGCTGGTATCGCAAATTGTTTTTTTTTAGCAAATTTAAATAATATTTGAGCTTCATCACCATTGATAACACCAGGTTTTATTTTATTTAAAATATTCAATGTTTTTCCTATTTTATTATCTAATTTTAAAATTAGTTAATTAAGTTATTTTTTTTAAAATTTTCTTCTAACATATATATTGCAGGTAATTTTTTCCCTTCCATAAATTCTAAGAATGCTCCTCCTCCAGTAGAAATGTAAGATATATTATTTTTTATATTAAACATATCGATAACTGATAGTGTATCTCCTCCTCCAGCTATAGAAAATGCTTGACTATGTGCAATTGTTTTTGCAATCATTTCTGTACCTTTTCGAAAATTTGGAAATTCAAATACTCCTACTGGTCCATTCCATACAATTGTTTTAGATTTTTTAAGAATATCAACTGCTATTTTAATTGATTGATCTCCAAAATCCATAATTTCTTCGTCTTCTTTGATATTAGAAGGTAATTTTATTGTAGATTTTTCGGTTTTAGAAAAATTTTTTCCTACTCTAGAATCAATTGGAATGAATATATTAAATTGTTCACGTAATTTTTTAGCTTCTAATATAAAATTTGATTCATATAAAGATTTGCCTATTTTATGATCTATAGCTAAAAAAGTATTTGCTATACCGCCTCCAACTATAATTGTATCTGCAATTGTAGATAATTTATGCAGTACATTAAATTTAGTTGATACTTTTGAACCTCCTATTATTGCAACCATAGGACGTTTTGGTTTTTCTAGTGCTTTTGTTAACGCATTGATTTCATTTATTAAAAGCGGTCCAGCACATGCAATTTTAACAAATTTACCAATACCATAAGTAGATGATTGAATTCTATGTGCGCTTCCAAATGCATCCATTACAAATATATCGCAAAGATTAGAATACTTTTTGGATAATTCATCACTATTGTTTAGTTCTCCCATGTTAAAACGAACATTTTCTAAAATTACAACTTCTCCTGCATTTATTTCAAAATTATTTAAATAATCTTTAGCAAAATATATTTTTGTGTTATTTAATTTCTTTTTTAAATATTCAAATATAGGTAATAAAGAATTTTTTTTTGTATTACATCCTTCTTTTGGTCTTCCTAAATGAGACATAATTATGACTTTTGCCTTTCTTTCAATTGCTAATTGAATAGTAGGAAGAGCTGCTAATATTCTAGCTTCAGATTGAATTATTCCATTTTTTATGGGTACGTTTAAATCACTTCTTATTAAAACTCTTTTTCCTGTGATATTTAAATCAGTCATTTTTGTTATATTCATAAGAATTCCTTTTTAAAATAATTAATTAATTTTATAAATTTTTATAAATTTAAATTTAATTTTTAAACCATGTACTGATTCCATCTAAAAACATCTGAGTAGAAAGCATGATTAAAATTAATCCCATAAGACGTTCTAAAGCATGAACACTTTTAGATCCAAATAAATGTAAAAATAAATCTGATAATAATAGTATTATAACAGTAAATAACCATGCTATTAACAAAGATCCAATTAAATAAGAAATATGGTTTGAATACTGATGTGATAATAACATTAATGTTGCTAATAAAGATGGTCCCGCAACTAATGGAATGGCTAAAGGAACTAAAAAAGGTTCTTCTTTTAAAGATATGTTTTCATTATTATTGTTGTTTTCAGAAGGAAAAATCATTTTAATAGCAATTAAGAATAAAATAATACCTCCAGATATTGAAACAGTTTCAGTTTTTAAATTTAAAATAATTAGTATTTTTTCTCCAACAAACAAGAACAATAACATTATAATTAATGCTATAATCATTTCTCTAATCACGATAACTCTTCGTCTTTTAGGTTCTATATGTTTTAATATTGTCATAAATATTGGAAGATTTCCCAAAGGATCCATAATTAAAATTAACAATATAGTAGTAGAAATTATCTCGGTCATATTAATTTATTGTATCCTTTAAAATTGAAAATATTTTTTATAAAAAGCATTCTTAATACATAATCAGTTGATTAAGTATTTTATTAATTTTTATAAATTAATTTATTATATAAAAAAATTTTTTTAATATAAAATTATAATTTTATAATATTTTCAAAAATGCAAATAGAATATTCTATTCTGATATTTTTAAAAAATTAATTTTTTAATCAAAAATAATATATGTTATATATATTATAAAATCTTTTGTAATTATTTTAGGAGCCGGAAAATGTTTACTAAAAGTAATATTATTAATTTTAATAGAATATTATTTTTATTGTAAATTATCCGTGTATTTATTAATGATGAAACGTGTTGGATTTATTGGTTGGCGAGGAATGGTCGGATCAGTATTATTGAAAAGAATGGAAGAAGAAAACGATTTTTCAAAAATTAATCCTGTGTTTTTTTCAACCTCTCAATCTGGTCAAGACGGTCCTATAAATAATCATATATCAT
Source organism: Buchnera aphidicola (Artemisaphis artemisicola) (assembly GCF_005082365.1). Taxonomy (NCBI): domain Bacteria; kingdom Pseudomonadati; phylum Pseudomonadota; class Gammaproteobacteria; order Enterobacterales; family Erwiniaceae; genus Buchnera; species Buchnera aphidicola. Next base: position 485,816 of record NZ_CP034900.1, on the reverse strand, counting down.
GTAATGTTTTAAAAAATGCTTATAATATTGATCTATTACAAGAAATGGATATCATAATTACTTGTCAAGGTAGTATTTATACTAATAAGATTTATCCAGAGTTAAGAAAAAATAACTGGAAAGGTTATTGGATAGATGCATCTTCATGTTTACGAATGAAAAAAAATTCTACTATTATATTGGATCCAATTAATTATCATATTATACAAGATTCTATTAATAAAGGCATTAAAACTTTTGTAGGAGGAAATTGTACTGTCAGTTTAATGCTGATGTCTTTAGGTGGTTTGTTTGAAAAAAAATTAATTGAATGGATTTCTGTTTCTACTTATCAAGCAGCTTCTGGTGCAGGTGCTTCTTATATAATAGAATTATTAAAACAAATGGGAATGTTATTTAATAGTGTAAAAAAAGAATTATTTGATGATTGTACAACAATTTTAGAACTTGAAAATAAAGTAACTAAAATGTCTCGAAGTTCTAGTTTTCCTAAAAAATATTTTTCTGTACCATTAGCAGGGAGTTTAATACCATGGATTGATAAAAAAATGATCAATGGTCAAAGTCGAGAAGAATGGAAAGGTCAAGCTGAAACCAATAAAATTTTAGGATTATTAGAAAATAAAGTATTAATTGACGGTATTTGTGTAAGAATTAGTTCATTAAGATGTCATAGTCAATCGTTTACTATTAAACTAAAAAAAGAATTATCTTTAGATAACATTCAAGAAATTATCGCCAATCATAATCAATGGGTCAATGTTATTCCGAATAACATAGAAGAAACTTTATTAAAGTTAACACCGTCTTCTGTTACTAATACGTTAAATATCCCAATAGGTCGTTTAAGAAAATTAAATATAGGATCAAAATATATATCTGCTTTTACTGTTGGAGATCAGTTATTATGGGGTGCAGCAGAACCTTTGAGAAGAATGTTAAGAATATTAATTGATTAATTATAATTTTATGTATTGTCAATTATTATTTTATATCATATTTTTAATATATACACTATCTTTTAATATAAAATATATTAAATTTTATGTGTATATATTAAATATTTTATAAATTTTATAATCCTTTTTTTAATAAAAAACGATATGGTTTAATTTTTATTTCAAGTTTTAATAGTGTATGTTTCATGAAAAAACAAAAATTTGGGATGTCCCTTTTTGTTGAAAGATCATCTGATAAAACTAATATTTTTTGATTATCTTTCATATTGCGAATTGTTTTTCTAATCATCATAATTGGTTCAGGACATCGTAGACCAATTAAATTTAATGTAATAAAATTTTTTTTCATTATTATAAGTTAAAATATATTAAAAAATTATTATATGTTTGTATTATAAAAAATTTTTTTAATCAACTAAGGATCTTGATTTGTATGATATATTTTTTTTAATATAATATATGTATTAATATTTGACGGTAAAAGTCCGTAAGAACTTTTTCCTTGAGAATAATTTTTTCTTATTTTACTTGAAGAAATATTAATCATTTCTGTATTGGAAAAAAAAATTAATCCACATGATTTTTTATGAAGTAAATGATAATCTTTAATTATATGAGTATTGATCCAATTTATTAATTTATAGTTACTTTTTTTTTATGAGTTCTAGGGCAAACAAGCAAATGTGAATATGATAAAATATTTTCCCAGTCTTTCCAGAGATTAAAATTTTGCAAGTTATCTTCTCCTATTATAAAACATAAAGGTCTTGAATAACCTATTATTTTTCTAATTTTTTTCAAAGTGTCTATAGTATAAAAACATTTAATTTTTTTCGTTTCTAAATAACTTATTTTAAATAAAGCATTATTGTTAATAGCCATCTTAATCATTTTTAATCTATCTATTATAGATGTTTTGCTTTTTTCTCTATGAGGAGGATTATTATTTGGTAGAAATATTATTTTTTCTATACATATTTCATTTGCTAAATTTTGAGCCATACAAAGATGACCATAATGAATAGGATCAAAATTGCCACCAAATATTGCATATAATTTTTTCATTTTTATTTTATAAATATATAAGATGCCATTTAAGACAGCATTAAAGTTAATTCTTTCAATTGATCCCAAACAGAATTATTATATTTTTTTTTAATATTTATTTCTATTTTAACAAGAATTTGAATAGCTTTATATAAACTATTATAATTATTTTTTTGAAATCCGTTTATAAAAAATTTATATCTTTTTTTCCAAATCTTATTAGCTAATAAAAATATATTAATATCTGTTTTTTTTTCACGTTTCATATAAATTAATATTAACAAGTCTTTTTGTAGACTTCGTATTAAAATAAGAATGTTATATTTTTGCTTACAAAATATATTTAGTATATAAATTGCTTTTTTTGTTTGACCTTGAAATATAGCATTAATCCAATGTAACGGACTAAAATTAAAAAAATCAATAATAATTTTTTTTATTTTGTCTTCTGTAATATAAGTATTAGGCCATGTAATTAAAAGTATTTTTAAAATATTATATATAAATAAAGTATTTCCATCATAATATTTATATAATAAAAATAATCCTTTATCTTCTATATTTATATTTTTTTCTTGAATTTCATATTTTATCCAATTAATAAAATCTAAATTATATGGTGTAAAACAAGATATAATGCTGTTATAACTTTTTAATTTTCTGAGTAATTGATTGTTTTGAAAAAAATCAGACAAATGATTAAGTTTTAATATAATCAAGACATCTAAATTAAGTAAAGAAGATATTTTATTAATATTTTTAATTAAAATAATATCTAATTTTTTAATAAGAAAATTAACAATTAGAGAAGTTTTTTTAAAAAATAAATCTTTTTGTTTATAGAATATAATAACTTTTTCCCAATCTTTATTTTTTTCTATATCTATTGTAACTATTTCTGAAAATCCTTTTTGATATGCAATATTTAATATTAATTCTTGACTATTTTTTAATAAAATAAAATTCTCTCCTAATAATATATAAAAAAAATTTAATTTTTTAATTAGATTTTGTTTAAGCTCGTATAAGTGTATATTTTTCATATATTAATAAAATACTTTTAAAAATTGTTTTATTTATAATACAAAATTTATTATTTTATTTGGAACATATATTATCTTTTTTACATCACTATTTTTTAAATATTGTGTAATAATATTTTGATTTTGAATATATAATAATATTTCTTCTTTTTTTAAATTTTTAGAAATTTTTATAGTACATTTTTTTTTTCCGTTAATTTGAACAACAATAATCTTATATCTCTTTAATAAAATATCATTTTTTGCAATAGGCCATTTTTGATCATCAATAGAACTATTTTTGTAAAAATATTTCCAAGTAGTAAAACAAAAATGAGGTGTAAATGGATATAGCATTTTTATAATGCAAATTAAAGATTCTCTCATAATAGATTTATCTTGTTTGTCTTGAACAGGAGTTTTTATTAATTGATTTACTAATTCCATGATTGCAGAAATAGCAGTATTAAATGTTTTTCGACGACCGATATCATCAGAAACTTTATCTATGGTCTTATGCAATTGATAAAGAAGTTCATTTTGTTGATCATTTAAACAAGAAAAATCTATATCTTTATCTGTATTATATACATTGATATAATTATATATTAGTAACCATAATTTTTTTAAAAAACGATGTATTCCTTTTACCCCAGATTCTTTCCATTCTAATGAAGATTCTATAGGAGCTGCAAACATTATAAATAAACGAATTGTATCTGCACCATAATTTTTAATCATCAATTCTGGTTCAATTCCATTATTTTTTGATTTAGACATTTTAATCATACCTGCATAAACTAAATTTTCTCCTTTTTTGTTATAAGATTGAATAATTTCTCCTTTTAAATTTCGTTTTGTTATAACTAATGATGAATGAATCCAATTTTTTTGAGAATTTTTATTGATTTTATAAAAAGCTTCGGCAAGAACCATACCTTGACATAATAAATTTTTAACTGGTTCATCAAAATTAACTAATTTAAAATCACGTAACAATTTATGAAAAAATCTAAAATACATTAAATGCATAATTGCATGTTCAATTCCTCCAATATATTGATCTACAGGAAGCCAATAATTTGATGCTACTGGATCAATCATTCCTGTATTAAAACTTGGACAAGTATATCTAGCATAATACCAAGATGATTCCATAAAAGTATCAAAAGTATCTGTTTCTCGAATAGCGTTTTGTTTATTAATAAGAATTTGCGCCCATTCAGAATAAGGATTAATAGATTTTCTTAATAAATTTATATTATTTTCAATATTCGGTAAAAGTATAGGTAATTGTTCTTTTGGAACAGGTATAATTTCTCCGTTTTTTAATTTGGCCATAGGAATAGGAGCTCCCCAATAGCGTTGTCTTGAGATACACCAATCTTGTAATTTATAGTGAATCTTATTTTTTAATATTTTTTTTTCTAATAATATTTTTTTTATTTTTTCAGTGCTTTTTTGAAAATTTAATCCATTAAATTCTCCAGAATTAAATAATATTCCTTTTTTGTTTATCCAAGAATTATATAAATTTGTTTTTTTATTATTAGAATTTAAAATAACATATTTAATTTGTAAATTATTTTTGATTGCAAATTTCCAATGATGTTCATTGTGTGCAGGAACAGAGAATACTGCATTGGTTCCATGTTCTTTTATAGTAAAATTTGCAATCCAGATAGGTATTAGTTTTTTAGTAATTGGATGAATAACAAATAGATTAGTATTAATACCTTGGTATTTTTCTTTTTCTCTTTCTTCTTGTGAGATATATTCATATTTTTGTATAAATTTTTTTATTGTTTTATTTTGTTTAGATAGATTTATAGATAATTTATGACAAGAAGATATCGAAATATATGTAACACCCATTATAATGTCTAATCTTTCTAAAAATACTTTTAATGTTTGATCTCTACTAAAAATATTTAAAGTAATTTCAAATCCTTTTGTTCTTCCAATCCAATTTTTTTGCATATTTTTTACATTTTCTGGCCAATAATTTAACTTTTTTAAATCTTGATATAGAGATTCAGCATAATTTCTTATTTTTATAAACCATTGTGGAAATTTTTTCATTATTATTTTATTTTGACATCTCCAACAACAACCATCAATAACTTGTTCATTTGCTAAAACAGTTTTATCATAAGCACACCAATTTACTATACTATTTTTTTTATAAACTAGTTTTTTTTTATATAATTCTGTAAAAAACCATTGTTCCCAATGATAATATTCCGGTTTACAAGTAGTTATTTCACGACTCCAATCATAGCTAAAACCTAATGATTGTAGTTGTTTTTTCATATATTTTATATTTTTTTTAGTCCAACTAAAAGGATGAGTATTATTTTTTATAGCCGCTTCTTCAGCAGGCAGTCCAAAAGCATCCCATCCCATAGGTTGTAGGACATTTTTTCCTAACATTCTTTGATATCTAGCAATAACATCGCTAATAGTATAATTTCTAACATGACCCATATGCAATTTTCCAGAAGGATATGGAAGCATAGGAAGACAATAATATTTTTCTTTTTTAGAATCTTCATAAACTTGAAAAGTTTTATTTTTTTTCCAATATTCTTGCACATTAAGTTCTATTTTTTTTGGTGAATATTCTTTTTCCATTTTTTTATCTCTAAAATAAAATATTTAATAAAAATAATATTATGTTATTATTTTTATGCTTTTACTAAAACAGGTATTTTATTTTCCGGAACTGTTACATGTATTTGTATTACTTTTCTACTATCTGCTATAGATATTTTAAAAGAATATCCATCAATTTGAATGTTTTCACCGCGACCAGGTAAATGACCAAATTCTTTCATTACTAATCCACCTATAGTATCTACTTCTTTGTCGCTAAAATTAGTATGAAAAGTTTCATTAAATTCTTTTATTGTAGTTAGTGCTCGAACAGAAAAAGTATATTTTTGAAGTTTTCTAATATTTAATTTTTCTTCATCATATTCATCTTCAATTTCTCCCACGATTAATTCAAGTATATCTTCTATAGTAACTAATCCAGAAACAGCTCCAAATTCATCTATTACTATTGCCATATGATTTCGTTGCAAACGAAATTCTTTCAACATTCGATCGACATATTTGCTTTCTGGTACTACAACTGCTGATCTCAATATATTTTTTATATTAAATATATCTTTTAGATTTTTCATGAAAGGCAATAAATCTTTAGCTATTAAAAAACCTTCTACATAATTATTATCGCTACTCATTACTGGAAAACGTGAGTGTGCGGACTTAATTATAATATCAAGACATTTGTTTAAATTATAATTTAACTTTAATGTTATCATTTGTGTTCTAGGGATCATGATATCTTTAATTCTTTTCTTAGCAATATGCATAACGCCTTCTAGCATATCGCAAGTATCTTGATCAATAAGTTCATTTTGTTCTGCATCACGAATTAATACTAATAATTCTTCTCTATTTTTAGGTTCATCATGAAAAATTTGATTTAATAAAATAGAAAAAAAACCTTTTTTATTTATTTTGTTACAGTTTTCTGAATCATTATCACTCATAGTATTAGATTATCTATCTTAAATATATGTTTTATTATTCTATGGTAGAAAAGGTTTAGTTAAAATATTTTTTATAAAAGATTAAAAAATTTTTTACATATATGGTTTTTGATAATTTAATGATATCATGATTTTATTTTCTATTTGTTCCATAACTTTTGCTTCTTTATCATTTTTATGATCGTATCCTAATAAATGCAATATTCCGTGTATAGTTACATGAGCCCAATATGATTGTAATATTTTATTATATTTTATAGATTCTTTTTCTATTATATTTTTACACAAAACTAAATCTCCTAATAATTTTTGATTACTGGCAATAAACTTATTAATAGAAAATGATAAAATATTTGTAGGTTTATTTATTCCTCTATAAATATAGTTTAAGTTTTGAATTTCTGATTCATCTACAATACGGATTGTTATTATATTAATATTTTTTTTTTAAACAAAACTTTGGATATCCATTTTTTAAAATGTGATATTTTTGGTATATATTGAATATTTTCACAGCAAATTTGAAGGTTTATAACAATATTTTTCATATATTATTTTACTATTTAAATTAGTTCACCTTTCAATGAATGTGTATGAACTTTGTTGATTTTTACATTAATAAATTTTCCAATCATATTAGGAGATCCTATAAAAGTAACAGTTCTATTGTTTTCTGTTCTGCCGTATAACTCCATGATATTTTGCTTAGATACACCTTCCACTAAAATTGATTGTGTACTTTTAAACATTTTTCGACTCCATTGCATGGTTTGTATGTTAATTTGATTTTGTAAACGATATAATCTTTCTTTTTTTTCTTGAATATCAATATTATCATTTAATTCAGAAGCAGGTGTTCCGGGTCTAGAGGAGTATATAAAACTAAAACTCATATCAAAATTAATTTTTTTTATTAATTCCATAGTTTCTTGAAAATCTTTTTCAGATTCTCCAGGAAAACCAACAATAAAGTCAGAACTAATTTGAATATTAGGTCGAGCAAGAATTAGTTTTTTAACAATTAATTGATATTCTTCTACTGTATATGATCGTTTCATTAAATTAAGTATTTTATTAGAACCACTTTGTACAGGTAAATGAAGAAAACTAACTAATTTTGGTGTATCTTTGTATACTTCAATAATGTCATCAGTAAACTCAAGAGGATTACTGGTAGTAAAACGTATTCTATCAATGCCATTTATTTCTGCTACTAATCTAATTAATTCTGAAAAGTAGCAAATTTTTCCATTAAACGTAGGTCCTTCATATGCATTAACATTTTGTCCTAATAAATTAATTTCTCGTACACCTTGTTCTGCTAATTTTGATATTTCAAATAAAACATCGTCACACGGACGACTTATTTCATTTCCTCTTGTATAAGGAACAACACAAAAAGAACAGTATTTATTACAACCTTCCATAATAGAAATAGCAGCTGTATATCCTTTTGTATTAGGTTCAAAGAAATAGTTAAACTTTTCTAGTTTAGGAAAACTAATATCTATAAAAGATCGTCTATTTTTTTCAACTTCAGCAATCATTTTTGGCAATCTGTGTAAAGTTTGAGTTCCAAATATAATATCTACATAATTAGCTCTTTTAAAAATCTCTTCACCTTCTTGCGTTGCTACACAACCGCCTAAAGCAATAATTACATTAGAGTTTTTATTTTTTATTTTTTTCCATCTTCCTAATTGATGAAAAACTTTTTCTTGAGCTTTTTCTCTTATAGAACAAGTGTTTAATATTAAAATGTCAGCATTTTCTGCAAATTTAGTGAGTTTATATTTATTGTTTTTTTGCAATAATGAGATCATCATAGATGAATCATATTCATTCATTTGACAACCCCAAGTTTTTATGTATATAAATTTCATATATATAAAGAATATTCCTAATTAATGTATAAAATATTAGATTTCATGTATTTGTTAAAATATTATATAGATATTTTTCCTTTAATTGAAGGATAAGGGTTATATCCAAAAATTTTGAAGTCTTCAAAAGAATATTTAAATAATGATTGAGATTTTTGAATTATTAATTTCGGAAGTGGTCTAGGAGTTCTTAAAATTTGTTTTTTTGCTAATTCAATATGATTATTATAGAGGTGAACATCACCACCAGTCCATAAAAATTCTCCAACTTTTAAATCGCATTGTTGAGCAATCATATTAATGAGCATTGAATAACTAGCTATATTGAAAGGTAATCCTAAAAATACATCACAAGAACGTTGATAAAGTTGACAGCTTAATTTTTTATTATGAACATAGAATTGAAAAAGTATATGACAAGGAGGTAATTTCATTTGATCTATTTCAGCAACATTCCAACTAGAAACTATAATTCTACGTGAATCAGGATTTTTTTTTAACTGTATTAATGTATTTTGTATTTGATCGATAGTATGACCTTTTGGTGTATTCCAACTTCTCCACTGTTTACCATAAATTGGACCAACATCGCCAGATTCATCAGCCCAATTATTCCAAATAGATACTTTATTTTCTTTTAAATATTTAACATTAGTATCCCCTTTTAAAAACCATAAAAGTTCATAAATAATAGAAGGAAGATGACATTTTTTTGTCGTAAGAAGCGGAAAGCCTTTTTGTAAATTAAATTTCATATTGTGACCAAAAATAGATAAAGTTCCTGTCCCCGTGCGATCTTTTTTTTTATTTCCAATTTTAATTATTTTTTTCATTAATTTGAGATATTGTTTCATTTTTTCTTAGTAATCTAATTATTTATAATAAGCTTTAAACATAATAATAAATCCAATAACAATCATTGGAATTGATAGTATTTGACCCATAGTTATTATATTGTTAAACAATCCTAATTGAGGATCTGGTTCTCTAAAATATTCTAGAATTGTTCTAAATATACCATAAAATATTAAAAATATTCCGCTGATACTGCCTATTGGTCTATTTTTTCTTTGAAAAAAATAAATAATGAAAAATAAAATAAATCCTTCGAAAAAAAATTCGTATAACTGAGAAGGATGTCTTGGTAATGCTCCATATTTTTCAAACAATAATTTCAATTCTGGACATTTTTTTATTGCTTTTAAATCTTGATATTGTGAATTAGGAAAGATCATTGCATATGAAAAATTTGGAGCAATGCGTCCCCATAGTTCGCTGTTGATAAAATTTCCTAATCTACCAGCACCTAATCCAAAAGGAACTAAAGGAGTTATAAAGTCAGATATTTCTAATATTTTTTTTTTATATTTTAATGAAAAGTATATCATAGTAATGATAGCACCTATTAATCCTCCATGAAACGACATACCGCCTTTCCATATATAGAATATGTGTAATATATTTTCAGAGAAATATTTAAAATTATAAAAAATTATATATCCGATTCTGCCTCCGATACACGATCCTAAAAAAATAGCGTACAATAACGTGTTTATTTTTTTTTTTAACCATGGTTTTTGATTATTAAAATTACTTTTTTTTCCATACCAAATAGCAAATAAAAAACTGATAAAATACATAAATCCATACCAATGCGCAGAGATAGGACCAATAGAAAAAATAATAGGATTTAAATGAGGAAAAAAAATATACATATATATTAAATGGTATCCTTCTTATAAATTTTTATAATATTTTTTTAGAAAATTATAGTTCTAATTGTAATATTTCTTGTATTGTTTGACGTCTTCGAATTATAAAAGAATTGTTATTTTTTATTAATATTTCTGGAATAAGTGGTCTAGTATTATAATTAGATGACATTGAAGCTCCGTAAGCTCCTGTATCATGAAAAATTAAATAATCTCCTATTTTTATAATTGGTAATTTTCTAATTTGAAGAGTTCCTCCTTCTTCTTGTGTAAAAATGTCTCCTGATTCACATAAAGGACCTGCAACAACAGTATCAGTCATTTCTTGTTCATTAATTATTCTATTATCTCCAGGAATAACTGATATATGATGATAGCTTCCATACATAGTCGGTCTCATTAAATCGTTAAATCCTGCGTCTATTAAAATAAAAGTTTTATTACCTGTTTTTTTTGTAGCCCATACTTTTGAAATTAAAATACCTGATTCTGCAACTAAAAATCTACCAGGTTCAATTTCTAATTCAATTTTTTTTCCTAAAAATTGAGATATTTTTTTTCTTGCTTCATTCCACAAATTAAAGTATTTTTTTATATCAATCGGTTTTTCAGTGAATGTATAAGGTACTGGCAAGCCTCCGCCAGCAGAAATAGAAGATATTTCTTGATTTAATTTAAACGCATATTTCATCATAGATTGACAAACTTTTTTTAGGTGTATATAATTTACTCCTGAACCTATGTGCATATGTAGACCTACTAGTTTTAATTTGTATTTTTTTATAATTGGTATAGCTAGTTCAGGATCCCAAATTCCATGTTTACTATTTTCTCCTCCAGTATTTGTTTTTTTGCTATGTCCATATCCAAATCCTGGATTGATTCTTATCCAGACATGATGACCTGGAGATATCTTTCCTAATTGTTTTAACATATCTAATGATCCAGCATTAACTGGTATTTTATAATCTACTACTTTAAATAAAGTTTCTTGATCTAAAATATCTGCAGTAAAAATTATTTCATTTGTATTTGGTTGAAATCCAGATAATAAAGCTCTTTCTATTTCACCTAATGAAACTGCATCTATTTTTATATTTTTATTTTTCATTAAACGCAATATATTAATATTAGAACAAGATTTCTGAGCGAATCTAATCACATCAAATTGTTTTAATAATTTTATTTTTTTATAAATGGTATCAGCATCATAAATCCAAAAAGGAGAAGAATATTTTTTAATTAATTTTTTAATATTATTTATATTAAAATTATTTTTAAGATCATTTAAATCTTGTGGCATTTTTTTTCCTGTTATTTTTTAGAAGAATATTTTTAAAGAGAAAGTTTAATTTTTTATTATAGTTGTTTATTACATGGTCGGAGTGTTGGAAATAAAATTACATCACGAATGCTAATTTGATTTGTTAATATCATAATTAAACGATCAATTCCTATTCCTAGTCCTGCAGTTGGTGGTAAACCATATTTTAATGCTTCTATATAATCTTGATTATAAAATATGTTTTTATTATCTGATTTTTTTTCCATTTTTATTTGATTTAAAAATCTAATTTTTTGATCTTCAACGTCATTTAATTCTGAAAATCCATTTGCTATTTCATATCCAGCAATAAATAATTCAAATCTATCAGTGATTTTTGAATTGATATCATTGCGTTTTGCTAGAGGAGATACTTCTACTGGATATTGAGTTATAAATGTGGGTTGAATTAAATTTTTTTCTACTGTTTTTTCAAAAATTTCAGTTTCTATTTTTCCATGTCCCCAATGTTTTTTTATTTCTATGCCTATAGAATTAGCAAAATTTTTTATTTTATCAAGATTATCTAAATCAGATAGTTGAATGGTTGAATTGAATTGAAGAATGGCATTTTTCATAGTTAATCTTTTAAATTTTTTACTAAAGTCAAAATTATATTTTTGATATTTAATTTGGCTGTTTTTGAAAAGAAATACTGTAATGTTTTTAAAAATATTTTCTATCAAATTCATCATGTCTTTATAGTCAGCATATGCAATATATGCTTCCATCATAGTAAATTCTGGATTATGACGAGTAGAAATGCCTTCATTACGAAAATTTCTATTAAGTTCAAAAATACGTTCAAAACCACCAACAATTAATTTTTTTAAATATAATTCTGGTGCTATTCTTAAATACATTTGCGATTTAATTTCATTATGATATGTAATAAAAGGACGGGCGCTTGCTCCTCCAGGAGTATTTTGTAACATCGGTGTTTCTACTTCTAAGAAATTATGTTTCACCATAAAATTTCGAATTGCCATAATAATATTAGAACGAGTTTTAAATATTTCATATAATTTATTGTTACTTATCAAGTCTAGATAGCGTTTTCGATAACGTATTTCTTGGTTAGAAAGTCCATGAAATTTATCTGGTAAGGGTTTTAATGATTTATTTAGTATTTCTATCTTATTACAATAGATAGATAATTCGCCTGTTTTAGTTTTAAACAATATTCCTATAACACCGATAATGTCTCCAAGATCCCATTTTTTAAAATTATTATGATAAAGTTCAGATGTTATTTTTTTTTCTTGTATATATATTTGTATCATTCCTTCTATGTCTTGAAGTGTAAAAAAAGAAGCTTTACCCATAATTCGTCTTTGTATCATTCTACCAGCAATAGAAATTTCAATATTTAAAGAAAGAAGTTCATCTCTATTTTTCATTTTATATGTATTGTAAATTTTTTTTGTAGTAGTAGTTTTTTTAAAAGTATTCGGAAAAGAAAATCCTGTTGCTTTCATATTGCAAAGTTTTTTTTCTCTTCTTTTAGTTTCATTATTAACAAGATTATTATTTTTTTTTATTATTTCTAACATTATAATTCCTTATAATCCCATTATTAAACTTTGTTCAATAAAATCGTCTAAATCACCATCTAAAACTGATTGAATATGATTTTTTTCAATACCAGTACGAAGATCTTTTATTTTTGAATTATCTAATATATATGAACGTATTTGATTGCCCCAAGTAATATTAGATTTATTTTTTTCTAATTTTTGTTTTTCTTTTTGTTTTTTTCTATTTTGTATTTCATATAGTTTTGATTTCATTTGTTTCATTGCTTGTTCTTTGTTTTTATGTTGAGAACGATTACTTTGGCATTGAGTAACAGTACTTGTTGGCAAATGAGTAATACGAACAGCTGACTCAGTTCGATTGACATGTTGACCTCCAGCTCCTGAGGATCTATAAACATCAATTCTTAGATCAGAAGAATTTATATTAATGTAAATTTTATCATCTATGTCTGGATATATAAAAACAGAACTAAATGAAGTATGACGTCGTTTCCCGGAATCAAAAGGACTTTTTCGAATTAAACGATGTACACCTGTTTCTGTTCTCAACCATCCAAAAGCATATTGTCCAGATATTTTAACAGTAGATGATTTAATTCCAACTATTTCTCCAATAGATTCATGAATTATTTCTGTTTGAAATTTTTTTTTATCAGCCCATTTTAAATACATTCTAAGTAGTATTTTAGACCAATCTTGAGCTTCTGTTCCTCCTGATCCAGATTGTATATCAAGATAACAATTACAGATATCATTTTTTTTTGAAAACATACGATAAAATTCAAGTTTTTTTATTTTTTTTTCTATTTTTTGAGATTCTATAAAAGTATCTTTTAAAACTATATGATCTTTTGTTTCTATTGCTAATTCTAAAAAAATAATCACTTCCTTGATTTTTTTTTCTATATAGTTAATGTTCTTAATTATTGAATTGATCAAATATTTTTCTTGATTCAATTTCTTTATAGATGTTTTTTTTTTCCATGCTACAAGTGATAATAATTCTAAATTAATTTCTTGGAGTCGAATTTTTTTTTGATTATAGTCAAAGATACCTCTTAAGGTCTTTTATGCGCTTATTAAAATTTTCAATATTTTTAGTAATTGTATTTATTTCTAGCATAGTTTTTAAATTCTTCTATTTAGTAAAAAGTAAATTATTAGTAAAATATAAATTTTAAAACATGTTTATATTTAAATATAAAAAAATTTTATATATTCTAAATTATACAGGTGTATTTTTTTAATTTGATATAGTTATTTTACATGTATTTTAGGAAACAAGAAATGTCATCATTTATATCTTTACAAAATATAATTTATCCTTCAAGTGAATTATCATTAACAATGATATTGCTTGATCAATGGTCTTTGGTTTATGTTAGAGGTTCTGATAGTAAAAAATATCTTCAAAATCAATTAACTATTAATATAAATTTATTATCTAAAAAACATCATGCATTATGCGCACATTGTAATTTAAATGGAAAAGTTTGGAGTACAATGCGTTTATTTCAATATCAGAAAGGTTATGCTTATATTCAGAGAAAAAGCATTTCTAAAATTCAAATAACAGAATTAAAAAAGTATTCTATTTTTGAAAACGTACGAATTACTGAACTAAATGATATTGTTTTGATAGGATTAGCAGGATTAGATGCTAGAAATTTTTTATTAAAATTTTTTATTAAAATACCAAATAAAAATTGTTCGATAGTTTATGAAAAAAATAAAACCATACTATGGTATTCAGAACCAAAAGAACGGTTTTTATTGATTTTAACATTATCAGAATTTTTATTTTTAAAAAAAGAAATTAATAAAAATATTTTTTTTAATAAAAGTAAACAGTGGTTGTCATTAGAGATAGAATCTGGCTTTCCTATTATTGATAAAGAATCTGCTCAAAAATTTACTCCACAAGCAATTAATTTAGATAAGCTTAAAGGTATTAGTTTTGATAAAGGTTGCTATTATGGACAAGAAATGATAGCACAAATATTTTTTAAAAATTTAAATAAGCGGTTTTTGTGTTCTTTAATTGGAAAAGGTATCTTATTTCTTGAAATAGGTTCTTTTATTGAAATTCAAATAGAAAATAAATGGTGTATAATTGGAATTGTACTATCTTTTGTCCATATTAAAAATAGAGATACTTATATACAAGCAGTGTTATATAAACCTGTAAATGCAAACAATTTATTTAGAATACAGGGATTTCAAAATATTTTTTTGATAAAAAATAGATAATTTTATAAAATAAAATTTTATTAGTAATAAACCTATTTATTTAAAAAAAATATTTTTTATAAAATTTTATTTAAAACTTTTTTTAAAACATCATGTCTCAAGGTATTCTTTTTATTATTTCTGCTCCAAGTGGAACAGGAAAATCGAGTTTAATTCAAGGATTGTTAAAATCTAAAACTACTTTGTATAACATTCAAGTATCTATTTCTCATACTACGAGAATCATAAGACCTGGTGAATTACATGGAAAACATTATTATTTTATATCAAAAAAAGAATTTCAAATTATGATTAAACAGGAATCTTTTTTAGAATACGCAAAAGTTTTTAGTAATTATTATGGAACTTCGCGTCAGTATATTGAAGATATGCTAGTTTCTGGAACTGATGTATTTCTTGATATTGATTGGCAGGGAGCTCAGCAAATAAGATATAAAATGCCAGAATCAAAAAGTATTTTTTTACTTCCTCCATCTAAAGATATACTTTATAAAAGATTAAGAGAAAGAGGTCAAGATAGTGATATAGTTATTGCTAAAAGAATGGAAAAAGCAGTAGATGAAATGGAACATTATTCAGAATATGATTATATTGTTATTAATGACAATTTTAAACAAGCAGTTAATGATTTAAAAACGATTATTAATGCAGAACATTTATGTTTATTGCAACAAAGAAACAAATATAACACATTAATTTCTAATTTATTAAAACGTTAATTTTTTTAAAAATTTTTTTTTATATAATTCTATTGCATAAATAGAATTATATAATTAATCAAATTAAACATTAAAAATTTATTTTTAATTTAATTTTTTTATAATTTATTGCGATTGGCTCTTTTTCTTTCATTTTCTTTTAAATAACGTTTTCTTAAACGTATTGAGTTAGGAGTCACTTCTACAAGTTCATCATCGTTAATGAATCCTAGTGCTTCTTCTAGTGTCAAATTAATAGGAGTCGTTAAAACTATTGCCTCATCAGTTCCAGATGCTCTCATATTAGTTAGTTTTTTTCCTGTTAGACAATTAACTGTTAAGTCATTTGTACGATTATGTACGCCTATTATTTGTCCTTCATATACTTGAGCACTGTGTCCTATAAATAATTTTCCTCTTTCTTGTAAATTAAATAAAGAAAAACCAACTGCCATACCTGTACTATTAGATATTAAAACTCCATTTTTTCTTTGTCCGATATTACTATTTTGAACAGTATCATAATGACTGAAAGATGAGTAAAAAAGTCCTGTTCCAGAAGTAAGACTCATAAACTCAGTACGAAAACCAATTAACGCTCTACTAGATATGATATATTCTAAACGCACTCTTCCTTTGGAATCTATAATTAAGTTTTGTAATTCACCCTTTCTGATTCCTATAAATTGCATAATATTTCCTTGATGCTTTTCTTCGATATCTAAAATTACATTTTCAAAAGGTTCTTGTTGTACTCCTTTTGTATTTTCACGAAAAATTATTTTAGGACGAGATACTTCTAATTCAAAACCTTCACGACGCATATTTTCAATCAATATAGATAGATGCAATTCACCACGTCCGGATACAGAAAAAACATTGATATCTTGTGTTTCTTTTATTTGTAATGCAACATTGTGAATAATTTCTTTTTTTAATCTTTCCCATATTTGACGAGATGTTATAAATTTCCCTTCTTTTCCTGAGAAAGGAGAAGTATTAACTGAAAAAAACATGCTTACTGTAGGTTCGTCTATTTTTAATATTGGAAGAGGTTTTAAATTGTCTGGATGACAAATTGTATCAGAAATATTTAACTTATTAAGACCTGTAATAGCAATAATATCTCCTGCTTTTCCATGATGAATTTCTATTCTTTTTATTCCAGAGTAACTTAAAATTTTATTAACTTTTCCATTTCGAGTATTTCCTGAACTATTAATGATAGTTACTGTATCATTTGTTTTTATAGATCCTTGTTTAATACGACCTATACCTATTACTCCTAAATAATTATTATAATCTAGTTGTGAAATTTGCATTTGAAATTTTTGATTTGGATCTACATGAGGAGCAGGAACATATTTAATAATAGATTCATATAATGGAATCATATTATTTTTCATTTTACGATAATCTATTCCTGAAGTTCCAAGAACAGCGGAAGTATAAATAATAGGAAAATCTAGTTGTTGATCGTTTGCATCAAGATTAACAAAAAGATCAAATATCTGATCTACTACCCAATCAGGACGAGAATTGATTCTATCAATTTTATTAATAACAACAATTGGATTCAAACCATATTTGAATGCTTTTTTAGTTACAAATCGTGTTTGTGGCATTGGTCCATCCAATGCATCTACTACTAATAACACAGAATCTACCATAGACATTACTCGTTCTACTTCACCACCAAAATCAGCATGTCCAGGAGTATCTACTATGTTTATTTTGTATTGATTCCAATTTATAGAAGTATTTTTAGATAAAATTGTAATACCTCGTTCTTTTTCTAAATCGTTAGAATCCATAATTCTTTCAGTTTTTTCTTCATGTTCTTCAAAAGTTCCTGATTGTTGTAATAGTTTATCAAGTAATGTAGTTTTTCCATGATCAACATGCGCTATAATAGCAATATTTCTTATATTATGATGCATTTTTTTTCCTTTTCAAATAATATTCACGAACAAAAAGATGTACTTTAGACTGGTTTAAGATAGAATTACAAGATAAGATTAATTATTGAGGATTATAATATCTTACAGTAAGATATAAAAAACTTTACAAAAATTATTTTATTTAACTATATAAATATAATTTTAAATTTATAAAATTTAGATAAATAAATTTATATTAGAAATTTTTTATAAAAAAATAAATTTTTTGAAATTTTAGTAGCCAGGATTAAACATTGAAATTATTAGATTATAAAAAAACAAGTTTTTTAAAAAGTTATGTAAATATCAGTGATATAGACATTCAATATGGCATTGAAATTGCATTTATTGGTTATTCTAATTCAGGTAAATCTACTGTTATTAATACGTTGACGAAACAAAAAAAAATATCACGTTCTAGTAAAACTCCTGGTCGAACGCAACTAATTAATTTTTTTGAAATAGTTCCAAATTTTAGAATAGTTGATCTTCCAGGATACGGTTATGCAAATGCACCTTTATTAATAAGAGAAAAATGGCAAAAAAATACATATGATTATTTAAAAAAAAGAAATCAAATTAAAGGTTTTGTATTTTTAATGGATATTAGATATCCTTTTAAAAAACTTGATTATATAATCATTGATATAGCTAAAAAGAGAAATACTTCTATATTAGTTTTGTTAAATAAATGTGATAAATTGAAAAAATATCAACAAAAAATACAATTTAATAAAGCATTTAAGGAATTACAATTTTTATTAAATTCTTTTGAAATAGAATTGTTTTCATCTTTTAAAAAGATTGGCATTAAAAAATTAAAATTTCAATTAAATAATTGGTATAATCAATATACTATTTTAAATAATTAATTTTATCTATTATAAAAAATAAACAATAACAATAGTTGATGATGAAAAGAATAATAAAAAAAAATTTTATGAAAGAAATTTTTTCTAAAATTGTATTAATTTCTTAAAAAATAATTTTTTAAAAAGTTTAATAAATTTTTTATGCAATCTTTTTTTGAAAAAATTTGATTTGATGTTATATTAATCGGAATATCTAATTTTATAGTTGCTAATTGATATGAAAGAAAAGCTATTTCCTTGTTTTTTTTAAGTTGAATTGTAATATTTTTAGCATTGCGTATAGGTAAAAATGGTATTTTTTCAATATTATCATAAATATTGTTAAGATTAGAAAAGCTATTTAATAAAGATAATGCAGTTTTTATACCGACTTTAGGAACACCAGGAATATTATCAGAAATATCTCCTATCAAAGCTAAAAAATCAATAAATTCTATAGGTTTTATTCCATATTTTTTTTTTATTATTTCAGGAGTAATAATAGTATTATTTTTTTTATTTAATATGTTAATATTTTTTGTTACAAGTTGTTGCATATCTTTATCATGACTAATAATTAGTACTGTTTCTCCTTTTTTTTCTAATTGAAATGCTAAACTTCCAATAATATCATCTGCCTCGATTCCAGGTATTTTAAATACTTGAATACCAATTTTTTTAAGTATTTCAAAAAGCGGCTTAATTTGCACAAACAATTCAAGAGGCATTGATGGTCTATTTTTTTTATATTCTTTAAATAATTTTGTTCTAAATGTTTTTTTAGAAGAATCAAATATTATAATAATTTTTTTTAAATCTTTATATTTAATTAGAATGTTATTGATAATATTCAATATACCATATATTGCGCCAGATGGTTCACCTAAAAAATTTTTAACATTGCTAAAACCATAATAAGATGAATATAAGTATAAACTTCCGTCAATTATTATAATAGGATTTTTTATATGATACATGATTTTCTTTATTATACTGGTAATTTTTCAATAAATTAATTAAATCTAAATTAAAATTTTTAGGCGTGCCAAAATAGTATCAATTATATCTTATAAAAAATAAAATATATTAATTTATATTTTTTTAAATTGTCATTATGTTATTTTTTATGAATTAAAAATCTAATTAATTTAACACATTTTTCAGCAAAATGATCTTTAAAAGAATTTTCTATTGTTGAGTAATTAATAATATATTTTCCATTAATAATCATAGTTGGAACATGATTTAAATGAGATTTTTTAACATCTTTATTTTTTTTTTGAACTAATACTTTTATTGTTAAACTATTCCAAAAACGATTAAATGTTTTTTTATTTACCTTTCCTTCTTGTTTAAATATTTTTTTTATATTATTTATATTATTAATGGTATGAGTTTCTTGAATTCCTTTAAAAATAGGAATAATAATTTTTTCTTCAATTCCGATTTGCTCTGCTATTATCCAAGATTTTGTTAAAATTTTACTTAATTTCCCTCCTAAAAAATCAACATGATATGTTTGAATATTGATATTTTTATTAATATTATTTTTTATTAAATTTTTAATATTATAATTTTTTTTAAATTCATAACAATAAGGACAAAAAAACGAAAAAAAATCCATAACCTTTGGAACATTATGTATACTTTTATCTTTTATAAGATATTCTTGATTATTAGATTCATTGGCAAGTATATTATAAGAAAAAAAAATACTGCATAATATAATTAATATTTTATTCATTTTAATCGTCTAGTTTCATATATGATAAGTTATTAAAAAACACTAAAATTAATATTTAAACATTATAATATATATATATAAAATACTATATCAATATTTTTTACATCTTAAAAACAATTATTTTAATTAAAAGAGACAAATAGATTTGATATTATGCAAAAAAAAATAAATATTACTAATAATTTGAACAATCATACTCCAATAATAAAGCAATATTTATCTTTAAAATTAAAATATCCTAATACGTTACTATTTTATCAAATAGGTGATTTTTATGAATTGTTTTATCAAGATGCTGAATATGTTTCCGAACTATTAAAGATTACTTTAACAAAAAAAGGATTTTCAAATAATAAGATAGTGCCAATGGCTGGTGTACCATGTCATCGAGCAGAATATTATTTATCAAAACTTGTAAAATTAGGAGAATCTATTGCAATCTGTAATCAAATGACTGAAACGTGTTCTAAAAATAAATTAATTTCTCGTAAAGTAGTACGTGTAATAACTCCTGGAACTGTTATAGATGAAGCGTTTCTTGAAGATAATGAAGATAGTTTTATATGTTCTATTTGGAAAGAAAAAAATGAGTTTGGAATTGCTATTTTAGATCTTTCATTAGGTTTTTTTGGAGTTTCTAAACATTGCAATTCTAGTTCTTTATTATCAGAAATTGAGCGTATTAATCCGAAAGAAATACTTTATCCAGAAAATTTTTTTGATATATCTTTAATTGAAAAAAGAAAATGTCTTCATAAACGTCCATTATTAGATTTTGATTTAGAAACATCTTACAAGTTACTTATTTCACAATTTAAAACTCATAGTTTAAATGGATTTGGTATAGAAAAAGATAATTTTGTCATACGTCCAGCTGGTTGTTTACTTCAATATGTTAAGTTAATGCATATGACTTTATTACTTAATATTCGAAAATTAAAATATAATTATATAGAAGATAATATTTCAATGAATCCTAGTACACGTAAAACTCTTGAAATTACTAAGAATATTATAGGAGAAAAAAAAAATACTCTATCTTCAATATTAAACAAAACAGTTACATCGATGGGTTATAGATTGTTGAATCGATGGCTGCATTCTCCATTAAAAGATTTTAATATAGTTAAAAATCGTCATGAAAGCGTTAGATATCTTCAGCTTTTTTATAAAAAATTACAACCTATTCTTCGTCAAGTTAATGATTTAGAAAGAATTTATTCTCGAATTGCTTTACGTACTGCTTCTCCTCATGATTTAATACGAATGCGTTCTACACTAAAAATTTTACCTGATTTACATGTAATTTTAAAAAAAATAAACTTTCTACATATTAAAAAAATACGATTATCTATTGGTTATTTTAAAGAAATTCTATTGTTGTTAAATAAATCTATCTCTTCAAATCCATCTGCATGTATTCGAGATGGAGGTGTAATAGCATCAAATTATAATACTCAGCTTGATGAATTGCGTTTAATTAAAATTAATTCTCAAGAATATATTAATAATTTTGAACAACAAGAAAAGAAAAAGTTAATGATTGAATCGTTTAAAATTAAATTTAATAAAATTCTTGGTTATTATATTCAAGTAAGTAAACGTCATGTTCATTTAATTCCAAAAAATTATATTAAAGTACAAACTTTAAAAAATACAGTACGTTATACTATATCTTGGTTAAAAGAATACCAAGAAAAAGTATTTAAATCAGAAATTCAGTCTTTATTCTTAGAAAAAAAATTATATGAAGAAATTTTTAATATTGTTGAGCCTTTTTTAGGAAAATTACAAAATAGTGCTTCAGCATTATCAGAATTAGATGTATTAGTAAATTTATCTGAACGCGCCGTATCTTTAAACTATACACAGCCTATGATGACTAAAAAATGTGAAATTTCTTTATTAGATGCTCGTCATCCAGTTATAGAACAATGTTTAAAAACACCTTTTATAACTAATTCTATAAATCTATCAAAAAATCAGAGAATGATTATCATAACAGGTCCAAATATGGGTGGAAAAAGCACTTATATGCGTCAAGTTGCTCTTATCACCATAATGGCATGGATAGGAAGTTTTGTGCCTGCAAAAAATGCATCTATTGGTTTAATTGATAAAATTTTTACGAGAATTGGTGCTTCAGATGATTTGAGTAATGGATATTCAACATTTATGATGGAAATGACTGAAATATCTAATATTCTTCATAATGCAACATCTAATAGTTTAGTTTTAGTTGATGAATTAGGAAGAGGCACTTCTTCTAATGAAGGACTTGCTTTAGCTTGGTCATGTTCACAATATTTAATTAATCAAAATAAATCAATGACGTTACTATCTACTCATTTTCTTGAGTTAACAAAATTAGAATTTATGGAAAAATTTGTAAAAAATTTTCATTTTACTGCAGTTGAAAAAGATTCTCAAATAGCTTTTTTATATAAAATTAAACCTGGTATTTCAAAAAAAAGTTATGGTATATCAGTTGCTGCATTATCTGGATTGCCTAACATTATTATAAAAAATGCAAAAGAAAAATTAATAGATCTAGAAAAAATATAATTTTCTAGTATGTTGAAAAGTTTTTTTAAAAAAATAAATTATATGTAATTAAAAATATTTAGTATTTAATATAATAAAATTTGGATTTCTAGTATAATGAAAAATAAGAATATGCTTGATTTGGTACTTCCTTTAAATTCAGAACAGTTAAATTATTTAAAAAAACTCGAAAAAACTTGCTCTAATATTCAATTTGCTTGGTTATCAGGTTATTTTTGGAACATTGCTAATCATGATTCTGATTTGTTATCTAATAAAAATAATTTAATTGATAATCAAGATCAAATTATAACTATTATTTCTGCTTCTCAAACTGGAAATGCTAAGTTATTATCTCAACGTCTTTATGAATATTTAAAAAAAAATAATAAAATCGTTCGTTTAATTAATGCTTGTGATTATAAATTTAAAAAAATAAAAGATGAAAAAATATTAATTTTAATTATTTCTACTCAAGGAGAAGGAGAACCTCCAGAAGAGGCATTATCTTTTCATAAATTTATAATGTCTAATAAAGCTCCAAAATTAAATAATTTATATTATAGTATTTTTGGATTGGGAGATACATCTTATAATTTATTTTGTCATGCAGGAAAAATTTTTGATAAAAGATTCGAAGAATTAGGTGCTCATTCTTTATTAGATCGACGTGATGCTGATATTGAATATGAAGAAATGTACAATAAATGGTCTGAAGAATTATTAATTTCTATTAATAATAAAAATTTAACTTCTAAATCTTCAATATCTAATAAAGAAGAATCATCTACAATTGTAAAATCTAATTATACGAAAATAAATCCTGCTAAAGCTACTATTTTAACAAATCAAAAAATAACTGGTCGATATTCTAAAAAAGATGTACATCATATTGAGATTGATATTAGTAATTTAAATATTAATTATAAACCTGGAGATGCACTTGGAGTTTGGTATAAAAATGATATTAACTTAGTTAAAAATATACTTAAATCACTTTCTATTAACACCTCTGATATTATTAAAATTAAAAATAAAACTACAACTATTATCAATGCTTTAATAAATAATTTTGAATTAACTACTAATACTAAAAGTATTGTAAAAAATTATGCTAATTTTGCAAAAAATAAATTTTTAAATGACATTATAAATAATGATATAAATTTACAAAATTATGCTACTAAAACTCCTTTAATTAATATGATTAATAATTTTCCATCAAAAATATCTTCTGGACAATTAATTAGTTTTCTACGTCCGTTAACTCCAAGATTATATTCTATTTCTTCATCTCAAGCTGAAATTGATAATGAAATTCATATTACAGTTGGAGTTGTTAAAAAAATTATTTCTAATTATTGCCATTTAGGAGGAGCATCTGGTTATCTTTCTCAATATTTAAAATCTGATGATACAATTAAATGTTTTATTGAACCTAATGAGCGTTTTCGATTACCTAACAATAAAAAAACTTCAATTATAATGATTGGTTCAGGAACAGGAATTGCTCCATTTCGTGCTTTCATGCAGCAACGAGATAATGATGGATCTAATGGAAAAAATTGGATTTTTTTTGGAAATCCTACTTTTACTGAAGATTTTTTATATCAAATAGAATGGCAACAATACATAAAGAAAGGACTTCTTACTAAAATGAGCTTAGCTTGGTCTCAAGATCAAGACTATAAAATATATATACAACATAAAATTAGAGAAAATGGTAAGGAAATATGGTCTTGGATAGAAGAAGGAGCTGCAATTTATGTTTGTGGAAACGCTTCTAAAATGGCAAAAGATGTTGAAAAAGCATTATTAGATATCATTAGTATTCATGGTGGAATGAATCTTGAAGATTCTGATGAATATTTAAATAATTTACGTTTAAATCAACGTTATAAAAGAGATGTATATTAATGAAAAAAAATAATTCAAAAATAGTTTTAGAAAAAACAATGACTGATGCAGAACGTATTAAATATAATAGTAATTATCTTAGAGGTACAATTATTGATGATTTAAAAAATGAAATAACTAATGGTTTTAGTGGAGATAATTTTTCATTAATTCGATTTCATGGCATGTATCAGCAAGACGATCGTGATTTAAGATTAGAACGTAATGAACAAAAATTGGAACCACGTTATGCTATGATGTTGCGTTGCCGATTACCAGGTGGAATTATTAAAGCAAAAAAATGGTTAAAAATTGACAATTTTGCTAGTCAATACACATTATATGGCACGATTAGACTGACGAATCGTCAAACTTTTCAATTTCATGGTATTTTAAAGAAAAAATTAAAAGATGCACATAAAATGTTACAAGATATAGAATTAGATTCATTAGGGACTGCTAATGATGTAAATAGAAACGTTCTTTGTACTTCTAATCCTATGGAATCTTTAATTCATCAGGAAGCTTATGAATGGGCTAAAAAAATTTCAAATTTTTTATTACCTCAAACTAAAGCTTACGCAGAAATTTGGCTTGATCAAAAAAAAATTGCTACAACAGATAAAGAACCAATTTTAGGAAAAACTTATTTACCAAGAAAATTCAAAACAACAGTAGTAGTTCCACCTTACAATGATGTAGATTTGTATGCAAATGATATGAATTTTATTGCTATTACTAAAAATAAAAAAATTATTGGTTTTAACGTTTTAATAGGAGGAGGTTTATCTTTTATTCATGGAAACAAAAACACATGGCCTTTTCTTGCTAGAGAAATAGGTTATATTTCTATAAAAGACACTTTATCTGTAGCCAAAGCTATAGTTACCACACAAAGAGATTGGGGTAATCGTACTGATCGCTCTAATGCAAAAACTAGATATACTATACATAACTTTAGTTTAAGTGCTTTTAAAAGAGAAGTAGAAAAACGATCAAATGTAAATCTTGAACCAATTCGTACTTATAATTTTATAAGTAGAGGCGATAGATTTGGTTGGATTAAAGATATTAATAATAATTGGAATCTAACATTATTTATTCCTAATGGACGTATATATGATAATAATAATCAATTGTTAAAATCTGGATTATCAAAAATAGCAAAAATTCATGAAGGTAATTTCAGATTAACTTCTAATCAAAATATAATTGTTTCTGAAGTATCTGAAAAAAATAAAAGTAAAATAGAAAAAATCGCTTTATCTTATGGATTAATAAATAAAATAACTAATTTACGTAAATATGCAATGGCATGTGTTTCCTTTCCAACTTGTCCTTTGGCGATGTCTGAAGCGGAACGTGTTCTGTCTTCTTTTATCACTAAATTAGAAAATATCATGTTAAAATATCATGTAGAAAACGAAACGATAATTTTTCGTATTTCTGGATGTCCAAATGGTTGCGGACGATCTTTATTAGCTGAAATTGGTTTAATTGGGAAATCTATAGGTCGATATAATTTATATATAGGAGGAAATAGAATAGGCAGTAGAATTCCAAAAATTTATAAAGAAAATATTACTGAGAATGAAATATTTACTCATTTAGAACATTTAATTGAGTTGTGGTCTACTCAAAGAAAAGAAAAAGAAGATTTTGGAGATTTTGTTATTAGAAAAGGTATTGTTAAAGAAATTATTAATCCTATTCTTGATTTTTGGAATTAGTATGGAGACGATTTTATGTATATATTTAATAATAAAAATTTTAATTTATTAAATATTGAAGAAAAAGAAAAAATTTTGAATGAATCTAATGCTTTAATAGCAAATTATTCAGCAGAGGATCGTATTTCTTGGGCATTAAAAAATTTACCTATTACCCATATTGTAACATCTAGTTTTGGAATTCAATCAATTGTGTTACTACATCTTATAATACAGCAAAACCCAAATATTCCTGTTGTATTAATTGACACAGGTTATTTATTTTCTGAAACATATAAATTTATTGATAAATTAACCAAAAAGTTTAATCTTAATTTAAAAATTTTCAGATCAAAAATATCTCCAGCATGGCAAGAAGCACGATATGGAAAGTTATGGGAACAAGGAATTAAGGGTATCGATTTTTATAATAATATGAATAAAGTAAAGCCCATGAATTATGCTTTAAAGAAGTTATCAGCAAAAACATGGTTTTCTGGTTTACGTCACGTACAGTCAAAAAGTCGTAATTCATTACCGTATCTTGCTATTAAAAAAAACATTTTTAAAATATTACCTATACTAGATTGGTCTAATAATCAAGTAAATAATTATTTAAAAATAAATAATTTAGACATTCATCCTTTATTTAAAAAAGGATATTCTTCTGTAGGAGATGTGCATATGAGTACAAAACATATGCCCGGAATGTTAGAAGAAGATACTCGCTTTTTTGGTTTAAAACGTGAATGTGGTTTACATGAAAATTAATTTTTTTAAAAATAGTTGTAATAATTTTTTTTGTATAGACTTATTAAATAAAATATTTATTTTTTTACTATATCTTTTACTATACTATAGATATTTATTTAAAATAATGAAACGCATAATTTATATTTTTAATAATACACTATTTTATCAACTTAAAAGTTTCTAATAAAAATACATATTGTTTTAGATAAATTTTTTATTAATTAAATAAAACAAATTGTTATTATATTAATAATTACTAAAATTTTTTTAAATAATATTTATTATAATTTTCTATGTATATATATTATAGACACTTTTTAAATTTAGAATGGTTTTAATCTATTAATATTCTTGTATTTTACAATAAGGCAACTGTGAATTATCTTCCTCTTTTTTTAGATTTACAATCTAAACCTATTTTAGTTGTTGGTGCTGGAGAAGTTGCTTTTAATAAAATTATTTTGCTGCTTCGTGCAAAAGCTATAGTTAATATTATTGCCAGAGAAGTAAGTTCAGAAATAAAATATCTTATTAATAAAAAAAAAGTAAACTGGATAGCAAAAGAATTTGATTTATCATATTTAAATAGAATATTTTTAGTAATTGCAGCTACTAATGATAAAAACTTGAATAAGTATATATTTAAATCATGCAATAAACGTTATTTATTCGTAAATACAGTAGATGATAAAACAAAATGTTCTTTTATTTTTCCTTCTATTATTGATCGTTCTCCTATAGTTGTAGCTTGTTCTTCTGGAGGTACTGCTCCAGTATTATTACGTTTTTTAAGAGAAAAAATAGAGTCTATACTACCTATGAAAATAGGTAATGTTGCTAAACTTGCAGGAAAATGGAGAGTAATTGTTAAAAAAAAAATTGTTCATCCTATAGCAAGACGAAATTTTTGGGAAAGATTATTTAAAAGTATTTTTGTGCAACATATACTTAATGGAAAGAAGAAAGAAGCTATTGGCATTTTAAAAAAAAATATCAATTCAAATAATATATTAATAGGTGAAATTATTTTAGTTGGAGCAGGTCCTGGGGATAGCGGTTTGCTAACTTTAAGAGGATTACAAATCCTGCAAGAAGCAGATGTAGTTTTACACGATTATTTAATCTCTCAAGATGTTTTAGATTTAATTCGTCGTGATGCTAAACGCATTTGTGTAGGAAAACGTTGTGGTTTTAAAACAATAACTCAAGATAAAATTATTCAATTATTAATATTATTAGCTCGAAAAGGGAAAAAAGTCGTACGTTTAAAAGGAGGAGATCCTTTTATTTTTGGACGGGGTGGTGAAGAAATAGAAGCTATAAAAAAGGCTGGTATTAATTTTCAAGTTGTTCCAGGCATTACTTCTGGAATAGGAGTTGCAGCTTATGCAGGAATACCATTGACACATAGAAAATATTCTCAAGGTGTTATATTTATTACAGGTCACAAATCTAATGATGGTTTTTTAAATAATTGGTCAATTTTATCTGATTCTTCTTATACTTTAGTAATATATATGGGGACTTTACAAGCATTAGAGATTTCTAAAAAATTGATTTTTTTTGGTCGTTTAAAATCAACTCCTGTCGCTATTATTAGTCAAGGAACAACTTTTAATCAAAAAGTAATTATTAGTTCTTTAGATCAAATAGATAAAATAATTAAATCTTTTATAACTCCTTCTTTATTGATTATCGGAGATGTTGTTAGTTTGCATAAAAAATTATCATGGTTTCAAAATGAAAAACATATGTTATAAGATTACATCTTTTTATTAATAAAATTAATGCAAGGACAAATAATGTTTAAAAATAATACTACTTATTTACGTCAATTAGAGTCAGAAAGTATTTATATTATGAGAGAAGTAATGGCAGATTTTCGAAATCCTGTCATGTTATATTCTATTGGAAAAGATTCATCAGTAATGTTGCATTTAGCAAAAAAATCTTTTTATCCTGGAAGAGTTCCATTTCCTTTACTTCACATAGACACAGGATGGAAATTTAAAGAAATGTATATGTTTAGAGATTATATTGCTAATACTTCCAAAATAGAATTAATAGTTCATCTAAATGAAAAAGGTAAATTATTAGATTTAAATCCTTTCCAGCATGGAGGAAGTAAGTATACTGATATAATGAAAACAGAAGGATTGAAAGAAGCTATAAATAAATATCATTTTGATGCAGCTTTTGGTGGAGCTAGACGAGATGAAGAACAATCTAGATCAAAAGAACGCATTTATTCTTTTCGTGATTCATATCATCAATGGGATCCAAAAAAACAACGTCCTGAATTATGGTGGAATTACAATGGAAAAATTAATAAAGGAGAAAATATTCGTGTTTTTCCCCTTTCTAATTGGACTGAATTAGATATTTGGCAATATATTTTTTTAGAAAAAATTGAAATTGTTCCTCTTTATTTTGCTGCTGTTCGTCCTGTATTAGAAAGAGATGGATTATTAATTATGGTTGATGATAAACGTATCAATATTCGTTCTAATGAAGTTATTAAAAACAAAATGATTAGATTTCGTACATTAGGATGCTGGCCTTTAACTAGCGCAATTGAATCAGAAGCTACAAATCTTGAAGATATAATCAAAGAAACTGTTACAGTGAAAACTAGTGAAAGAACTGGAAGAGCTATTGACTATGATCAAAAAAGCTCTATGGAACTTAAAAAAAGACAAGGTTATTTTTAATATATAGGATGAATATACAAGATGAATATTAATATAAAAGATAATTTTCAAAAATGGTTTGATATCAATCAAAAGAAAACTTTATTAAAATTTTTAACATGTGGAAGTGTAGATGATGGAAAAAGTACATTAATTGGTCGTTTATTACATGATACTAAACAAATTTATAACGATCAATTATCTTCTTTATATATTGATAGTAAACGTCATGGAACACAAGGAGACAAAATTGATCTTGCACTTATAGTGGATGGTCTTCAATCTGAAAGAGAACAAGGCATTACAATTGATGTGGCTTATCGTTATTTTTCAACTTATAAAAGAAAATTTATTATTGCAGATACTCCTGGTCATAAACAATATACTCGTAATATGGTTACAGGAGCATCAACATGTGATTTATCTATTTTATTAGTAGATGCTACAAAAGGATTGTCCGAACAAACATATAGACATAGTTTTATTTCTACTTTGTTAGGTATTAAATATTTAATCGTTGCTGTTAATAAAATGGATTTAGTAGATTATAAAGAAGAAATATTTATAAAAATAAAAAAAAATTTTTTACTTTTTTCAAAAAAACTTCCTGATAATATAAATATTATTTTTATTCCTATATCTGCTTTAATTGGTGAAAATATTGTTTTTAAAAAAAAATTAATGCCTTGGTATGATGGTTATACATTATTAAATATTTTAGAAACAATTAAAATTCAAGATCATGTTAATTCAAAAGAAATAAGATTTCCAATACAATATGTAAATCGTCCTGATTCTAATTTTCGTGGATATTCTGGAATGTTAGTTTCTGGTGAAATTAAAATCGGACAGCCTATTAAAATATTGCCTTCTAATATCAATTCACATGTTTCTCGTATTGTAACTTTTGATGGAGATTTAAAAAAAGCGACTGTTGGTCAAGCAATTACAATTGTTTTAAAAAATGAAATAGATATTAATCGAGGAGATTTTCTTGTAAATATTAATTCTAGTTTAAAACCTTCTCAAGAAGCTATTCTCGACGTTGTTTGGATGACAAATAATAAATTATTAATAGGACAATCATATGATGTAAAGTTATCTTGCAAGAAAGTACGTGTTTATATAAAAGAAATATTATTTAAAATAGATATTAATACTTTAATAAAAAAACAAAGTACTTCTCTTTCTTTAAATAGTATTGGTCAAATTAAAGTTGTATTTAATGAAGCTGTTTTTTTTGATAGTTATATTGATAATAGAATGACAGGAAGTATGATTTTTATTGATATTTTAACAAATATTACAGTAGGAGCGGGAATGGTTAAAAATAATCTAAAAGAAAAACAAATAATATCATCAACTAATAAAAATAATTTCGAATCAGATTTGCATGACTTAATTTCAAAATATTTTCCACATTGGAAGTTATCTAAATTATGTGTATAAAAGGAATCTAATAATGACGAATAAAAATTTTCAAAAAAATATTTTCTGGCAAAAATATTCTATTACACGAACAAAACGTGAAAAAAAAAATGGTCATAAATCAATAGTATTATGGTTTACTGGATTATCAGGTTCAGGAAAATCAACTATTGCTAATTTTTTAGAAGAAATATTATTTAAAAATGGAATTTATACTTATTTATTAGATGGTGACAATATCAGATCAGGACTATGTTCTGATTTAGGTTTTAGTATAGTTGATCGAAAAGAAAATATTAGACGTCTTGGAGAAGTAGTTAAATTAATGCTAGATACTGGCATGATAATATTAGTATCAGTAATTTCACCTTATAGAGATCAAAGAGAAATGATTTGTAACATGTTAGGAAAAAAAAACTTTATAGAAATATTCATTGATACTCCAATTCATATTTGTGAAAAGCGGGATCCTAAAAAATTATATAAAAAAGCACATCTTGGAGAGATATATGATTTTACAGGTGTTCAATCTATGTATGAAGTTCCAGATAAACCTGATATCCATATAGATGGAACAAATTCTTTAGAAGAAAATTCAAAAAAAATAATTAATATGTTATATAATATCAAAATAATATCTTTTTTAAATTAAACATATTGATTTTTAAAATATCTATTTTTAATAAAATTAGAGAAAATATGAAAACATTGAAAATGTTTTTGTTATGTTTATTAATCTGGCTGCAATATTCTTTATGGTTTGGAAAAAACGGTATTTTAGATTATATAAAGATATATAAAAAAGTAAAAATACAAAAAAAAAATAATGATGATCTTGATATCCGTAACAATCAAATTATGAAAGATATTGAAAATTTAAATAATCATATTCAAAGTAACAAACAATATGATGATACAAACAAATCATTTTAAACAAAAAAATTTTTTAGTATTATTTAGGATATAAAATGATCTTGGTTAATGTTTTTCAACCAAAAATTATAGCTATTGTACCAGCTGCAGGAATAGGAAGTAGAATGCAGACAAACGTGCCAAAACAATATATAAAAATAAAAAACTATACTATTCTTGAATATACTTTAAAAACATTACTATTACATCCTAATATAATTCGTATAATTGTAAGTTTACATAAAAAAGATAGTTATTTTCATCAATTATCTATATCTTCTGATTTTCGTATTATTTCTGTTATAGGTGGCGAAAAAAGAATTAATTCAGTTTTATCAGGATTAATAATAGAAACAGACGCAGATTGGGTTATAATTCATGATGCTGTTCGTCCATGTTTGACTTATGAAGATTTAGAAAAATTAATATCTGTTATTAAAAAAAATCCAGTAGGTGCAATTTTAGGTAAACCTGTATCAGATACTATAAAATATAGTAATTCTAGTCAAAAAAAAATACTTTATACAATACATAGAAAAAATTTATGGCATGCTTTTACTCCTCAATTATTTCGAATTAATTTGTTAAGAAACTGTTTAAAAAAAATAGTTAGTAATAATATTAGCATAACAGATGAAGCGTCAGCATTAGAATATTATGGCTATCATCCATTATTGATTATAGGAAGCTGTAGAAATATTAAAATTACTTGGCCTGAAGATTTGCTGCTCGCAAAATTTTATTTACAAGATTTTAATATAAATAAATAAAAAGGATATATTCATGAGAATTGGTTATGGTTTTGATCTTCATGCTTTCGGAAGTATCAAACCATTAATTATCGGTGGTGTTTTAATTCCTTATAATAAAGGATTAATAGCTCATTCTAATGGTGATTTATTGATTCATTCCGTAATAGATGCTTTATTAGGTGCAACAGCGATGGGCGATATTGGAAGTTTTTTCCCAAGTAATATTAAAACGTATGAAAATATTGATAGTAGAATATTACTTAAAAAAATTTGGAAAAAAATTAACTTGTTAAGTTATATTATTTCTAATATTGATATTACAATTATTGCAGAAAGTCCTAAAATATCGCCTTATATTTATTTTATGAGATCAAATTTATCATTAGATCTTAATACTAAAATAGATCAAATTAGTATTAAATCTACGACTTCCAAAACAATAGGATGCATTGGACGACAGGAAGGAATTGCTTGCCAAACTGTTTTGATACTTAAAAGAACTAAAAAAATCAAGTAATAATAAATTTTAATGGAAAGATTAATGAAATTAAATTTTTTTTTATAAAAATGTTTTTTTTAATATTTCTTTTATTTTTTTTTAATAATTTTTCATTTAGTTCACCTATTTTAAATAAAAATAATTTAAATATTTATTCACAAAAAAAAAATGTAAAAACTTTAATTTTTTCTAAAAAAAATGAGTGTTTTTCATTTTTACAATTAACAAAAATATTTTCTTTTAAAAAACAAAAAATCATTATTAGTAATAATAATTTTATTGGTTTTTTTGAACAAAATAAATTTAAGATATTTTATATAGTAAAATCAAAAGATACTTTATATTCTATCAGTAAAAAATCTGGAAATAATTATCATGAATTAGCTGAAGCTAATTTTATCAAAAAACCTTATAAAATAATTATAGGTCAAAAAATTTGGGTAGGAGATGTATTTATCAATAAAAATATAGATAATTGTTCTATTATTACTTCAGAACTTAATTCTATAAAATCTTATCATTTTTGTGATTTTTTTAAAACGCCATTAAGTGTTTTAAATTTTTTAAATAAAAGTATATTTTATAATACTAAAATATGTTTTTTTTGCAATAAAGATTTGCAAAAAAATAATAATCTTGTAAGATTAAAATCTTTTATTTTTGATAATCATTGGAATTGGCCTATTCAAAGCGAACAAATTAAATATTTTTATGAAGATTCATTAGAAGGTAATGTAAAAATAGAAATTTTTGGTTTTAAAGGACAACCAGTTTTTTCTGCAGCTGCAGGAGAGGTTTTATGTGTTATAGAATCATTTGAAAAATATGGTCGCTTGATTATTATCAAACATAATGAAAATTATTTTAGTATTTATGGTTTCAATGATTTAGTTTTAGTAAAACCAAAAGAAAAAGTATATGCAAAACAACAAATTGCTACTATGGGATTATCTCCTGAAAAAAAAATACCACAATTATATTTTGAAATACGTTATAAAGGGAATTCTATAAATCCATTAGATATTTTACCTAATGTTAAAAAATAGAAATTATTTCTTATTTTTTACTATAAAAATTATATTTTTTTAAAACACATGAAAACTGTTATATTTAAAGATTTTTATTTCGAGGCTGCGCACTATTTACCATATGTTCCTAAAAAACATAAATGTAGACGATTGCATGGTCATTCTTTTTTAGTTCGATTAGAAATAGAAGATAAAATTGATCAAAAAAATGGATGGATAATAGATTATGCTGATCTTAAATTAATATTCAAGCCTATTTATGATCAATTAGATCATCATTTTTTAAATGCAATACCTGGTTTAGAAAATCCAACTAGTGAAAATATTGCTCGATGGATTTGGGAAAAATTAAAGCCTCGTCTAACTATATTAAGTGCTATAATGATTAAAGAAACTTGTACATCTGGTTGTGTTTATAAAGGGAATTAAAAAAGTTTTTATCATATAAAATGTTATTTTATTGAAAGATATTTATGAAGTTGTATTGAAAGACGCCAATTTTTTATTGTACATGTTTCTATACAAATTTTTAAAGATTTTTCATCTTGACTTATAGGTTGTAAAGAAATAAGATGTTTTTTTTTATCTTTTACAGTCATCAAAATTTCTTCTAAATACAATAAATCTTCTTTATTTAAAACTGGATATTTAATTTCATTAGAACGCAATATTGCTTGATGTAATGTATTTTGATTTTTTTTAGGAGACACAGTCACCCAAGTTTTTAAAGAGCACTTAATTGATTGTGTGCCACTTGTTTCTATTTGACATTGATATCCTTGTTTTTCTAATTCTTTAGTAAGACATGATAAATCATGCATACATGGCTCTCCTCCTGTAATTACTACATGTCTAGCAGTCCATTTTTTTTTTTTATATTTGAAATTATTTTTGTAATATGAATAGAACTCCATTTTTGATTTGATATTTTTTTATTTATTAATTCCTCATAAGAAATTTGGTTTATATTTAAGCATTGCCATGTATATTTAGTATCACACCATTGACAATGAACAGGACAGCCTTGTAATCGAACAAAGATTGCTGGAGTTCCAGTATAATATCCTTCACCTTGTATTGTTTGAAACATTTCGTTAATTGGATAATACATAATTTTCCTGATTAATTATAAAATTTTATTTTTTTAAAACATTTTTTTAATAAGAAACAGGCATGTATTTAAAATACCTGATTCTTTTTAATATATTAACTATATTTTATATATATAATTAGACTGCTGATTTAATTTCTTTTAAACCTTTAAAAGGTGCATTTTTTTTACCTAAAATCTCTTCAATTCTAATTAATTGGTTATATTTTGCAGTTCTATCAGAACGACTCATAGAACCAGTTTTAATTTGCCCTGATGATGTTCCAACAGCTAAATCAGCTATGGTAGTATCTTCTGTTTCACCAGAACGATGAGAAATAATAATGGAATAATTTGCTTTTTTTGCAATTTTTATTGTTTCAATAGTTTCAGTTAAAGTTCCAATTTGGTTTAATTTAATTAATATAGAATTAGCAATTCCTTTTTGAATGCCTTTTTTTAAAATGCTTTTATTTGTAACGAATAAATCATCACCTACTAGTTGCATTTTATGACCTAGTATATTTGTTTGATATAAAAACCCTTTCCAATCAGATTCATCTTGTCCATCTTCTATTGAACAAATAGGATATTTATTTGATAAAGATTCTAAATAATGTGTAAATTCTTTTGAAGAAAATCGAATTTTTTCTCCTTTTAACTCATATTTTTTTGTATTTTTATTGTATAATTCTGAAGCAGCACAATCTATTGCTAATCTTATATCTTTTCCTAGTTTGTAGTTAGTTTTTTGTACAGCTTCTTGAATAAGATTCAGGGCTTCTTCATTAGATTTTAAATTTGGAGCATATCCTCCTTCATCTCCTACTGTTGTGCTTATATTATTTTCTTTTAATAGTGCACCTAATGAATGAAAAATTTCACATCCCATTTGAATAGCTTGTTTTATTGTTTTTGCACTCACAGGTTGAATCATAAATTCTTGAATATCAATATTATTATTAGCATGTTTTCCTCCATTAATAATATTAATCATAGGAAGTGGCATAGAAAAAACACCTGGTGTATTATTGATTTCTGAAATATGTTGATATAAGGGCATTCTTTTAGATAAAGCAGCTGCTTTTGCAACTGCTAAAGATACAGATAAAATTGAATTTGCACCTAGTTTAGATTTATTAAATGTACTATCTAAATCAATCATAATATTATCAATTTCACTTTGATTTATAGCATTTTTATTTTTTAAAGCTTGTGATATTTCTTGATTTATTAATAAAACAGATTTTTGTACTCCTTTACCCATAAATCTTTTTTGATCATTATCTCGTAATTCTATGGCTTCTAAAGAACCTGTAGAAGCTCCGGAAGGAGAAGAAGCTAGTCCAACAAAACCTCCTTCTAAATGTACTTCAGATTCTACAGTAGGATTTCCTCTAGAGTCTATTATTTCACGAGCTATAATTTTAATAATTTTTGACATTTTTCACCTTATTATGTTTTTTAAAATTATATTAAAAAAATTTTTTCTATTTTATTTTATGTTTTCCTGCTGATTTTATAAAATCTATAAAAAGTGGGTGTCCATCGCGTGGTGTAGAAGTAAACTCAGGATGAAATTGACAAGCTACAAACCATGGATGATTAGATATTTCTATAATTTCTACTATGTTATTATTTTGAGAACGTCCTGTTACTTTTAGTCCTTTTAATTCTATTTTTTTTAATAAAAAATTATTTACTTCGTATCTATGTCTATGTCTTTCAATAATTATATCTTTATTGTATAGTTTTCTGGACAAGCTATTCATGCTTAATTTACAAGTTTGGCTTCCTAATCTCATAGTACCACCTAAATTAATATTATCATCTATTTTTTTATTATAATTTCTATATGACTGACTGTTTGAATTTTTTATTAAATCAATAACAGGATATTTACATTGAGGATCAAACTCTGTTGAATTAGCTTCTTTTATTCCAATTACATTTTGAGCAAATTCTATAATAGCTATTTGCATTCCTAAACAAATACCGAAATATGGAATATTATTTTCTCGTGCATATTGTATAGATAATAATTTACCTATAATACCCCGATCACCAAAACCACCGGGTATTAAAATACCGTTAAGATTTTTTAATAAATTAAAGTTTTTATTTTCTATTTCTTGAGAATTAATCAATTTTATATTTACTTTTATTTTGTTTTTTAAACCTGCATGTTTAAGAGCTTCTATAACTGATTTATACGCATCAGGTAATTTAACGTATTTTCCAATAATACCAATAATGATAGTTTTTTTAGAATTTTTTTCTGCATAAATAACTTTTTCCCATTCTTTTAAATTAGCTTCGGGAACATTTAATGTAAAATATTCACAAATATAATCATCTAGTTTTTGATTTTTTAATAATTGTGGAATTTTATAAATTGAATTAACATTTTTTAAAGAAATTACAGCATTTACTGGTACATTACAAAATAATGCAATTTTTTTTCTTTCTTGAAGAGGTATAGTTTTTTCAGAACGACAAATTAAAATATCTGGTTGTATTCCTATTGAAAGTAATTGCTTTACTGAATGTTGAGTAGGTTTAGTTTTTATTTCACCTGCTGTAGAAATATAGGGTACTAATGTTAGATGTATGTATATAATATTTTTACGACCAATATCTACGGCCATTTGACGAATAGCTTCTAAAAATGGAAGAGATTCAATATCTCCAACTGTTCCGCCTATTTCTACAAGAATAATATTACTATTTTTTGAACATAAAATAATTCTTTCTTTGATAGCATTGGTAATATGAGGTATAACTTGAATAGTAGCTCCTAAATAATCACCTCTTCTTTCTTTTTTTAAAACTTGAGAATAAATGCTTCCTGTAGTAAAATTATTTAAATGTGTCATTCTTGTATTAATAAAACGTTCATAGTGACCTAAATCTAGATCTGTTTCAGTTCCATCTTCAGTAACGAATACTTCTCCGTGTTGAATAGGACTAATAGTACCTGGATCTACATTGATATATGGATCTAGTTTGATAATTGTAATTTTTAAATTTCGAGCTTTTAGTATTGCTCCTAATGAAGCAGCAGCAATGCCTTTCCCTAAAGATGAAACTACTCCGCCAGTAATAAAAATATAATTTTTAGTCATGCTAAATGTAACATATTAGTTAAAATGAATAAGTATTTAATTGATGAATTTGTATTACGATATTTAATCGTACAATACATATATTTAATAAAAAAATATTGAAAAAACAAATTTTTTATAAGTATATTTAAATGTATTTTTTAGATTATATACTGATACTAATTATTAGTAATGTTTTTTATTGTTATTTATTTCAAATTTTGTATGAATCACGCAAGCTTACAGTACGATTAAATATTAACTGATTTTTTTTAGAATCTAAATTATCTATACAAAAATAACCAATTCTTTCAAATTGAAAATATAATTTTTCATTTTTGTCAGTAATATTTTTGTTTATTTTAATTGCTATTGTTTTTTCAATAAAACCTTTTTTTTTAATAAGTGATTCTGGATTTATATAAGATAAAAAATCTTTTTTTTGATCTGGATTTTTTGTAGTAAATAATTGATTATACAATCTAAATTCTGCTGGAAATATATTTTTTACTGAAATCCAGTGTATTACTGCAGGATTTTTTTTATTTTTAGGTTTTTTCCCTAAAGTATTTAAATCACAATAGCATATTATGCTAGTAATGTTATTGTGTTTATCTTTTTCTATTTTTTCTGCTTTTATTATATATGCATATCTTAGACGTATTTCTTCTCCAAGTTTTAATCTTTTATATTGTTTATCATATTTTTCTTTAAAGTCTGAACGTTCAATATATATAGTTTTACTAAAAATCACTTCATGAGTTCCTAATTCTGGATTTTTAGGGTGATTAGGAACTATAAATATTTCTTTATGATTTTCATCTAAGTTATATAATGATATTTTAATTGGTTCTAATACTGCCATAGTACGTATGGCTGTTTGATTTAGTTCTTTTCGAATACAATGTTCTAGAATAGAAAATTGTATTAAATGATTTTGTTTAGTTACACCAATTTTTTGACAAAATTCTCTAATTGAAGATGAAGTATATCCTTTTCTTCTTAAACCAGAAATAGTTGGTATACGAGGATCATCCCATTTTTTTATTATATTTTGTTTAATTAATATTTTTAATTTTCTTTTAGATAGAATTGAAAATTCTAAGTTTAATCGAGAAAATTCATATTGTTTAGGGTATTTTTTAACACTAGTGTTTTGTAATATCCAGTTATATAAAGATTTATTATCTTGAAATTCTAACGTACATAATGAATGAGTAATTCCTTCAATAGAATCAGAAAGACAATGAGCAAAATCATACATAGGATATATACACCATTTTTTTTGAGTTTGATGATGTTCAGTTGAGATAATTCTATACAAAACAGGATCGCGCATTATAATAAAGGAAGAACTCATATCTATTTTTGCACGTAAACATGCTTCTCCTTCAGAAAATTCTCCTCTTTTCATCTTTTTGAAAAGTTCTATATTTTCTTTTATTGTTCTATTTCTATAAGGGCTATTTTTTCCAGGAGTTGTTAAAGTTCCTCGAAAAATACGTATTTCTTCTTTTGTTAATTGATCTATATAGGCTAAATTTTTTTTAATTAATTCTTTTGCATATTGATATAATTGTGAAAAATATTCAGAAGTATAGTGAGTTTTACCATGCCATTTATAACCTAACCAATTTATATCATTTTTAATAGATTTTATATATTTGATATTTTCTTTTGTTGGATTAGTATCATCAAATCTAAGATTGCATTTTCCTTTATATATATTTGCAAGTTCAAAGTTTAAACATATAGATTTAGCATGACCAATATGAAGATATCCATTAGGTTCAGGAGGAAATCTTGTACGAAAAGATAATTCTTTATTTTTTTTAAAATCTTTATTAATTATTTGACAAATAAAATTACTATTTTTTTCTACTTTAGTATTCATTATCTTCCTTTTTTAAATTTTTAGTATTGTATTTTTTGATTTTTTTAAATTAAAATAATTTTGTTGCTTATTTAATTTATATATTATAAAATATGTATAATTTATATCATACTTTTTAATAGGCTACGTAGCTCAGTTGGTTAGAGCACAGCACTCATAAC
Organism: Buchnera aphidicola (Artemisaphis artemisicola); assembly: GCF_005082365.1. Classification (NCBI taxonomy): domain Bacteria; kingdom Pseudomonadati; phylum Pseudomonadota; class Gammaproteobacteria; order Enterobacterales; family Erwiniaceae; genus Buchnera; species Buchnera aphidicola. The sequence goes on along the minus strand of NZ_CP034900.1, from coordinate 444,828 downwards.
GCTGGGGTCATGGGTTCAATTCCCGTCGTAGCTACCATTTTAGCGGGAGTGGCGAAATCGGTAGACGCACCAGATTTAGGTTCTGGCGCCGAAAGGTATGCGAGTTCAAATCTCGCCTCCCGTATTACGTTTAATATTTTTATTAGAAATTAATAATAATGGGGTATAGCCAAGTGGTTAAGGCACCGGTTTTTGATACCGGCATCCCTGGTTCGAATCCAGGTACCCCAGCCATTCTAAAAACTATCTTGCAACTTTTAAACTTCTCGATATAAATAATATTTCAATAAAAATACCAATCTGTTATATGAAACTATCAATTTCATATTATATTAAATTGTAATTGAATCCGATCAAAAATCTATTATTTTTTCTATTTTAGAAATTATATTTAAAATAAAATAGGTTTTTATGTCATGAATTTAAATGAATTAAAAAAAAAAGCAGCATGGGCTGCGCTAGATTACATTCATCCAGATACTGTTATTGGAGTAGGAACTGGTACAACTATTTTTTATTTTATTGAAGCTTTAAGCACGATAAAACATTTAATATATGGTGCGGTATCTAGTTCAAATTCTTCTACTTTACTATTGCAAAAACAAGGTATAGAAGTTTTTGATTTAAAAAATTTTAGCTCTCTTAGAGTTTATGTTGATAGCGCTGATGAAATTAATAATCATATGCAAATGATTAAAGGAGGTGGAGCTGCTTTAACAAGAGAAAAAATTATTGCAACAATGTCAAAAAAATTTATTTGTATTATAGATAACTCTAAAAGTGTAGATGTTTTAGGAAATTTTCCACTCCCTATTGAAATTATTCCAATGGCATTATCTTATGTTTCAAAAGAAATCATTAAAATTGGAGGAAATCCAAGATATCGAAAAAATGTTATTACAGATAATGGAAATATTATTATAGATGTACATGATTTATATATAACAGATCCTATTTCTATGGAAAAAAAAATCAATTCATTACCTGGAGTTGTTACAGTAGGTTTATTTGCTTCTAGAAGTGCTGATGTGCTTTTAATTGGTACAAAAAATGGAATAAAAACTATTAAAAATAGTAAATAATTTTTATTAAAATTAGAGTTATGATTATAAAAATTTTAGAAAAAAGAGAAAATATTCGTAAATATATGCGTATTACAAGAAAGTTATTAACATCTTCAGAAAAGTATAATGAATCTATAAAAATTTCTAATACTGCAATAAATTTTAATTATCTCAATAATTGCAACAAAATTGCTCTATTTTTACCATTTGATGGAGAAATTAACACATATCCTTTAATATTTAAATTATGGAAAAATAAAAAAAATATTTTTCTTCCTGTTATAAGTTCTTTTAATAAAAAACAAATGATTTTTGTTCAATTTTATTCTCATTCTAGATTATATCGAAATAAATATAAAATATTAGAACCATTCTTTCAATATACGGACATTATTTCAATACATGATTTAGATATGGTAATAGTACCATTAGTAGCATTTGATAAAACAGGTTCAAGATTGGGAATGGGTGGTGGTTTTTATGATATTTGTTTGCAAAATTGGCAAATAAAAAATTTGATTCCAGTAGGTTTTGCTTATAATTTTCAGTTAGTGGATAATATACCTAAGAGGCATTGGGATATATCTTTACCTATTATTTTAACTCCAAATAAAATTTGGATTTTTTAAAAAATACAATAAATATTGTGGATATATATTATTCAGTAAAATTTAGATCGCCAAATTTCATTTGTAATGCAGTAATTGCTGCAATAGAAGCTGTTTCTGTTCTCAAAATTCTTGGTCCTAATCTAATTGAAACAAATCCGTATTGAATAATTTTTTTTATTTCTTTATCTGAAAAACCTCCTTCAGGTCCAATAAGTATGCGAATATATTTGATAGATTGTGGTATTTGATTTAGTGTTAATGATGAATTTGGATCTAAAACGATTTTAAAATCATTATTTTTTTTTTTACACCATAAAAAAATATCTTGGGGATTTTTAATTTGTGGAATAATGTTTCGATTGCATTGCTGACATGAAGCAATAGCTATATTTTCCCATCTTTTTATCTTGTTAGAAAAATTTATGAATCTTTTTTGAATAGAACAATATTCAGAGAATAATGGACTAATAATATTAACACCCATTTCAATTGATTTTTGAATGGTAAATTCCATTTTGTCATTTTTAGAAATCACTTGTCCTAAATGGATATGAAGTGGAGATTCAACATTTTTAAGTTTTATCATAATTATCTTAAATTGAATTTTTTTAGAAATATATATAATTTCAGCAAGAAAAATATGATTAGTATTATTGAATATTTCTATTATATCTTTTACTTTCATTCTTAATACTTTTTTAATATATTGTGTATAATTTTGTGATAAAGAATAAACTTTATTAAGCATAAAAGTATTGTTTATGTAAATACGCGGAATATGTTTTGTCATATTTTTATTTTTTATTACATTTTTTATATATATAATTATTACGATTGCCTTGTATGTTAAATATCATTTTTTCTCTTTCACATTCCCATTTAGTTACTGGAAAAATTTTATCCCAATTTTTGAATAAGTCTTTTTGCGCTTTAGGTAAAAAAATATTATATTTTGTAATCATATACAAATAAGTTCTAGCTATAGCTCCTCGAGCTCTAATAGGTGGTTCTACTAGTTTATTTTTGAAATCGATTTTCATATTACATTGTCCGTATGGTGAAATATTATAATTTAACTGAGTATACATAAAATTAGATCGATCACTATTTATTTCTCCAATAGCTGGTTGTAAATTATGAAGATCAGATTCAATATATCTATATCTTTTATCTTCAATGCATTTTTTACGACCTCCTTGTTTCCAGCATTGTTTTTGATGTCCAAATTGCCATGCTGGGACTACATGTTCCCATTCAATTCTTTTTGCACGATTTTCATTTTTTCTAATTTTATATCCACAAGAAGATAAATTTGGTATTCCTTTTTTTTGTTTCCAAAAAATTTTACATCCACAATAAAATGAACCTGGTGCGTTTTGGTGTATTTTTACTGCAATAAGTTTTGTTTGATAAAAACTGTTTATTACATTTTTTTTAAAATGTTTTTTTTTTGTTGGGAATAAAAAAAAAACATACTAATGACAATAATTAATATTTTTTTTATCATTTGATTTTTTTATTCGTTTTAGAATATCACTTTATATATGATATATTTCATTGGAAACAAAATATATCGTTTTATATAATTACAATATATTATATTTTATGCGTATATGATACATATCATATTATATATTTTATATAAAATAAAACTGTATTCTATTAAAAATTATAATAAATATCAATTTTAATACATTTTATGTATTTATAACATTTATAATTTTTTGTAAATATATCTATAAAAAAACTTTTAAAATAGGATAAAAAAATATGACTGAATATCTTTTTACATCTGAATCAGTTTCAGAAGGTCATCCAGATAAAATTGCTGATCAAATTTCTGATGCTTTATTAGATGAAATATTAAAGCAAGATTTAAAAGCACGTGTTGCTTGTGAAACTTATGTTAAAACAGGAATGGTTTTAATTGGCGGGGAAATTACTACAACTGCATGGGTTGATGTTGAAGAAATTACTCGTAATACTATTAATAATATTGGTTATATAGATTCTGATTCAGGATTTGATGCTAATTCTTGTGCAGTATTAAGTGCTATTGGAAAACAGTCATTAGATATCACTCAAGGTATAAATCATTCTAATCCTTTAGAACAAGGAGCTGGAGATCAAGGAATCATATTTGGTTATGCTACAAATGAAACTAAAGTATTAATGCCAGCACCTATTACTTATGCTCATCTTTTAATGAAAAAACAATCTGAATTAAGAAAAAAAAATATTTTACCTTGGCTTAGACCTGATGCTAAAAGTCAAGTAACATTTAAATATAAAAATGGCAAAGTTATTGAAATAGACACTGTAGTTTTTTCTACACAGCATCGAGAAAACATTAGTCAAAATATTTTAAAAGAAGCTGTTATGGAAGAAATTATAAAACCTGTTTTACCAAATCAATGGTTAACAAAAAATACAAAATTTTTTATTAATCCTACAGGAAGATTTGTTATTGGAGGTCCTATGGGAGATTGCGGTTTAACTGGACGTAAAATTATTGTTGATACTTATGGAGGAATGTCTAGACATGGAGGAGGTGCTTTTTCAGGAAAAGATCCTTCTAAGGTAGATCGTTCTGCAGCATATGCGGCTAGATATGTCGCTAAAAACATTGTTGCTTCTGGTTTAGCTGAACGTTGTGAAATTCAACTTTCATACGCTATTGGCATAGCTGAACCAACTTCTATTATGATAGATACTTTTAGAACTGGAAAAATAAGTAATAGTTCTTTAATTACTTTAATTCGTAATATTTTTGATTTGAGACCATATGGATTAATAAAAATGCTGGATCTTTTAAATCCTATTTATCTTAATACAGCAGTTTATGGACATTTTGGAAGAGAAGAATTTTCATGGGAAAAACTTGATAAAGTAGATGAATTATCTCAATAAAATATTAAAACGACTATAAAAGTTTTGAAGATTTTATATCTTTTAAAAAATATTTTCTAAAATATTCTAGCGTGTATTGAATATGAATAAATATCTTTATCTTTTAATAATCCCATGTTTACTAGCATGGGAAGAATTTAATTGTTTTATATATTCTTCAAAAGATAACATATCTGTTTTTTCTATTTCTACTGTTTCTTCATGAGAACGAATAACTTCTTGTTCTAGAATGTTTTTATTTAAATTTAAATAATTTTTATTAGTAAAATTACGATGATACTTATTAGCAAAGTATAATCCTGCTTTTTTAATTCCTGTTTCTATTATTATTTTTAAAAATTTTGCAGAATAAGTTAATTCTGGATTATAAAATAATAATTTAGTTTCTTTACATATTTTTTGATATGTAAAATTTTTTGAATTGTAATCTAATATTAATGCAATTTGATGTAAATCTTTAAATATAATATCACTGATTTCTACTAGTGTTTTTTTTTCATATTTATTATTAAGATAAATTTTTTGATTTGGTTTTCTCCCTTCAAAAATAATCTTTTTCCAATTTTTATTTATTAAATAAACATCTATTGTATTAATTTGAGGTGAATCGATTAAAGCGCACCAAATTAAAAATAAATCTAAAAAAAGTATTTGTTTTTTGCTTATTCCTATTGGTGAAAATGGATTAATATCTAAAGAACGTATTTCTACATATTCAATACCTTTATTTGTTAAAGATTCTATAAGTGTTTCACCATAATTAATTTTTCTTTTAGGTCTGATTTGTGTATATAATTCACTTTCCATTTGAAGAATATTGGTATTTAATTGTTTAAAATTGCCATAAATATCTTTTAGTCCTATATTCATGAATTTTTTTGATGGTGTTTCTATAGATTTTTTTAACGATTGAATATATGAATTCAAATCATTAAACATGATGTTCAAGTCTATAACTTTACTATTGGTATATCCTATATCACTAAGTCTTAATGAAGTGGACCAAGGTAAATACAAAATATTTTCTTTAGTTTTTTTAAATCGATATTTTTTTTTTGTATTTTTTAAAAAAGAAGATGATATTGCTGGAGAAGCACCAAATAAATACGGAATAATCCAACCAAATCGATAATAATTTCTTATTAAATCTAAATATCCTGATGACACATAGTCAGTATTCTTATTTTTTTTTGATATGTTTTTTTTACAATTTTTCCAAAAAATTAAAGGTAGAGAAAAATTATAATGCACGCCTGAAACAGTGTTAACTAAATCACCATAACGATGTTTTAGACCTATTCGATAAGTCGTTTTCATTTTTCCAAGATTAGAATTTCCATATTGAGCTATTTGAATATCAGTTTTATTATCATCATAAGGCATGCTAAAAGGCCAAATAAGTTCGTTTTGTGTTTTAGAAGCGGTAAAACAATGAAGATCTTTTAAAAAAGATAATAAATAATCTATATTATTACTAGTTGGAGTGATGAATTCTAATAAATTTTCAGAAAAATCAGTTGTAATCCATTTATGTGTTAAAGGAGAACCGAGCAAATATGGATGTTTTTTTTCAGAAAAACTTCCATTTTTTTTGATTCTTAAGGTTTCTCGTTCTATTCCTCTAAAAATATTATTTAAAATTTTTGGATTTTTTTCTAAAAAAGCAATTTTTTCTGAGATATCTTCTATCAATTTTATCTCCTACTGTAAAATACTTAACTATTTTTTAAACATTCTAAAGATATTATATATTATGATTTTATTTGTATAATTTAGAAATTTTTGATTATTAATTTTTATTTTGCATCCGGAAGGATTCGAACCTCCGACCGCTCGGTTCGTAGCCGAGTACTCTATCCAACTGAGCTACGGATGCAGTTTAAAAAATTAAATAGTGGCGGTGAGAGAGGGATTCGAACCCTCGATGCAGATATTTCTACATACTCCCTTAGCAGGGGAGCGCCTTAATCCTCTCGGCCATCTCACCTAGCTATATTGTAAATGTTTTTTTATTTTACTTTTTTTTTTTGATAAGTCAAACATATTTTGTATATTAATGTTTTAATGTTTTATAGTATACAATATTGAATATAAAACTGCATCTTACTCAATTTTAGTAAGACGCAGTATTGTTCAAAGACTTTTTTGTTGTTTTTTTTCAGCTTGAATACGTTGATATATTTCTTCACGATGTACCGAAACTTCTTTAGGGGCATTTACACCAATACGTACTTGATTACCTTTAACTCCTAGTACTGTAACAGTTATCTCATCGCCAATTATTAATGTTTCGCCAACTCGACGAGTTAGAATTAGCATTCTTTGCTCCTTGAAAGATTAAAAGAGTTCGGCCTTTTCAGTTCCTGGCGTTATGAATAATACAGGGTTAAAAGTAGACCATAAAATATTTTATTATATTTTTAGAAATTAATTTTAATTAAAGATAATATATTTTTAATATAAAATTAATTAAATAATATGTATTATATACATTTATTATTTTTCTTTTTTTCTAACTCTATATTAATCCATGATTGAATGTTTTTTAAAATTATAGGCAATTTTATTGTATAAACTCCTCCTCCTTCAGCCATTTCTTTTTTTCCTCCTCCTTTTCCATTTGTTTGATCTATAATAATTTCCATAATTTTTTTTGCTGCAATCCAATTAGTTACTTTTTTTGAAACTTGAACAAGAATAGTAAAACGATTATCAATAACATTTACTAGTATAATAATAGTATTATCTATTTGAGTTTTTAATTCATCAACTATTGTTTTTAACAATATATGTTCATAATTGTAAAATATATGTGATAGAAATTTTATTTCTTGTATATTTTTAATATTTTCCAATAATTGTTTTATATAGTATTTTTTTTCTTGTTTTTGTAATTGCTTTATTTTTTTTTCTAAATTTTTTGTTTTTATTAATATTTGATTTATTTTTTCTTTAATATTAGACTGATTGCAATTCAATATAAAAGAGATATTTTGTATATCACTATCTTTTTTATGTAAATAATTTATCGCGTTTTCTCCAGTTACAGCTTCAATTCTTTTAATTCCTGATGATATACTAGATTGAGAAATAATTTTAAAAAATCCAATATCACCAGTTCTTTTAGTATGTGTGCCTCCACAAAGTTCTATCGAAAAATTATTCATAGATACAACTCGAACAATAGAACTATATTGATGATCAAATAAAGCTATTGCATTTTTTAATTTAGCTTTTTCTAAATCTAAGTTTTCAATCTTGATTAAAATATTTTTACGAATCTGAATATTAACAATATGTTCAATTTTTTGTATTTCAGACATTGTAATAAACTTAGAACAAGAAAAATCAAATCTTAAGTATGCATTTGTTACTAATGATCCTTTTTGATAAACATTATTACCTAAAACATTTCGTAATGCAGCGTGTAGTAAATGTGTAGCTGAATGATTTAATTCAATAGAATGTCTATAATTTTCATCAATTTCACTGAAAACATAATCATTGATCTTAATTTCTCCTGAAATTAGTTTTCCAATATGTCCAGTTGTTTTTTTATATTTTTTTGTATCTTCTACTATAAAACATGATTTTTTATAATATAGTTTCCCTATATCTCCTTTTTGTCCTCCTGATTCTCCATAAAATGGTGTAGTATTAAGAAAAATGATGCCATTTTCATTTTTGGAAATTTTTGAAACAAATTGATTATTTATAAAAATATATTTTACCAATGCTTTTGTTTTATTTTTTTTATAACCTTGAAATATACATTCATCATTAATAAAAATATTATTATTATAATTCTTATAAAATTTATTTTTAAGATTAGATCTTTTTTTTTGTTCTTCTTTAGCTACTTTGTATCCAGTGTAGTCTATTTTTATTTTTTTTTCACGGCAAACATCTTCTGTTAAATCGACTGGAAATCCAAAAGTATCATATAGATAAAATACAGTTTTTCCAGAAAGTACATTATTATATGTTTTTTGAATTTCAGAATTTAATATTTTAAGACCTTTATTAAGAGTATTAGAAAATTGTATTTCTTCTGCTTTTAAAATTTCTTCTATTTTATCTTTTTTTAATTTTAAAATATCAGCACTTTTTCCCATTATTTTAATAACATTAGGTACTAATTTATATAAAAAATTCTCTTTAATACCAATTTTATGACCGTGTCTCAATGCTCTTCTAATTATTCTTCTTAAAACATAACCTCGATGTTCATTTGATGGAAAAATGTTATCAGCAATAATATATACACAAGATCTAATATGATCAGCTATAACTTTCAAAGAAATATGATTTAAATTTTTGATAGTACTAGATGCAAATATAGATTTTATTAACTCTTGAAATATATCAATATCATAATTAGAGTAAACGTTTTGTAAAACAGCAGATATTCTTTCTAATCCCATTCCTGTATCAATGGATTTGTTTTTTAAAGAAATTATTTTTGTTTGTGAAATACGGTTAAATTCTATAAAAACAATATTCCAAATTTCAACAAAACGATTGTTTTCGTTCTTTAAAAAATCTATTGAACTTTTTATATCTGTACTACCATAATCATAAAATATTTCAGTACATGGTCCACATGGACCACTATCACCCATTTGCCAAAAGTTTTCTGAATCATATTGAGAATTATTTTTATCACCTATTTTGATGATACGTTCAGCAGGTATTTTGATAATATTATGCCATATTCTATATGTTTCAGTATCATTTTCATAAACTGAAATCCATAATTTATTTTTTGGAATATTAAACCATTTTTTTGATGTTAATAATTCCCAAGCGTATTCAATTGCTTCTTTTTTAAAATAATCATTAAAACTAAAATTACCAAGCATTTCAAAAAATGTATGATGTTTTGAAGTGTATCCTACATTTTCTAAATCGTTATGTTTTCCTCCAGTTCTTAAACATCTTTGAACGGTTACAACTCGAGGATAGTCTCTTTGTTTTTCACCTAAAAAAATTTCTTTAAATTGATTCATTCCTGCATTAGTAAATAATAATGTAGTATCATTATATGGAACTAAAGAACTGCTTGGAATAATTATATGTCCTTTTTCTTTAAAGAAATTTAAAAAATCTTGACGTATTTGATTTGTTGTCTTGTTCATAATTATTCTTAATTTAATTTTAAAAATGAATCTTAATCATATATAAAATATTTTTAAAAAAATTTTTGCATATTTAAATTTTTATAAAAACCGGTAAATATAGTTTATAAAAATATTATGACAAAGTAATTTTTGCATTTTATAATTAAGTCTTTTATATTGAAAATTAAATTTATTAAATTTTATTTAATAGAATTATGTTTGATATTATTTTAGATGTATCAAAAATTTTTAATTCAAAATAAGATTTTTTCATATATATAAGAGCCTTGCGCGCAGATAATGTCTCTGAATATTTTTGTAGTATTTCTTCACCTCTATTAATAACAGCTATATATTTTTTATTTAAAAAATAAAATTTTAAAATTTTTAAATCATGTTCTGCTAAACGATTTTTTAGATATATTAAGTTTTTTTTTGCGTTGATAACATAGCGACTATTAGGATATTGATATATAAATTTTTTTAATTGAAAAAATGCATTTTCTGCATATTGAGGATCATTTTTTTGATGACTTACTGGCACAAGACTAAAAAATATATTTTGATCTAAAGCCATATTAACTAAACATTTTATATATATAATATAATCCATATTTATATGATTAGGATAATTATGTATAAATTCTTCTATATTTTTTTGAGCTAAATTTAAATCTAAATTTTTATAATAAGCATAAATTAAATTCATTTGAATTTTATCATTTCTAATATAATTTACATTATTGTTTTTTATTTTTTCTAGTATGTTTATTGCCTTATTAAAGTGTTTTTCTCTTAATTCTATTCTGGCTTTTTGATAGTCAATATATTTTTTTATAAAAATTTTTTCATATAAAGATTCACAATGTACTATTGACTGCAAGCATAAAATCATAAAAATAAATATAATATTTTTTTTTATTTTCATTAGAATATATTCAACTTAAATTAATAATTATGTTTATTGCGATTTTTTATTTTAGATCTATATAGAATATCATATTTATAAAAATTCGTGATTTAGTTTTAAAATAATAAAAATATTTATTTTTTATATAAGGATAATAATGTTAAAAAAAATAGAATTAACTGCAATTGCATCTTCTTTGACTTTGTTAGGAAAAAGACTGGATCAAGTATTACCTAAATTATTTACACAATATTCTCGTTCTTATTTAAAAAAATTAATTATTACTAATAACGTATTAGTTAATAAGAAAATCACAAATCAACCTGATAAAAAAATATTAGGTAATGAAATTATTATTATTTATCCTATTAATGAAAATATAATATATGATATTCCTGAAAATATTAGTTTAAATATTGTTTATGAAGATCATCATATATTAGTAATCAATAAACCAGCCGGATTAGTTGTTCATCCTGGTTCTGGTAATCATTCAGGAACAATTTTTAATTCTTTATTATATCATTATAAAAATATTAAAGATTTACCTCGTGCAGGAATAGTTCATCGTTTAGATAAAGATACTAGTGGATTAATGGTAATTGCAAAAACTATTGTTTCTTATAATTATTTGTTTGCATTATTAAAAAAAAGAAAAATTATTCGAGAATATCAAGGTATTGTTAAAGGTAAAATGATTTCAGGTGGAACTATAAACGAACCTATAATGCGTCATTATCGTAAACGAACATCTATGATGATTCATTCTTTAGGAAAAAAATCAGTTACACATTATAAAATAATCAAACGCTTTAAATTTCATACACATATAGTAGTCCGATTAGAAACAGGACGAACACATCAAATTCGTGTTCATATGTTATCTATCAGACATCCTTTAGTTGGAGATCCTATTTATGGAAATATCAATCATCAAATAAATTACCAAAAAGATAACGATAAGATTTCTAGATTTTCTCGTCAAGCTTTACATGCTAGTCATCTTTCTTTAAAACACCCTATTACTCATAATTTAATGTCTTGGACAATACCTCTTCCTGACGATATCCAAAATCTTTTGCTTTTATTATAGATAATTTAAAAAAGAACAAGTTATTTTTTATTTTATTGTATTTACGTTTAATAAAACATATTATTTATTTTATTAAAAAATCAAACAATATTGTTTAATATATTAAAATGTTTATATTTTTGTATACATTTTTAAAAAATACATACAATACAAATATATGAAGAGTTAACCTTATGATGTTCGAAAAAATAATAAATACAGAATTTTTAGTTGCATGTACTATAGATTCACAAGATAAAATTATAAAAACACCTTTACGTCAGTTAATTAAAAAATCTTTAAAAAATTATTTATTACATTTAGATGATAAACGTGTAAATAATTTATATGAATTAGTACTATCTGAATTAGAACAACCACTTTTAGATATGGTTATGCAACATACGAGAGGAAATCAAACACGAGCAGCTTTAATGATGGGTATAAATCGCAGTACATTACGAAAAAAATTAAAAAAATATGGTATGAATTAATTTTATAATTTTTTTTGATTGCACTTTCTACTATATATAAAATAAAGAGAGTGCAAAAAAATATTTTTAAATCTTAAATTTTTAAAGATATATTATTTTTTTAAGTTTTCTTATTATTAGATTTAATCAATCTATTATATATTGTTTTTAATGCCCAATAATATCCATCTAGACCTAATCCACAGATCACACCGCTAGAAATATCAGACAACCATGAATGAGAACGAAAATGCTCTCTAGCATAAATATTTGAGATATGAACTTCAATAAAAGGAATTTCAACTCCTATTAACGCATCTCTTATTGCTATACTAGTATGTGTAAATGCTGCTGGATTTATGATAATATAATGAATATTTTTATTTTTTGAAGAATGAATAGCATCGATTAAAATATTTTCTGCATTAGATTGTATATCTTGTAAAGATATATTAAGTTTTTTAGATTTTTTATGTAAATCATTAATTAAATCAGTTAAAGTTAGATTGCCATAAATTTCAATTTCTCTTGTACCTAAAAGGTTTAAATTAGGTCCATTTATCAATAATACATTTATAATTTTCTTCATATTTAATCTCTTTTAATAATAATTTTATTATGCCATATTTTTTTTAAAAAATATTATATAATATTTTTTTTTATTTTATTTTTTATTTTATATTTTATAATATATTTTATAATATATTTTGTAATTTTATTATAAATTAAGTGAGTTTAAATGACATTTGAATTAGTGACTGAATCTTTATTAACTGAAAATAAAATAAATCATGAAGATTTATTTATTGCTTTAGAAGATCTTTGTACAAGTAATTTGGATTATGGAGATTTTTATTTTCAATCTCGTCTGCATGAATCTTGGTTTCTTGAAAATGGAATTATAAAAGAAGGAGTTTATCATTCTGATCAAGGTATTGGTGTTAGAGCTATTAGCGGTGAAACTACTGGATTTGCATATGCAGATCAAATATCAAAAGATTCCTTAAGAACAAGTGTTAATAAAGCTCGTAGTATTATTTTGCAAAAAGACAAGGGTAGTTGTAAAAAATTATTAATAAAAAAAGCACAGCCTATTTATAATGATTTGAATCCTTTACAAAATTTGTCTTCTAGAGAAAAAATCGATCTTCTTTATAGAGCAGATTATATAGCGCGCAATTTCGATCATCGAGTTGTAGAAGTAAATGCAACTTTAACAGGATTATATGAACATATTTTAATTGCTTCTACTGATGGAAATTTAACTTCGGATATAAGACCACTAGTACAATTTTCAATTAGTGTTTTAGTTGAAGATCATGGAAAAAGAGAACGTGGTCGTAGTGGTGGAGGTAATCGTACTGACTATAGCTTTTTTTTAAAAAATGACGATTATGCAAAAGAAAGAAGAATTGATTATTGGTCTAAAGAAGCTGTTCGCATAGCACTTTTAAATTTATCTTCTGAAGAAGCTCCTTCAGGAATGTTTCCCGTGGTATTAGGTCCTGGATGGCCAGGAGTTTTATTACATGAAGCAGTAGGTCATGGTTTAGAAGGTGATTTCAATAGAAAAAAAACTTCAAGATTTACTAATATGATCGGCAAAAAAGTTGCATCAGAACTATGTACTATTATTGATGATGGTACTATTAAGAATCAAAGAGGTTCATTAAGTATTGATGATGAAGGAACTCCTAGTCAGCATAACGTTTTAATTAAAAATGGAATACTTAAACAGTACATGCAAGATAAGCTTAATGCACGTTTAATGGGAACAGCATCTACTGGTAATGGACGTCGTGAATCTTATGCATCTTTACCTATGCCTCGTATGACTAATACTTATATGTTATCTGGTGTTTCTAAAATAGAAGATATTATTAAAAGTGTCGACTATGGTATATATGCTATAAATTTTTCTGGAGGTCAAGTTGATATTACTTCTGGAAATTTTGTCTTTTCTACTGCTGAAGCATATTTAATTAAAAAAGGTAAAATTATAACACCAATTAAAAATACAACATTAATAGGATCTGGTTTAGAAGTTATGCAAAAAGTATCAATGGTTGGAAATGATTTTAAAATGGATGAAGGAACAGGTGTTTGTGGTAAAGAAGGTCAAAATATTCCAGTTGGAATAGGACAGCCTTCTATTAAATTGGAAAGTTTAACAATAGGTGGAACAAATTAATTTTTTAAATAAACAAACTCTTTTTATGTATTATTTTCTATAACAATAATGCAGTCAAGAATTATGTCATGACTGCATGTTATTGAAATATTTTGAAAATTAGTTAATTCTTTCTTTAATGCGAGCAGCTTTGCCAGTAAGATTTCTTAAATAATATAATTTTGCTTTTCTAACCAATCCTTTTCTTTTAACGATAATATCGTTTATACTATAAGAGTGTGTTTGAAAAACACGTTCAATGCCTTCTCCATTAGAAATTTTACGTACAGTAAAAGATGAATTTAAACAACGATTTTTTATTGCTATTACTATTCCTTCAAAAGATTGAAGACGTTTTTTAGAACCTTCTATCACCCAAACTTTGACTTCTATAGTATCTCCAGGTCGAAAAATAGGTATATTTTTTTTCATTTGTTCTTTTTCTATTGATTTTATTATATTTAGCATATTTCCCCTGTAGAATAAAATAACTAAAAAATAAACATTTTATTATTTTTTATCTTTTTTAAATTCATCTAAAAGTTTTTCTTCTTCGCGTGTTAATTTTTTTTTTTTAAAAGATCAGGACGTTTTATCCATGTTTTTCCAAGAGATTGTTTTAAACGCCAAAGACGAATTTTTTCATGGTTTCCAGATAATAATATTTCAGGAACTGACATATCATGTATTATTCTTGGTCGAGTATAATTTGGATAATCTAGTAAATTATTAGAAAAAGAATCATCTTCTATCGATTGTTTTTTTTTAATAACACCAGGAATAAATCTAGAAATAGAATCAATCATAATCATAGCAGCTAATTCCCCTCCACTAATAATATAATTGCCAATAGACCATTCTTCATCTACTTGATGATCAATAATTCTTTCATCTATTCCTTCATATCGACCACATATAAAAATAATTTCCTTTTTTTTTATTAATTTTGGTATGTGATTTTGTTCTAGTTTTTTTCCTTGAGGAGATAAATAAATAACAGTTGCATTTTTTAATATAGATTTTGCATATTGAATAGCTAAATACAACGGTTTGACACTCATTAACATACCCGGTCCTCCTCCATAAGGACGATCATCAATAGACTTATGTTTATTTTTTATAAAATCTCTAGGATTTAAAAAATTTATATTAATGATTTTTTTTTTATAGCTTTGCCAGTAATACCATAATTAGTAATAGCACGAAACATTTCCGGGAAAATAGTAATTATGTTGAACCATATTAACGTTTCATTGTGTTTTTTTTTCATATATATATTACATTATTAATTCCATCGAACTATTATGTATTTATATTTTGAATCTATTTTTTGTATTATTGTTTGTTCAATAAAGGGAATAAAAATATTTTTTTTTAGTTTTTTGAATACATGTCTTACTACAAGTATATCATTATCTTTTGTTCTTATTAAATCAATTACTATGCCTAAATAAATTTTATTTATATTAAATACTTTATAACTGATAATATCATTCCAATAATATTCATTATTTTGTAATAAAGGTAGTTGATGCCTGCTGATAATGATATTTGAATTAGTAAATTTTTTAGCTGTTGAACGATCAGAAATTGTATCAATATAAATAATAAAATTCTTTTTGTATCTTTTCCAATTTTTTACTTGTACTTGTGTAAAAATCTTTTCTTTTAAAAAAAACCATGGGATATATGTGAATATATTTTCTTCTTTTTCCGTAAAAGAAAAAACATTCATCCAGCCTAATATTCCATAAGATTTTCCAACTTTTCCTATTAATATTGGTTCAATTGGTTTTTTAATTTTAATATTTATAATTTTTCCTCTTTTTTATTAAATAATTTTATTAATTTCTTACTTCTTTCTGATATTTGTGCTCCTTGATTTATCCAATATTTAATGCGAATTAAATTCAATTGAAGTATATCAGACTTGCTTCTAGCAATAGGGTTAAAATAACCGACTTTTTCAATAAAACGACCATCTCGAGAACAACGACTATCAGCGACTATCATTTTATAAAAAGGACGTTTTTTTGTGCCATATCGAGATAAACGAATTTTTACCATATCAATTGCTCCTTAAATATTTATTCAATGAAGAAAATTAATTTTTAACTCTAAATAAAATGTTAATTTTTATAAAATTTATATAAAAATTTTTTATATATAATGTATTTTTTAAAAATTTTTAGGTATTATATTTTTTATTTCACGGATGACCTTTGATATTCCACTAGTTTTTATTTTTTTCATAATTCTTTTTATACTATCAAAATTTTTTAATAATTTATTTATATCTTGTATTTCTGTTCCAGAACCTAAAGCTATTCTACGTTTTCTTGAACCTTTTATGATTATTGGGTTTTTTCTTTCTTTCGGTGTCATAGAAAATATCATTGCTTCTGCTTTATTAAGTGTATTTTGATCTGTATTTAATAATGATGCATTGTTTAGTAATTGATTATTTTTAGGTAGTTTATCTATAAAATAATTTAAACCTCCTATTTTTTTCATTTCTTTAATTTGTATTAAAAAATCATTTAGGTTAAAATCATGTCCTTTTTTTAATTTTTTTGTTAGCTTTTGAATTTGAGATTGATCAACTTTTGCTTCTATGTCTTCAATCAGAGACATAACATCATTCATTCCTAAAATTCTTTCAGCGATTTTATTAGGATGAAATAGTTCTAACTCTGTTATCTTTTCTCCTGTTCCAATAAATTTAATAGGTTTACCAGTAATATAACGCATAGATAAAGCTATTCCATTTCTAGAATCACCATCTGTTTTAGTTAATATTATACCAGATATCGATAAATCATTATTAAATATTTTTGCCATATTTATGGCATCTTGACCCATCATAGAATCTACTATTAATAACGTTTCAATTGGTTTTGATAAATTTTGTATTTGCTGAATTTCATTCATCATTTTTTTATCAATATGCAAACGACCAGCTGTGTCAATTAGTAAAACATCATATAATTTTAGTTTTGCATATTCTTTTGCTTGTATCGTGATTTCTATAGGTGTTTGATTTTCGTTGGATGGGAAAAAATCTATTTCTATTTGTTTGCATAATATCTGTAGCTGTTTAATAGCTGCTGCACGATAAATATCAGTAGATACAATTAGTATTTTTTTCTTATGTTTATCTTTGATCCATTTTCCTAGTTTTGCTAAACTAGTTGTTTTTCCTGCTCCTTGTAAACCAATTAGCAATATAACTGCTGGTGGTGCTATAGATAAGTTTAAAGAGTTATTTTTTTCGCCAATTGTATGTATTAATTCATTTTTTACTATTTTTAAAAATTCTTGTCCAGGAGTTAAACTTTTATTTATTTCATTTCCAATAGATTTATTTTTTACATTTTCTATAAATTTTTTTACTACTGACAATGTTACATCAGCTTCTAATAATGCTTTACGTACTTCACGTATACTTTTTTTGATATTTTCTTCTGTAAGTCTCCCTTTTCTTATGATTTTTTGGAAGCTTTGTGAAAGACGTTGAGTCAAGTTTTTAAACATTGTTGATTACTCATATTGAGATTTTAATGTCTTATTAAGATTTTTATGATCTTAAAAAACATGTTGTATTGAACATTAGATGTTTTATTAAAAATTAATTGTGTTTTTTAAAAAATATTAATTATTACTATTACTACTATTATTACTAATATAGTGTCAAAAATATTATTTTATTATTGAATTTGTATTGCTAATAGGATAACATCCTAAAATTTTCATATAATTAGTAATTTTTTTGATTTTTTGAATAGCATTTTTCATGATAGGTGATGATAAATTTTCTTCAATGTCAATGTAAATAATTTCTTTCGATAAATTTTTTTTATCTTTTAGATGAATTAATTTATTCATAATTATTTTTCTTTTTTTTAATAAAAATCTTACTTGTTCAAGGATTTCTGATTTATTTTCTATACTACACATTAATATTGTTTTATTCTGTGAATTTTCATAAAATTTAATAGGATTTCTGCCTAATACAATAAATTTGGTAATATTTTTATTTATGTTAGATAAATTTTTTGATAAAATTTTCAATCCGTAAATTTTACTACCAATTTCACTTCCTAATGCTACTTTAGTTGCATCATTATATTTATCAATTATTTTCATTGCATCTGCTGTACTTTTAGTATGTTTAATTTTCCATCCTGGAAATTTTTCAATAAAATTGCTACATTGTTGAAATGGTTGAGGATGACTATATACTGTTTTAATTTTTTCTAATTGAATTTTTTCAACTCCCAATAAACAATGATTTATAATCATATTAATTTCTCCAATAATAAACAATTGAGTTTTTTTTAATAGATGAATAACTTCATAAATAAATCCAGAACAAGTGTTTTCTATTGGGAGAATAGCATAATCTGATTGATTTCCTTCAACTGATAAAATTACTTCTTCAAATGTTGAACATTCGTTTTTAATATATGTTTGAAAATTTTTATCTGCATATTTACATGCAGCAATATGAGAATAAGAACCTTTAGGACCAAGGAAAGAAACTCTATTAAGAATCGATTTATTAGCTTTATAAAATTTTTTTAACATTTCTTTTTGAGTCAATACTGATTCTTCAATTATTAGTTTAAATAATCGAGTAATATATTCAGGTTCTAAATAATATTTTTTTCCTAAGAGTATTAATTTTTCTAATATTTTTTTTTCTCTTTCTTTATCTCGTATAGCTTGATTATTTTTTATTTTAGATTTCGCTATTTTTAATACTAAATTTTTTCTTTTCGCTAATAACTGTACTATATTTTCATCAATGTTATTTATTTCATCACGAAAAGCCAATAAATAATTATTATTAGGCATAATTTGTTACCTATAAAATATATAATATATTTAAATTTAAATAGATATTTGAAAAATATTTTTATTAAAGAAATAATAACAAATTATATATAAAAAGGCCTTAAAAATTTTTTTATTAAAATACATTTAATATATCTTATTAATTCCAATCATAGTATTATTTTCTATATAAATAATTATATTTAAGTGAGTTTTTATATGAAAACTTTTTCAGCTAAATTAGATAATATTAAAAGAAATTGGTATTACGTAGACGCAACTAATAAAATCTTAGGAAGATTAGCAAGTGTTTTATCTTCATATCTAAGAGGAAAGCATAAAGTTGAGTACACCCCTCATCTTGATACAGGAGATTATATTATTGTTTTAAATGCTAATAAAATATTAGTGACAGGAAAAAAAAAGATTAACAAAATTTATTATCATCATACAGGCTATGTAGGTGGAATAAAACAATTTAGATTTGAAGAGATATTCTCTCGTCACCCAGAAAGAGTTATAGAAATTGCAGTAAAAGGAATGCTTCCAAAAGGCCCTTTAGGTCGTGCTATGTTTAAAAAATTAAAAATATTTCCAAATGAACATCATAGTCATATAGCACAATGTCCAAAATTATTAAATATTTAATAAAGAGGTATATAATAAATAATGAAAAATCAAAATTATGGTACTGGTCGTCGTAAAAGTTCTTCTGCTAGAGTTTTTCTTAGATCTGGCAATGGAGAGATTATTGTAAATAAACGTTCTTTAAATGAATATTTTGGTCGTGAAACCTCTTGCATGATTGTTCGTCAACCTCTAGAATTAGTTGATTTGATGAATAAATTTAATATTTACATAACTGTTAAAGGAGGTGGTATTTCTGGACAAGCCGGGGCTATTCGTCAAGGAATAACTCGTGCTTTAATTAAATATGATCAATCATTACGTTTTGAATTAAGAAAATCTGGATTTGTTACACGTGATTCACGTCAGGTCGAACGTAAAAAAGTAGGTTTTCGAAAAGCTAGAAAACGCCCTCAATTTTCTAAGCGTTAATATTTTATATAAAATATTATTTATATTTTTTTATAAGAACTTGGTTTTTTCAACAAACCGAGTTCTTTTTGTGTTTTTTTAAATATTGATGAATATCATTGCATAATTGTTTTGTACCAATTTGCTTTTTAGAAGAAATCAAATAATGTTTTCCTCTTATTTTGAATGTATGTTTTATTTCATTGATAATCTGATCAATTTTTTTTCTGCTTAATAAGTCTATTTTATTGAAAACTAACCATCTTGGTTTATCGTATAATTCAATGCTATATTTTTTTAATTCGTTTAAAACTAGATTTATATTATCAATAATATTATAATTATTTTGAGGAGTTAAATCAATAATATGAAGTAATAATTTACATCTTTCTAAATGTTTTAAAAAACGAATTCCTAATCCAGCACCTTCAGATGCTCCTTGAATTATACCGGGAATATCTGCAATAATAAATTTATTGTTACTTCCAGTTGTTACACTTCCTAAAATTGGATATAAAGTAGTAAATGGATAATCTGCAATTTTTGTTTTAGCACCAGATATATTTGTGACTAATGTAGATTTACCAACATTAGGCATTCCTAAAGTTCCTACATCAGCAATTAACCTTAATTCTAATTGTATATCTCTTTTTTCTCCTATAGTTCCTAATGTTCTTTTTCTAGGAGTTTGATTTGTAGAAGATTTAAATCTAGTATTTCCTAATCCATGCCAACCTCCTTTAGCAATTAATATTTTTTGTTTATGATTAATTAAATCACCTATAATTTCACGTGTTTGATGATTTATTATTTTTGTTCCAATAGGAACGTATATTTTAATATCTTTTCCTTTTTTACCAGAACAATTCCTACCTAGTCCGTTTTCTCCATTATCTGCTTTAAAAATTTTTTTGAATCGAAGATCAATAAGAGTATTGAGATTACTATTTGCTTCTAGCCATACACTTCCACCATCTCCACCATCTCCACCATCTGGACCGCCTTTAGGAATATATTTTTCTCTTCTAAAATTAATACAACCATTGCCACCGTTTCCAGCAATAACTTGTATGACAGTTTGATCAATAAATTTCATTTTTTTTCCATTTATGATGATTTTTCAAAAAAATATTTTAATATTTATTTTTTATTAAAAATTAATTATTTTTTCAAAATTATATAATTTTATATTAAAACAATATAACCCCTGTAGTAGGGGTTTTAAAAATGTTTAGTTTATTATATTTATATATGTTCTTTTTTTTAATCCTTTTTTTTTAAATTCTACTTTTCCTTTTTTAGTAGCAAAAATTGTATGATCTTTTCCACAACCTACATTTTTACCTGGATGAAATTTAGTACCTCGTTGTTTAACAATAATACTACCTGATGAAATCAACTCTCCTCCAAAACACTTCACACCTAGTCTTTGAGCGTTAGAATCTCGTCCATTTCTAGTTGAACCTCCAGCTTTTTTATGTGCCATTTATTTAACTTTCTCCTGAAATATAATTAATATTTATAATTTTTACATCAGTAAAACTTTGACGATGACCTTGTTGTTTCTTATAATGTTTGCGTCGGTTAAATTTAATAATTTTTATTTTTTTTAATCGACCGTGTTTTTCAATATTAGCTGTAATTTTTGCTCCTTTTATAAAAGGATTTCCAACTTGTGTAGAATTTTCACTAGAAATCATTAAAACTTGATCCAGATTTATAATTTTGCCAATTGGATCTTTTAGTTTTTCTAATCTAATAATTTGATTTTTAATTACTTTATATTGTTTTCCACCACTTATAAAAACTGCATACATAAAAAAATCTCCAATCATTAATAATTTATTTTTTCTAATGTTTTTATCAATAATTGATATTTCTATTTAATTTTGTCTTAGATAAAATAAACTATCTTTATAAAATTTTAATATCAGCACCTAATTTATTTAATTTTTTAGGAAATGATTCATATCCTCTAATAAGATGATAAGTTTTATTAACTATTGTAACACCTAAAGCAATACATCCAGCTAATACTAATGTAGCCGATGCTCGTAAATCACTACAAAAAACGTTTGAAGATAATAATTTAGGAGTTCCATAGGAAATAATAGTATTATTTTTTAATATGATTTTAGCGCCCATATTAATGAGTTCTGAAATATAAATAAAACGATTTTCAAATACTGTTTCCGTGATAGTTCCTATGCCTAAAGAAATTGTATTTAATAAAGCAAATTGAGCTTGTAAATCTGTTGGAAAACCAGGATAAGGAGCAGTTCGAATATTTAAAGCTTTAGGTCTTTTATCTCTCATATCTAATTTAATCCAATTTTTTCCTATTTGAATTTTAGCACCAGCATCAATTAATTTTAATAAAACGTTTGTTAAGTGTTTCGGTTCAGTATTATGACAAATAATACAACCTTTAGAAATTGCAGCAGCAACTAAAAAAGTACCTGTTTCAATTCTATCTGGTATTATTTGATGAGTTCCTCCAGTTAATTTTATCACACCTTTGATATATATTTTTTTGCTACCTGCACCAATAATATTAGCACCTAACGTATTTAAAAATTTAGCTATATCGACAATTTCTGGTTCACAAGCTGCATTATCAATTATTGTTATTCCTTGAGCTAGAGTGGCGGCACTCATGATAGTAATAGTAGCACCAACACTAATTTTTTCCATTAAAATATATTTTCCTTTTAAACGTCCTTGAACAGATGCAATAATACAGTCATTTTTAAAATTAATTTTTGCTCCTAATTTTATCAAACCATTTAAATGTAAATCTATAGGTCTACTCCCTATTTTACATCCTCCTGGTAAAAATATTTTAGCTTTTCCAAAACGTGCTAGAAGAGGAGCCAGCATCCATATAGATGCTCTAATTTTTTTTATTAAATGATATGGAGCACAAAAAACATTTATTGAACTTGGATCTATAAATAATATCTTTTTATATGTTATTTTTACTCCTACATATACAAGCAATTTAAGTGCTATATTAATATCTGTTAAATTTTTTGGAACATTTTTAATTTGTATTTTCCCCTCCGTTAATATACTCATGAATAAAATTGGTAAAGCGGCATTCTTAGCTCCAGAAATAGTAACACTACCACTTAAATTTTTATCACCTTCTATACATAATTTATTCATATATTAATGAGTCTCTATTGTTAATAGATTTTTTAATTATAAAAGATTTGAATTCTTTTTGTTTTTTTTCCATTCTTCAGGAGTATGTGTTATAATAGATACAGCATGAATATGTTTTTCTGTAATCATATTTATTAAAGGTATATAAACCATTTGTTGTCTTTTTACCTGACTAACTCCTCTAAATACCTCTCCTATAGCAACAATTTTAATATGATTTTCATCTCCTGTAATGTAAGTTTCTGTTAAATTTAATTCTTTAATAATTAGTTTTTTTATTTCTTGATTATCCATTTTTGAATGTACTTTTGATTAAATTTTTAATGTTTTGTAATAGTTTAAAAAATTATTAAATTTATTTAACATTTAAAATATATTAATAATTTATTTACTTAAAAATATATAAAAATGTCATTAATTTTTTAAATTTTTGATAAATTGTATTTTTTACTTTAAAATAATAGGAAATATTTTAAATATTTATTTTTTAAAATGCATCAAAATGATATTAAATAGATTATCATGTTTTTATATATTTCTAATTTATTCGAGTTATTTTATAAGTTCATTTGATTTTATAAGAAATAAAATTTTATGATTTTTTTTATGAATACTATAAAAAAATAGAAAATATTTTAATCTTTTAAAGTTTTATATAAATATCGCATATCTTATAATATAAAAAGTACATGCATTAAAAATATAATTTAATTTTTTTAAAAGTTTAAAAATATTTTCTATAATTATAAAAATTTTTTTACGATATTAGATAAAGAAATAATGGAGTGTCAATATGATTAATTTAATTCCAATGACTATAAGAGGTGCAGAAAAACTTCGTCAAGAACTTAAAAAATTAAAAAATATTAAACGTCCTCGTATTATTACTGCAATAGCAGAAGCTAGAGAACATGGCGATTTAAAAGAAAATGCTGAATATCATTCAGCTCGTGAAGAACAAAGTTTTTGTGAAGGTCGTATTAAAGAAATTGAATTAAAGTTATCTAATTCTCAAATTATAGATATAAAAAAAATATCCAATAAAGGACGAGTCATTTTTGGTTCTACTGTCAGTATTTTAAATATAAAAAAAAACGAAACATTTAGATACAAAATTGTAGGTGATGATGAATCAGATTTTAAAAAAAATTTAATTTCTATAAATTCGCCTATAGCAAGAGGTTTAGTTGGAAAAAAAAATAATACAATTGTTACTATACATACACCAGGAGGTGATGTGGAATATAAGATTTTAAAAATAGATTATATATAATTAGATTGTATATAAGTTAAACTGATAATTAAAATTTTTTAAAATAATATTAGAAATATGATTTATAAAAAAAAAAACAGTTCTAATCGTTGGTTATTAGAACATTTTAAAGATCTATATGTCAAGAAAGCAAAAAATAATAAAATACGTTCAAGAGCTTGGTTTAAATTAGAACAATTAGATAAAAGTAACAGAATATTTAAAACTAATATGAACGTAATTGACTTAGGCGCCGCTCCTGGAAGCTGGTCACAATATGCTGTGAGTAAAATTGGGAAAAAAGGTCGTATTATAGCCTGTGATATATTGCCTATAAAACCAATAACAGGTGTAGATATTTTTCAAGGAGATTTTAGTAATAAGAAAACATTAAACTTTATGTTAAATTCTTTTAGTCATATTAAGTTTCATTTAGTCATGTCAGACATGACTCCTAATATAACAGGACACTTTTCTATTGATATGCCTCGAATTATCAATTTAGCTAAATTAGCATTAAAAATATCAAATTATGTTTTATCTAAAAAGGGTATTTTTTTATTAAAATCATTTCAAGGAGAAGGGTTTAATGAGTTGTATAAAGAAATTAAAATATTTTTTAAACACATTAAAATTTGTAAACCTAAAACTTCTCGAACAAGATCTCGAGAAATATTCATCCTAGCAACCAGATAAAAATATTATAGAAATCTGTGTTGTTTGTTACATATAGATTCAATGAGAGGTTGTTCCTTTGAGTGACATGGTCAAAAACCTTATCTTCTGGTTAGTTATTACAGTTGTATTAATGTCTATTTTTCAAAATTTTAATACTAATGATGCAAATAATCATAAAGTTGATTATTCGACTTTTTTATCAGAAGTTAATCAAGATCAAGTTCGCGAAGCATATATTAACGGACGTATGATTAGTGTTACTAAGAAAGATAGCAGTAAATACACTACCTATATTCCTATTAATGATCCTAAACTATTAGATAATCTTTTAACAAAAAATGTTAAAATTGTTGGATCAGTTCCTGAAGAACCAAGTCTCCTAATTTCAATATTTATTTCTTGGTTTCCAATGTTATTACTGATTGGTGTATGGATTTTTTTTATGAGACAAATGCAAATGGGTGGCGGAAAAGGTGCAATGTTATTTGGCAAAAGTAAGGCACGTATGCTATCGGAAAATCAAATTCAAACTACTTTTGCAGATGTTGCTGGATGCGATGAAGCTAAAGAAGAAGTTAGTGAATTAGTTGAATATCTTAAGGAACCTAGCCGTTTTCAAAAATTAGGAGGAAAAATTCCAAGAGGCATATTAATGGTTGGTCCTCCTGGTACTGGTAAAACATTACTTGCAAAAGCAATAGCTGGAGAAGCAAAAGTTCCTTTTTTTACGATTTCTGGATCTGATTTTGTTGAAATGTTTGTCGGGGTTGGAGCTTCTCGAGTAAGAGACATGTTCGAAAATTCAAGAAAATCTGCACCATGTATAATTTTTATTGATGAAATTGATGCTGTAGGACGTCAAAGAGGAACTGGTCTAGGCGGTGGTCATGATGAAAGAGAACAAACGCTGAATCAAATGTTAGTAGAAATGGATGGTTTTGATGGAAACGAAGGTGTAATTTTAATAGCTGCGACTAATAGACCTGACGTTTTGGATCCCGCTTTGTTACGTCCAGGTCGTTTTGATCGTCAAGTTATTGTGCCACTTCCAGATATTCGCGGACGAGAACAAATTTTAAAAGTACATATGAGAAAAGTACCGTTATCTAAAGATGTTGATCCTATGATTATTGCACGTGGTACACCAGGTTTTTCCGGTGCTGATTTAGCGAATTTAGTTAATGAAGCAGCTCTTTTTGCAGCTAGATTTGATTGTCGTGTTGTCTCTATGTTGGAATTTGAGAAAGCGAAAGATAAAATGATGATGGGTTCTGAACGAAGATCAATGGTTATGAGTGATTTTCAAAAAGAATCTACTGCATATCATGAAGCTGGTCATGTTATTATTGGAAGATTAGTACCTGATCATGATCCTGCACATAAAGTTACTATTATTCCTAGAGGACGAGCTTTAGGAGTGACATTTTTTTTACCAGAATCAGATGCCCTTAGTATTAGTCGTCAAAAATTAGAAAGTCAAATATCTACTTTGTATGGTGGTCGTTTAGCAGAAGAAATAATTTATGGTACTAAAAATGTTTCAACTGGTGCTTGTAATGATATTAAAGTAGCTACTAATTTAGCAAGAAATATGGTAACTCAATGGGGATTTTCAGAAAAGTTAGGACCTTTATTGTATGCTGAAGAAGAAGAAGAAGTTTTTTTAGGACGCTCGGTAGCTAAAGCAAAACATGTTTCTAATGAAACAGCTAGAATTATTGATGAAGAAGTGAAGTTGTTAATTGAAATTAATTATAAAAGGGCTCAAAACATTTTAAATGAAAATATTGATATATTACATTCGATGAAAGATGCTTTAATAAAATATGAAACTATTGATGCATTACAAATTGATGATTTAATGGAAAGAAGAGAAGTGCGTGAACCAAAAGGATGGACAAAAACAGATATTAATAATTAATAATTTTATTTAAATCGGCAATATAAAACTAAAAGCTTTTTTTAAATATATTTATTTTATATTGTTTAGAATTCTTTAATTTAATATATATATTAAAATAAGATGAAGTGATAAAATTATCATGGCTTCATCTTATTTTTTAATAAAAAATTTCATTGTGATTTATTGCAAATATATACTTTAACAGTACAGGATTAAATTTATTATGACTTTTTTGCAATATTTTAAAACTGATGGTATACGTGGAAAATTAGGAAAAAATCCAATTACACCAAATTTTTTATTAAAATTAGGATGGGCTATTGGAACTGTTTTAGGTAAAAATAAAACAAAAAAAATTATTTTAGGAAGAGATACACGTATTTCTGGATGTATGTTGCAGTCTATTTTAGAATTTGGTATTTTATCTACTGGATCATCCACTTTGTTAGCTGATTGCATCCCTACTTCTGCTGTGTCATTTTTTACAAAGTTTTTAAATGCTTCTGCAGGTATTGTAATTTCCGGTTCTCACAATCTTTTTTATGACAATGGAATTAAAATTTTTTATAAAAATGGAATTAAACTAACAAAAAAAATAGAGTTTTCTATTGAAAAAGAAATAAAAAAAAATTTTTCATATTCTGATTCTATTAATTTTGGTTCTTCTAATAAAATTTTAGATCCTGAACATAAATATATTGAATTTTGTAAGAATACTTTTCCTAAACATTTAAATTTATCAAATTTTACTATTGTTTTAGATTGTGCTAATGGTTCGACTTTTAATGTTGCACCTAAAATTTTTCAAGATTTAGGAGCAAAAGTAATAACTGTTTCTATTACTCCAAATGGAGTGAATATTAATAAAAATTCAGGTTCAACAAATACATTGACATTAAAAAAATTAGTATTATTAGAAAAAGCAGATATTGGTTTAGCATTCGATGGTGATGGAGATCGCGTTATTATGATTGACCATTTAGGAAATGAAATAAATGGAGATCAAATAATTTACATCATCGCAAAAGAATATGAAAACTTAAATAAGTTAAAAGGCGGTGTAGTAGGCACATCAATGACTAATATGGGTGTAATTATAGGTCTTAAAAATCTTGGTATTCCGTTCTATGCAGCAGAAATAGGAGATCGTAATGTATATAAAAAAATGATAAAAAAAAAATCTATCATTGGAGCTGAACAATCAGGACATATTATTTTATTAGACAAACATTCTACTGGTGATGGAATTATAGCAAGTTTAGAAATTTTATTAATTATGCTTAATAATAATATGAGTTTATATTATTTATCGAATCAAATAAAGTTATTTCCTCAAGTAGTTTTAAATGTTTTTTTAAAAAGAGATACAAATTTAGAAAAGAGTTCTATTATAAAAAAAATTATTTTTAAATCTAAAAATATTTTAGGTAAAAACAGCCGTATATTACTTCGTAAATCTGGAACAGAACCGTATATTCGAATTATGGTTGAAGGTGAAAACTATATAAAAGTTCATAAAATCGCTTATGATATTGCAGATTCTGTTAAATTACTTTAAATTATATATTTATAAAATTATTTGTTATTTATTTAAAATTAGATAAGTAGGAAAAAAATATAAATGATATAATTATATATATTTCATTAAATTTTTATTTATAGATAATTTATATATAAGCTTTATATATATAAATTTTTTATTAAAAGCAATATATTATTATAAAAAATAATTTTAGTGCAACTAATAAACAATTGTTTATACAAAAGGAAAAAATTTTTTATGTATGTGTTTTTTTTAATGTTTTTTGTTTTTATTTCTATTTCTTTAATTGTTTTGATTTTATTGCAGCCAGGAAAAGCACTAAATAGTGCTACTAATTTAAATTCAAAAAATAATATAAAATTTTCCAATAATATTGGAGTAAATATTATCGCGGTATTTTCTTGTTTGTTTTTATTTGTCAGTATTATTTTATGTAATATTAATAACAAGAAAATAGATTCAGATTTTATTTTGACGGATATTTCAAAAAGCACTGTTTTGCAAAAATCTTTAAGAAATAAAACAACATTGAATTCTGATATACCTCATTAACAATTTTATATGTATAAATATACATAATAAATTATAATATATTTTACCGAGGTGGTGGAAATGGTAGACACGCTATCTTGAGGGGATAGTGCCGAATAGGCGTATGGGTTCAAATCCCTTTCTCGGTATTAAATTCTATTTGATTAAAAATTTTTGAACTTAAATAATGAAATTTTTATTAAAAAAAAAATTTAAACATGCTTAATCTTGTTAATATAATTTAATATATAGGGCGATATTACCTGTAACCCCGAAAATTCGGGGTTTTTTATTAGAATATTTATTCTAAGTCATATCATTTTAATAAATTTTTAAATATTAGCTAATAATTAATTATATAAACTCTTGATTAATAAAAATTAGTGTATTAATCATCTAATTTTATAATTAAATTTGTTTGCAATTAATACATGTCAAATAAGTTCATATTATTCATTTAAAAATTTTTATTTTGAGGTTCTCTAAGATGAATAAAGAAATCTTAGCTGTTGTAGAGGCTGTTTCTAACGAAAAATCTCTCCCTCGTGAAAAAATTTTTGAAGCTTTAGAAATTGCATTAGCAACCGCTACTAAAAAAAAACATGAACAAGAAATTGATGTTAGAGTTAGTATAAATCGTAAAAATGGAAATTTTACTACTTTTCGACGTTGGATGGTAGTAGATATAGTAACTCAACCTACTAGAGAAATTACTTTAGAAGCAGCTTGTTTTGAAGGTGAAAAAGTTAAGATAAATGATTATATTGAAGATAAAATCAAATCTGTCAATTTTGATAGAATAACTACTCAAACTGCTAAACAAGTAATTGTTCAAAAAGTTCGTGAAGCTGAACGAGCAATGCTAGTAGACCAATTTCGAAAATATACTGGTCAAATTATTACTGGCATAGTAAAAAAAATTAATCGAGACAATTTAATTTTAGATTTAGGAAATAATGCTGAAGCATTAATTTTGCGTGAAGGCATGTTACCTCGAGAAAATTTTCGTCCAGGTGATCGTATTCGTGGAGTTTTATATGGTGTATATCCTGAATCTCGTGGTGCTCAATTGTTTATTAGTCGTTCAAAAATTGAAATGCTTATTGAATTGTTCAGAATAGAAGTTCCTGAAATTGGTGAACAAGTTATTGAAATAAAAGCAGCTGCACGCGATCCAGGTTCTCGTGCGAAAATTGCAGTTAAAACTAATGATAAGCGAATAGATCCTATAGGAGCTTGTGTAGGAATGAGAGGAGCTCGTGTACAAGCAGTGTCTAGCGAATTATGTGGAGAACGTATTGATATTATTTTATGGGACGATAATCCTGCACAATTTGTCATTAATGCTATGGCTCCAGCTGATGTTGTTTCTATTATAGTAGATGAAGATCATCATACTATGGATATAGCTGTAGATTCTAACAATTTAGCACAAGCTATTGGTAGAAATGGTCAAAATGTCCGTTTAGCTTCTCAAATTAGTGGTTGGGAATTAAATGTTATGACTACAGAAGATTTGCATTCCAAACATCAAGAAGAAGCTCATGCTGCTTTTGATACTTTTAAAAAAAATTTGAACATCAATGAAAAAATTATTAAAATTTTAGTAAAAGAAGGTTTTTCTTCTCTTGAAGAATTAGCTTATATTCCATTTAATGAATTATTAGAAATTAAGAATTTAACTAAAGAAGAAATTTTATCAGTACGTGAAAATGCAAAAACCAAATTATTGTCAATAGAATCAGATAAGAAAAATAGTATACAGGAAAAAAAAATAGCAGAAGATTTATTAAAAATTACTGGTATGAATAAAGTTTTAGCTTTGCAGTTAGCTGAAAAAAATATATTTACTTTAGAAGAATTAGCTGATCAAGGAATAGATGATTTGACTGATATTAAGAATTTAAATTCTGAACAAGCTGGTTTATTAATTATGACTGCTCGTAATATCTGTTGGTTTGGTAGTGAAGTCTGATAAATAGGAAGAAATAGAATGACAGATATAAGTTTAACAATATTATCTAATGAAATAAAAATATCTATTAACGAATTAATAAAAGAATTATCTCACATTGGTATAATGGTCAATAAACAAAATAGTATTTCTAAAATACAAAAAAAAATTTTATTAAAACATTTAGAATCTAAAAATAAAGCTTCTTTAAAAACCTTTATTTTACAAAGAAAAACACGTAGTACTTTAAGTGTTTCGACTATTGGAGGAAAAAATAAATCTGTTCAAATAGAAGTTAGAAAAAAAAGAACTTATTTAAAAAACAACAAATCTGATACTGAAGTATTATTAAATGCTGTAAAAAAAAATAAATCTGAAATAAATAAAGATATAAATGTATTTAAAAAACCAATAGAAAAAAAATATAAAAATGATTCAAAGACAAAAAAACTAAACAGCTTAAAAAAAACAAATAATCTTAATCAAGATGAAAAAAATAAAAAATTAAAAAAAAATATGGAATCTAATTTTTCTGATTTAAATAAGAAGAAAAAAACAAAAGAAAATATAAATAATTGGCAATTTCATAAAGAAGATAAAAAAGATTATCATTTAAGTACTTTTTTACATGTTCATGAAGCTGAAGATGATAATGATCGAGAAATAGAAACAGAAAAAAGAAATAATAGAATTGTAAAAAATTCTCGTCAAAAGAAAAGTAATAAAAATAATTATAATGGGAAATATTATAAAGAAGAAATTCGTCTATCTAGTCGTACTAAAAGGAATATTAAGAAAAAAAATAAACCTATTTTATTACAGCAAATTTTTCAAAAACCTGAATCTGTGATTAATCGAGATGTTATCATTAGCGATGCGATTTCTGTATCTGATTTGGCAAACAAAATGGCTGTAAAAAGTTCAGAAGTAATTAAAATTATGATGAATATGGGTATTATAGGAAATATTAATCATGTTTTAGATCAGGATACAGCTCAATTAATTGCAGAAGAAATGGGTCATAAAGTTATTATACATAGAGAAAATGAATTAGAAGAATTAATCATGAAAGATCGTGATATAGGCGATAGTACGGCTTTAATTAGAGCTCCAGTTGTCACTATAATGGGACATGTAGATCATGGAAAAACGTCTTTATTAGATTATATTCGTTCTACAAAAACAGCATTTTATGAAGCCGGGGGAATTACACAAAAAATTGGTGCTTATCATGTACATACTGATTTAGGTTCTATTACTTTTTTAGATACACCTGGACATTCAGCGTTTACTTCAATGAGATCTCGTGGAGTTCAAATAACTGATATTGTAGTGTTAGTCGTATCTATAGATGACGGGGTTATGCCACAAACAATTGAAGCTATTCAGCATGCAAAAGATGCGAATGTTCCATTAATAGTTGCTATTAATAAAATTGATAAAATAGATACTGATATTGATAAAATAAAAAATGATTTAATGAAATATAATATTGTTTCAGAAGAATGGGGTGGTGAAAATATATTTGTACCTGTTTCAGCAAAAACAGGACAGGGTATCGATCAATTATTACATACAATTTTATTGCAAGCAGAAATGCTAGAATTAAAAGCAGTATCTACAGGTATGGCCGAAGGTGTTGTTATAGAATCTTCTCTTGACAAAGGTCGAGGACCAATAGCTACTGTATTAGTTCAGAAAGGTAATCTAAAAAAAGGTGATATTATTTTATGTGGATTTGAATATGGTCGTATTAAAATGTTACGCAATGAAGTTGGAAAAGAAATATTAAATGCAGGACCATCTATTCCAGTAGAAATTTTAGGATTATCTAAAGTACCTTTTTCAGGAGATGTTGTTACTGTAGTACGTGATGAAAAAAAAGCTAGAGAAGTTGCATCTTATCGAAAGGAAAAATCTCGTGAGATAAAACTATTAAATCAAAATAAAATAAATTTAGATAATATGTTTAAAAATATTAATAAAAATAATATTTCTGAATTAAAAATTATTCTTAAATCTGATATACAAGGTTCTTTAGAAGCTATTTCTGGAGCTTTATTAAAACTATCTACTAATGAAGTAAAAATTAAAATAATAGGTTTAGGTATTGGAGGTATTACAGAAACAGATGCTTCTTTAGCTGTAGCGTCTAACGCTATTATATTGGGATTTAATGTTCGTGCAGATTCTTCTGCTAAAAAAATTATTAATTCTGAACATTTAGATCTTAGATATTATTCAGTTATTTATGATTTACTTGATGAAGTAAAGTCTGCTATGACTGGTCTTTTATCTCCTGAATATAAAGAAAATATAATTGGATTAGCTGAAGTAAGAAATACATTTAAATCTCCTAAATTTGGTTTAATTGCTGGATGTATGGTTACAGAAGGTATTATTAAAAGAAACAATCCTATTCATATATTAAGAGATAATGTAGTTATATATGAAGGTGAGTTAGAATCATTACGTCGTTTTAAAGAAGATATAAATGAAATACGGAATGGATTAGAATGTGGAATTGGTATAAAAAATTACAATGACATACGTGTTGGGGATATTATAGAAGTATTTGAAGTAAATGAAGTTAAAAGAATATTATAAATAATAATATTTTTATAAGAAATTTTATTTGGTGATGTAATTATGGAAAAACTATTTAATCGATCTGCTCGTATTGCTCAAGAATTACAAAAAAAAATAGCTATGATTATACAGCATTCAATTAAAGATCCTCGTATTAACACAATAATAACTGTTTCAGAAGTTCAAGTTTCAAAAGATTTATCTCATGCTCGAATATTTATTAGTTTTTTAAAAAACGACGATCAATTAAATATAAAAAAAATTTTAATTTTATTAAATAAAGCTTCTGGTTATATTCGTAAATTATTATGTCAAAAAATGAGATTAAGAATTATACCTAATATTATTTTTTATTATGATGACTCATTTTTAAAAGGTAATAAAATTTCTTTAATTTTAAAAGATTTAGTAAAAAATAAAAAAACAAGTTATTTTCAAAATAAAATAAAGGATAAATAGATGTTTTTTTGTAAAAAACGCCATGTTCATGGATTGTTATTATTAGATAAACCTCAAGGAATGTCTTCTAATAATGCTTTACAAAAAGTCAAATCGATTTTCAATGCAAAAAAAGCAGGATATATTGGTACTTTGGATCCTTTAGCAACAGGAATGTTGCCTATTTGCTTTGGAGAATCTACAAAATTTTCTTCTTATTTAACAGAATCTAATAAACGATATCATGTTATTGCTAAATTAGGTGAAAATACGTCTACATCTGATTCTGATGGTATAATTATAAAAAAACGTTCCATATTTTTTACTCCTGATAAGCTTTATGCTTCTATAAAAGAATTAACTGGTTTAATTGATCAAATTCCTTCTATGTATTCAGCCATTAAACATAATGGTATACCATTATATAAATATGCACGTCAAGGCATAAGTATTCTACGTAATTCAAGAAAAGTTTCAATATATAAAATATATTCAATAAATCAAAAAGATAATCTAATTGAGTTTAAAGTTTTTTGTTCAAAAGGCACTTATATTCGAACATTAGTTGAAGATTTAGGAGAAAAATTAGAATGTGGAGCACATGTAATTTTTTTGCGTCGTTTACAAGTAGGATATTATCCATATACCAAATTAGTTAAAATCTCTTATTTAGATCAATTATTAAATGAATTAGATTCTCAGAATATCAATTTTTTTAAAAAAATAGATAATTTATTAATGCCTATAGATAGTCCTATATCTTTTTTACCTCAAGTATTTATTTCTTATAAAAAATTGTATACTTTTAAACTGGGACAATCAATATATTTAAATTCTCATATTAAAAATAGTCTAGTACGTGTAATAGAAATTGAAAATAAAAAATTTATTGGATTAGGAAAAATTAATAATGAGAGCATGTTAATTCCATATCGACTAGTTTCTACATCTAGCAATTAAGTTGTTAACTATTCAATTTTATATTAGCATGATATTATTTTTTTAAATAATTTATTGTTTAATAGGTAACAACTCAAAAGATTTTATATATATATGGAGTATTATTATATGTCTTTATCTTCAACAGATACAAAAAAAATTATTTTGCAGTATGGTAAGTCCAAAAAAGATAGTGGCATGACAGAAGTTCAAATTGCACTTTTAACGAATCAAATTAATCATCTTCAAACGCATTTTTCTCAACATAAAAAAGATCATTGTAGTCGTAGAGGTCTTTTAAATATGGTTTCAAAACGTCGTAAATTATTAGATTATTTAAAGAAAAAAAATATATCTCGTTATACTGTTTTAATTGAAGATTTAAATATCAGACGATAAATAGTGTATTTAAAACATATAAAATTTTATTTTAATAAATATATATATATTTTTTTGTAAAGGGCTTTATGAGCCCTTTTTTTACAATTTTAAATTAAATGTTAATGAATAATAAAATTTTTAAAATACAATTTATTTTTATTAAAAAATTTGTTTTATCTTAAGGATATTATTTTGCTAAATCCAATTGTACGTAAATTTCAATATGGTCAACATACTATTACTTTAGAAACAGGCATAATGGCTCGACAGGCTACAGCTGCTGTTATGGCTAGTATGGATGATACGGCAGTTTTTGTTACTGTTGTTGGACAAAAAAACATAAATATAGGACAAAAGTTTTTTCCACTTACTGTTAATTATCAAGAACGCACATATGCTGCAGGTCGTATACCTGGTGGTTTTTTTAGAAGAGAAGGTCGTCCCAGTGAAAATGAAATATTAATAGCTCGATTAATAGATCGACCTATTCGTCCATTATTTCCAAAAAATTTTCTAAATGAAGTGCAAATAATTGCAACAGTAGTATCCGTTAATCCACAAATCAATCCTGATATAATTTCTATTATAGGTGCATCTGCAGCTCTTAGCTTATCAGGTATTCCGTTTTACGGACCAGTTGGAGCTGCTCGAGTCGGTTATATTAATAATCAGTATATACTAAATCCTATTAGTGATGATATAAAAAATAGTTCTTTAGATTTGGTTATCTCAGGAACTCAAAATGCCGTACTTATGGTAGAAGCTGAATCTCAAATACTTACTGAAGAACAGATTCTTGGAGCTATTATATTTGGTCATCAACAACAACAAGTGGTAATTAATAATATCCGTTCATTAGCAAATGAAGCTAGTAAATTACCTTGGACAGTATCTTATCCAGAAATAAATAGACAATTAGAATCAAAAATTATTGAATTATCTGAAAAAGATATAAGTAATGCTTATTTTATTTTTAATAAGCAAGAAAGATTTGAAAAATTAAATTTTATTAAAGAAGAGATAATAAAATTCTTTTTTGAAGAGAACAATAATGTAGATCTTTTAGAAATAGAAAATATTCTCCAAAAAATTGAAAAAAAAATTGTTCGTAAACGTATATTAAATAATCAAATACGTATTGATGGACGTGAAAAAGACATGATTAGAGCTTTAGATGTACGAACTGGTATTTTACCTCGTACACATGGCTCAGCATTGTTTACTCGAGGAGAAACGCAATCTTTAGTTTCTGTAACTCTAGGAACATCTCGAGATGCGCAAAATTTAGATGAACTATTAGGTGATAGAACAGATAATTTTTTATTTCATTATAATTTTCCTCCTTATTCTGTAGGGGAAATAGGAATAGTTGGCTCACCTAAAAGAAGAGAAATCGGACATGGTCGTCTTGCTAAAAGAAGTCTTTTAGCTGTAATGCCTAAAATAGATGATTTTCCTTATACTATTAGAATAGTATCTGAAATTACTGAATCTAATGGTTCTTCTTCTATGGCTTCTGTTTGTGGTGCATCTTTAGCTTTAATGGATGCAGGAGTTCCTATTAAATCAGCGGTTGCTGGAATAGCTATGGGATTAGTTAAAGAGAAAGATAAATATGTTTTATTATCAGATATTTTAGGTGATGAAGATCATTTAGGAGATATGGATTTTAAGGTTTCGGGTACTAAAGAAGGAATTACAGCATTGCAAATGGATATGAAAATTGAAGGAATTAATAAGGAAATTATTCGTTCAGCTTTATATGAAGCAAAATCTGCTAGATTGCATATTTTAAATATTATGAATCAAGCATTAAGTAAATCAAGAAATGAAATTTCTGAATTTGCACCTCGAATTCATACTATTAAAATAAATCCTGAAAAGATTAAAGATGTAATAGGAAAAGGAGGGTCTGTAATTCGAATGCTAACTGAAGAAACGGGTACTATAATTGAAATTGAAGATGATGGTACAGTAAAAATATCAGCTACTGTTAGAGAAAAAGCAAAAAATGCTATTCGTAGAATTAAAGAAATTACAGCTGAAATTGAAGTAGGTCGTATTTATTCTGGAAAAGTTACTCGAATTGTTGACTTTGGAGCTTTTGTTTCAATTGGTATTGGAAAAGAAGGTTTAGTACATATATCTCAAATTTCTGATAAAAGAGTAGATAGAGTATCTAATCATTTAAAAATTGATCAGATTATATCTGTAAAAGTTTTAGAAATAGATCGTCAAGGACGTTTAAGATTAAGTATTAAAGAAATAGAAAATTCTATTATTTCTAATAAATCAATAAATAATGTTATTATCTGATATAATTATTTTTACTTAATATTATTTATGTTATTTTATTTTTAGTAAAAATTTTAAAACATTATTAATAAAATATAGCTTTATATCTTTTCAGATAGTACCATATAAATATAAACATTATAAAATTTAATTTATCTTATTTTCAAGATTATTTTTTTGATAAAACAATTTAATCTTTTAAAAAATAAACTTTACTTGATTGCTAATGTTATTTTTTTATACAGATATTTTATGTTTAAAAATCATTAGCAATAAATAATAAACATTATAATTGGTTTTAAAAAAATCAATTTTTCACTTTTATATCATTTATTTGAGCCGGTTCACAACTTTCAATGAGAACAAATAAAAATTTTCATAATGAGCTATGTAGACTGGCCACTGTAACTTAAAAGGCACATCTACTGCATGACTCATATTGAAAGCACATTTTCTTTTCTTGGTTTAAATCCTTTTATTATTCAATCTTTAACAGAAATGGGATACGTTAAACCTTCTCCTATTCAATTATCTTGTATTCCCTTGCTTTTAGAGGGACGTGACGTATTAGGAATGGCGCAGACTGGAAGTGGTAAAACAGCTGCTTTTGCACTGCCTTTATTACATAATCTTAAAGTTAATCTAAAGGCTCCTCAAATATTAGTGTTAGCTCCTACACGAGAACTAGCAGTTCAAGTTGCTGAAGCGTTTTCAGATTTTTCTAAGCATATGATTGGAATACATGTCTTACCTTTATATGGTGGACAAAGATATGAACTTCAGCTACGTGCATTACGACAAGGACCTCAAATTGTTGTAGGTACTCCAGGACGATTGTTAGATCATTTAAAAAGAGGAACATTAGATCTTTCAAATTTACATGGATTAGTTTTAGACGAAGCAGACGAAATGTTACGTATGGGATTTATAGAAGATGTAGAAACTATTATGACAAAAATCCCAAAAGAACATCAAACTGCATTATTTTCAGCTACAATGCCTGAAGCCATACGTCGTATTTCTAAACGTTTTATGAAAAATCCAAAAGAAATTAAGATACAATCTAACATTACTACACGTCCTGATATTAAACAAAGTTATTGGATGGTATACGGTCGTAAAACTGATGCATTAATTCGTTTTTTAGAAGCAGAAGATTTTTCTGCTACAATTATTTTTGTTAGAACAAAAAATGCAACTTTAGAAGTCTCAGAAGCATTAGAACGAAATGGATATAATAGTGCCGCGTTAAATGGAGATATGAATCAGGCATTAAGAGAACAAACTTTAGAACGATTAAAAAATGGTAGATTAGATATTTTAATTGCCACTGACGTCGCTGCACGTGGTTTAGATGTTGATCGTATTAGTTTTGTTATTAATTATGACATTCCAATGGATTCAGAGTCTTATGTGCATCGTATAGGTCGAACTGGTCGTGCAGGTCGTGCAGGTCGTGCATTACTTTTTGTTGAAAATAGAGAACGTCGTTTATTGCGTAATATAGAACGTACTATAAAACAAACTATTCCAGAAGTTCAATTGCCAAAAATAGAATTGTTATGTCAAAGACGTTTAGAACAATTTGCAAAAAAAGTACAGCAGCAGTTAGAAAGTAGAGATTTAGATCAATACAGTGCGTTATTAGATAAATTATATTCTACAGATGATTTAGATATAAAGACTTTAGCTGCTGCTCTTTTAAAAATGGCTCAAGGTGAACGACCTTTAATTATAAAACCAGACGTAATAAATCGTTCATCTCGTGATTCATTTTTCAAAGATGATCGTCGACGAGAAGGTAATCGAAACAATCGATTACGTCGCAATGAACGTCGTGAAAATAAGGATACAGATTTATATCGTATTGAAGTAGGTCGTAATGATGGAGTAGAAGTTCGTCATATCGTTGGAGCTATTGCTAACGAAGGGAATATTAATAGTCGTAATATTGGTAATATTCGATTGTTTTCTTCTTATTCTACAATTGAATTGCCTAAAGAACTTTCGAAAGATTTATTACAAAATTTTACTCGTACTAGAATTTTAAACAAACCAATTAATATGCAATTATTAATAAATTCTAGATCATATGATAATAAAATATTTCATCGTTCTTCATTAAATAGAGATAAAAATAATAATCGTCGTTTTTCTGAAAATAGTTTGAATAAATCTAATACCTCTAAAAAAAATGAATCTAAAGCTTCTTTTTTTCGTCGTAAAAGTATTTAATATTTTAATTTTTATGCCGCTTTGCGGCATATTAAAAATATGTTTGTTAATATTATAAAAATACTAACTAATTATAATTTTTTAAATGCTATTGCTTCAATTTCTATTTTTACGTTTTTAGGTAATGCTTGAACTTCAACACAAGATCGAGCAGGAAATTCAGATTGATTTTGTATAAAAAATTTTTTATAAATTTCATTAATAATATCAATT
The DNA here is from genome assembly GCF_005082365.1 of Buchnera aphidicola (Artemisaphis artemisicola). Taxonomy (NCBI): domain Bacteria; kingdom Pseudomonadati; phylum Pseudomonadota; class Gammaproteobacteria; order Enterobacterales; family Erwiniaceae; genus Buchnera; species Buchnera aphidicola. The sequence goes on along the minus strand of NZ_CP034900.1, from coordinate 404,505 downwards.
TTTTTTAAATCAGTAGTAAAAATTGTTGTTTTAACAATATCTTTTATTTGGAATTGTTGATGTATTAAAATAGATTTAATGTTCATAAGAACTAGATAGGTTTGTTCGCCAATATTTTCAGGTATATGATTAGATATAACGTCAATAGGTATTTGTCCTGATAACATGATAAAATTATCAATTTTAATTGCTTGCGAATAAGGTCCAATAGGTTTAGGAGCATTTGCTGTTTGAATTATATCCTTCATAAAATACCATTTTTTTTATTGTAAATATATAAATATATTATAATAATATCAATATTATTGATATGACAAAACTATATTTTTGGAAAATTCTTTTTCACAATACTGACATTTTAAATGTATATTTTCAAATTTATCTTTTTTAAAGATAAAACTAGATGTTATAAAATTATGATTACTAACACAATTACTATTTGGACAAATTAAAATACGATTAATTGTTTCTGGCAAAGTCGGAAAAATCTTTTCTACTAGATTGTATTCATTAATATAATTTACAGTAGCATATGGAGAATAAATTGCTAATTGATTAATTTGATCATCGCTTAAAAAAGTATTTTCAATTTTTATGATATCTTTTTTCCCTAATTTTTTAGAAGGTAAATTTAAACCTATAGTAATGCGTTTTTCTGTTTCAGTAAATCTAAATAAAGATAGTAGTTTAAAACCGATATTTGCAGGAATATGATCAATTACACTGCCAGATCTAATTGCTTCTACTTGAAGTTTATTTATTTGCATTTTTTTGTCATGAGTGTTGTTCTATTAATACTAAAGATAAAATTGCTTGACGTGCATAAATCCCATTGGCAGCTTGTTTAAAATACCATGCATAAGGTGTATTATCGACATCACGATCTATTTCATCTATGCGAGGAAGAGGATGTAATATTTTTAAATTATCACGTGCATTTTTTAAAGTTTGAGTATGTAATACAAATTTTGATTTTTCATTTGTATATTCAGTAGAGTCTAATCTTTCTTTTTGAATACGAGTCATATATAAAATATCTATTTCAGAAATTACTTCTTCAATATTTTTGTATCTTTTCCAATAAATTTCTTTTTTATCAAGCATATCATTAATATGATTCGGCATTATTAAAGCATCAGGTGAGATGAAAAAAAATTTATTATTGTTAAATTTAGCTAATGCTTGTGTTAGTGAATGAACAGTTCTTCCATATTTAAGATCTCCTACCATGGCAATATTTAAATGCGTTAGTCTATTTTGAGTTTCTTGAATAGTAAAAAGATCTAAGAGAGTTTGTGTTGGATGTTGATTAGCTCCATCTCCTGCATTAAAAATAGGTATTTTATTAGAAAACTCTACAGCTAATCGTGCAGATCCTTCTTGAGGATGTCGAATAATAATTCCGTCTACATAAGAACTAATAACTGAAATTGTATCAGCTAATGTTTCTCCTTTTTTTTTTAAAGAAATATTATTACCATCTGAAAAACCTACCATTGTAGCTCCTAATCTATAAATTGCAGTTTCAAATGATAGACGAGTACGAGTGGAAGCTTCAAAAAAACAACTTGCAATAATTTTATTTTTTAATAAATTAGGTTCAGGTTTTTTTTTAAGAGAAAATGATTTATTTAAAACTAATTCTAATTCTTTACGTTTTAGATCATTAATTGAAATTATACTTTTTTTATATAGAGAATTTCTCAAAATTTATTTATCCTTGATATTTAAAATAAAAATAGCATGAGATGATCTACGATATATAAAAAATTATAATAAATATTAATTTTATAACATTTAAATAATTTATTATAGTAAATTTTACTTTTATTTTTTTAATGTGTCTATTATAAATTATTTTTTTTTAAAAGACTAGATACAAGAAGAGCTTTTATAGTATGTAATCGATTTTCTGCCTGTTCAAAAATAATTTTTTGATTTTCTTTAAAGATATCATCTGTTATTTCCATTCCGTTTTGAAAACCATATTTTTTTAGTATCGATTTTCCCATGTCAGTTTTTTGATCATGTAATGCTGGCAGGCAATGTAAGATTTTCACTTGAGAATTATAAGTCATATTTAACATATTGCGATTAACTTGATAAGGTCTTAATAATTTAATTCTTTTTTCCCATATTTCTTTGCGTTCTCCCATAGATACCCATACGTCAGTATATATAAAATCTACATTTTTTACACCTTCTGCAACATTCTCAGTGCATATTATATTTCTTTTTTTCTTCTTAGCTTCTTCTTGGCAAAATTTAAATAATTTTTTTTCTGGCCAACATTCTTTAGGAGCAACTAAGCGTAGATCTAATCCAACTAATAATGCTGCTTCTAAGAAACTGTTACCTATATTATTATGTGCATCTCCAACATAAGCACATTTTATGTTACAAAATTTTTTTTCTGGGAAATTTTCTTTTATAGTTAATAAATCAGCAAGTAATTGTGTCGGATGAAATTTTTCAGTTAAACCGTTCCATACAGGTGCTTTTGAGTATTTTGATAAAATTTCTATTATTTTATGATCATGACCTCGATATTGAATTCCATCATATAAACGTCCAAGTATTTTGGCAGTATCTTCTATTGATTCTTTTACTCCGAGATGAGTACTTCCTGGTCCAAGATATGTAACATTAGCACCTTGATCAAAAGCAGCAACTTCAAATGAACATCTAGTACGAGTTGATTCTTTTTCAAAAATTAAAGCAATATTTTTTGTTTTAAGCAATGGAATTTCTTTATTATTTTTTTTATCTTTTTTTAGTTTTTCAGCTAATAATATAATATTATTGATTTCTAAAGAAGTAAAATCTAAAAGTCTCAAACAATCACGTTTATAAAGATTATTCATATTAAAATCTCATATTGAAGAAAAATTGTTTTTTAATAAAATTGCAATTGAAGAAAAATTATTTTTATAGTATATAATATTTTTATTAAATTAAAAACATCATAATTTTAATTGCATCAAAAATAGATTTATGTATTGAATATGCTTTTTATTTAAAAAATAATTTAAAGTATAGTAAAATATAATTTTTTAGAAAAATATTTTTTTAAATTAGAATATAAAACATTTTGAATAGAGAAATATCATGAATTTTTTTATAAAGAATTGTTCTTTAGATAAAGAAAAAACTGATTGTATAGTAGTGGGTATTTTTAATTTTTATCAACTTTCTGTTTCTGCCAAACACTTAGATAAATGCAGTAATGGGTATATCAAAAATATAATAAAATTAGGAGACATAAAAGGGGAAATAGGAGAGACACTTATGTTATATAACGTTCCTCAAATTTTTTCTAAAAGAATATTGTTAATAGGTTGTGGTGATAAAAATAATATAAATATATTGATATTTAAAAAAATACTAAAAAATACAATAAATATTTTAAAAAAAATTTCTGTAAAAAATATTATTTGTTCTTTGATTGATATAAATATTAGCGATCAATACAACATATATTGGCTGATTAGAGTGACTGTTCTTGCTATAAGGGAAAATCTTTATAAAATTATAAAAATAAATAAAAAAGATAGCAATCATTTAAATTTAAATTTAATTACATTAAATATTTTAAAAGAAAATGATTTTTTTATCGCTCAAACATCTTTAAAACATGCATTAGCAATTGATCGTGGAATTTCTTATGCAAAAAATCTTAGCAATTTACCTCCTAATATTTGTAATCCTTTGTATTTATCCCATCAAGCTCAAAAAATTTTTAAAAAATATAAAAAAAATATTACTGTCGATATTATTGATTTTATAGAAATGAAAAATTTAAAAATGAATGCTTATCTAGCAGTTGGAGATGGTGCAAAAAATAAACCATTTATGTCTGTAATAAAATATTCTGGTAATAATATAATTAATAAAAAAGTAATTGCCTTAGTAGGAAAAGGTTTAACTTTTGATTCTGGAGGAATATCTATAAAACCTTCTTTAAATATGGATGAAATGAAATATGATATGTGTGGTGCTGCAGCAGTATATGGTATTTTAATTATGGCTGCTGAATTACAGCTACCTTTAACAATAATAGGAATCATAGCTAGTTGTGAAAATATGATTGGAAGTAATTCTTTTAGACCAGGAGATGTTTTAACTACTATGTCTGGTCGAACAGTGGAAGTATTGAATACTGATGCTGAAGGACGTTTGGTATTATCTGATGCTTTAACATATGTAGAACGTTTTTCTCCAAATATAGTTATTGATATTGCAACATTAACTGGAGCATGTGTTACAGCATTAGGAGAATCTGTAAGTGGTCTCTTTACTAATAGTGAAGATCTTGCAAAAGAATTAAATCGAGCTTCTCAGCAAACAGATGATAAAATATGGCGTTTGCCATTATTTTTAGAATATCAAAAACAACTTAGTTCTGATATTGCAGATTTATCTAATATTGGAAAAGGAAAAGCTGGTGCTATAACTGCTGCGTTTTTTCTTTCTTATTTTACACGGAAATATAATTGGGCGCATTTAGATATTGCTGGAACTGCATGGAAATCTGGTAAAAATAAAGGAGCAACAGGTCGTCCTGTCGAACTTTTATCTCAATTTTTATTAAATCAATCAAACTATACTTATTCTTAAGTAACTTAAATAATATACTGCTAATTTTTATTAATTAAGATACTATCTTTTTTACATGGCACTATCGCCTCTTTTATTAATTAATAGTTAAATATAATGGAAAAAATTTATAATCCTAAACATATTGAAGAATTTTTTTATAGTTTTTGGGAAAAAAATGGATATTTTAAACCTGATAATACTAAGCAAGAAACTTTTTGCATTATGATGCCACCTCCAAATATTACAGGTAGTTTGCATATGGGACATGCTTTTCAACAGACAATTATGGATATTTTAATTCGTTATCACAGAATGCAAGGAAAAAATACATTTTGGCAAGTAGGAACAGATCATGCTGGAATAGCAACACAAATATTAGTTGAAAACAAAATATTTTTAGAAGAAAATAAAACTAAAAAAAATTTTAATAGAAATGATTTTGTAAAAAAAATTTGGAAATGGAAAAAAGAATCTAATAGTATTATTACTAAGCAAATGAGACGTTTAGGGATTTCTGTTGATTGGGATCATGAAAAATTTACTTTAGATCCTGGTATCTCTATAGCTGTTAGAGAAGCCTTTATTTTATTATATAAAAAAAATTTTATTTATCAAAAAAAAAGATTAGTGCACTGGGACTCAAAATTAGAAACTGTAATTTCAGATTTAGAAGTAGATCATCGTTTAATAAAAGGAAAAAAGTGGTTTATTCGATATCCAATTATTCAAAAAAATTCTGTTTTAGATGATAAAATACAATATTTAGTGATTTCAACAACAAGACCTGAAACCTTGTTTGGAGATACAGCTATTGCTATTCATCCTGAAAACCATAAATACAATAGTTTTATTGGTCAATATGTAAAATGTCCTATAATTAATAGAGTTATTCCTATTATTAAAGATAAATATGCAGATATAGAAAAAGGAACAGGTTGTGTAAAAATTACACCAGCACATGATTTTAATGATTATAAAGTAGGATTTAGTCATAAATTGCCAATGATTAATATTTTTACTTTTGATGGACGAATAAAATCTGTTGCTGAAGTTTATGATTATCAAGGTAATGCATCCACAGAACATAGTACATTTATTCCCTATCAATTTCAAAAATTAGACATTTTATCTGCACGTATTAAAGTTATTGAAAAATTAAAAAAATTAGGACTTTTAGAAAAAGTTGAAGAATGTAATATTGTCATTCCTTGTAGTGATAGAAGTGGTTCTATAATTCAACCAATGATAACTAATCAATGGTACTTACAAACATCTAAATTAGCACAAGTTGCTTTAAAAGCTGTTAAAGATAAAAAAATAAATTTTATACCCCAACAATATGAAACCATGTACTCATCTTGGATGAAAAATATTGAAGATTGGTGTATTTCTCGCCAGTTATGGTGGGGACACCGTATTCCAATTTGGTACGATGATGATAAAAATATATATGTTGGACATAATGAAGAAGAAATACGCAAAGAATATTCTTTATCAAATAATATTCATCTAAAACAAGAAAATGATGTTTTAGATACTTGGTTTTCTTCTGGATTATGGACTTTTTCTACTTTAGGATGGCCTAAAAAAACTGAATTTTTAAAATTATTTCATCCTACTAATGTTTTAGTTAGTGGTTTTGATATTATTTTTTTTTGGATCTCTAGAATGATTATGTTAACAATGTACTTTATTAAAGATAAACGAGGATTATCTCAAGTTCCTTTTAAAAATGTATATATAACAGGTTTAATTCGAGATGAAGATGGAAAAAAAATGTCTAAATCGAAAGGCAACGTAATTGATCCTATTGATATGATAGATGGCATCTCATTGAATAAATTAATTGAAAAAAGAACGAATAATCTATTACAATCTAAATTGCATGATAAAATCATACAACGTACTACAAAACAATTTCCTAAAGGAATTGAATCAACTGGTACGGATGCACTGCGTTTTACTTTTTCTGCTTTAGCATCAAGTACTCGTGATATACAATGGGATATGAGCAGATTAAAAGGATATCGTAATTTTTGTAATAAACTTTGGAATGCTAGTAGATTTGTCATTTTAAATATAAAGAATCATAGTTTTTTAAATTTTTGCGTAAAAGATAGTATGTCATTAATAAATAAATGGATTTTAATAGAATTCAATAATACAGTTAAATTATATCGAAAATCTTTAGATACTTATCGTTTTGACGTTGCTGCTAATGTTTTATATGATTTTGTTTGGAATGTATTTTGTGATTGGTATTTAGAATTTGTAAAAATAATAATTAAACAAGGTTCTTCTAAAGAAGAATATTTTACTAAAAATATTTTAATATATATTCTTGAATCACTTTTAAGATTAGCGCATCCTATTATTCCATTTATTACTGAAGCAATTTGGCAGCGTGTAAAATTAATTCGAAATATTACAGATAAAACAATTATGTTGCAATTATTTCCAGAGTATAATGATGAATTGTACGATAAAAAAGTTTTATACAATATGAATTTTATACAAAAAATTGTTGTTTTTTTAAGAAATATTAGAGTTAACATGAATATTAATGCAACTAAATTAATACCATTATTTTTATATAATCTTACTATTGAACAAGAAAAAATTATTAAAGAAAATTCTTTATTACTCAAAAAAATATCTTTTTTAGATAATATTATTATACTATTTGAAAAATATGATAGAGATTTATGTGTTCAAGAAATAATTGATGGAGTAGAAGTAGTTGTACCTATTCTTAAATTAGTAGATAAAGAAATAGAGTTGCAGAGATTAATAAAAGAAGAAAAAAAAATAAAATTAAATATATTAAAAATTCAAAAAAAAGTTTTAAATAAAAAATTTTTAGAGTATGCCCCAAAAAATATAGTCATTGAACAAAAAGATAATCTATCTAAATTGAATGAAATATATAAAAAAATATCTAAAAAAATAAAATTTTTTAAAAATTTAACTCATTAATTAAAAATAATTTTTATAGTCAATTTCTATATATTGTTTTAATTTAATAATTAAAGGTTGTTTTAAATGCGAATTTTACATAATGTTGCTTCAAAAAAAGAACTAAAAAAATTAATGTTATTAAAACAAGAAAATCGTTTTACACTATCTTTTTATAAATATTTCAATATTACTAATCCTCAGGATTATCGAGATAAAATTTATAAAAAATTTTATAAATATAATGTTTTAGGAAGAGTTTATATAGCTGAAGAAGGCATTAATGCACAAATAAGCGTTCCAGTAAAAAATTATTTTTTTTTAAAAGATTTTTTATATCAATCTAATTTAGAACTAAACAATTTAAGAATTAATAAATCATTAGATGATAAAAAATCTTTTTGGGTTTTATCTGTGAAAGTCAAAAAAAAAATTGTACAAGATGGCATTACAATACCTTTTTTTAATCCTAATAATGTTGGAACTTATATTAAAGCAAAAAAATTTAATTTAATGTTAAATGATCCAAAAATTATTTTTATTGATATGAGAAATTCTTACGAATATGCTATTGGTCATTTTAAAAAAGCAATAGAAATTAAAAGTACAACTTTTAGAGAACAATTAAAAAAAATAATAAAATTATTTGATTATGCGAAAAATAAAAAAATTGTTATGTATTGTACTGGTGGTATTCGATGTGAAAAAGCTACCGCTTGGATGAAATTTAATGGTTTTAAATATATTTATCATTTAGAAGGTGGCATTATTGGTTATGTTCACAATGCTAAAAAACATGGATTACCAATTCTTTTTAAAGGAAAAAATTTTGTTTTTGATCATCGAATGAGTGAAAAAATATCAGATGAAATTATATCGTATTGTCAACAATGCAATCAATCTTCTGATAGATATATTAATTGTCACTATGATTTATGTCATCTTCTTTTTATTCAATGTCCAAAATGTTCTATTACTTTTAATAATTGCTGTTCTTTAAAATGCATGGAAAAAATGAATAAATAAAAATACTCTATTGTAATATATATATAATATATATTAATAAAATTATTTATTTTTTTTATATAAACTTTGTTCTAACAATTCCCAATATAAAAATTTTTTCTCTAATATTTTCTCTTCTTGGGTTAATTTTGTTAAGATTAATAATCGTTCTTTTAATTTTTTTTGTAAAAAATATGGTCCGTTAGCTTCATTTTGAAGTTTTTTAATATTATCTTCTATTTTTTCTATAGAACACAATACTTGACGAAGCTTTTTATTAAAGTGATTATTTTTTTTATTTTTTATAGAAAAATGTGATTGATGTGTTTTTATTTTTAATTTTTTAAAATTGTTTTTTTCTTCTTTAAAAGATTCATAATTTCCTAAATGAGTGCTAATTGATCCATTTTTTTTAAAATACCAAAATTTATTTACTGTATTTTGAATAAATGTTTTATCATGACTAACTATTATAACAGTGCCTTTATAATCTATGATAATATTTTCTAATAATTGCAATGTATCTAAATCTAGATCGTTTGTAGGTTCATCAAGGATTAAAACATTGCTTGGCTGCAAAAATAATAAAGCTAAAAGTAATCTATTACATTCGCCACCAGATAATGTTTTAACTAGAATTTTTAATTGATTAGGTTGAAAATTAAAACTTTTTAGATATCCTATAATATGTTTTTCTTTTCCATTGAATATAATTTTATCTGTTCCATAAGATATATTATCAATAATAGATTTATTAGGATTCAATATGGATCTATTTTGATCAAAATATGCTATTCTTAATCCTGTACCTGTATAAACTTCTCCTTTTTGAGGTTTTTTTTCTCCTGTAAGAATTTTTATTATAGTACTTTTCCCGCATCCATTTTTACCAATTATTCCTAATTTATCACCATGTTGAATAGTTGATGAAAAGTTTTTAATAATATATTCTTTATTAATTAGAAAATCTATATTTTTTAATTTAAAAATTATTTTTCCTAAAGTATTTTCAGATTGATTAATTTTTATATTATTTAATTGTTCTATTTTTTTATATTCTTTATGTTCTATTCGTAATTTTTTTAAGTTTTTAAATCTTCCTTCATTACGAGTTGAACGTGCTTTTATTCCCTTTCTAATCCATTTTTCTTCTTTTTCTAAATTTTTATCAAATAATTTTTTTTGTATTTTTTCAATTCGATAACTATCATTTTTTAATTTTATAAAGTTTTTGTAATCTCCTGGCCAAGAAACTAATTTTCCACGATCAAGATCTATAATACGTGTAGATATATTTTGAATAAAATGTCTATCATGTGAGACGAATAATATACTACCGGAAAATTTTTTTAAAAACTTTTCAAGCCATGAAACTGTTTTCATATCTAAATGATTTGTAGGTTCGTCTAATAATAATAAATCAGGATTTCCTATTAATACACGACCTAATGCAACTTTTCTTAATAGTCCTCCTGATAATTTAGATAATAAAGTATTTTTATTTAATTGAATTAAATTAATTATTTTTTCTACTTCTATTGTACTATTTGTATTTTTTTTTTTATTATCTTGGTTTCTAATTAAACTTAAATGAATAAAATCATATATAGATATGTTTATATTTCTAGGATTTTCTTGTTTTAAATAATTAATATTTATATTTTTTTTGTAAATAATACGTCCTTTGTCTAATTCTTGTTTTTTATTAATAACTTTTAAAAGAGTAGATTTTCCAGTTCCATTTTTACCAATTAAACACACTCTTTCATTATTGTTAATATGTAATGTGCTATTTTTTAAAATTTCTATATTACTAAATGATAAATAAGCATTCTGAATATTAATTAAAGGCATAAATTTTTTCTATCCTTAATTTTTTCTATCCTTGAAGTTTCATTGACTATGTGTTATTAACCAAGAATGGTAAATTTTTGAATTTTTTAAATAATCTTTAGATTGAGTTTTTTTTGTAATATTTTTTACATGTAATTTTATCTTATTTAAATGATTAATATCAATTGTAAAATTTTTTGTAGAGCTTGAAAAAATAATATAGCCTTTATTATTTAAAATTTTTTTTAAATCAGTCATTAAATCAAGATAATCTCTTTTTAAATCAAATGATTGATGCATTTTTTTAGAGTTTGAAAAAGTAGGTGGATTTATAAATATTAGATCAAATTTTTTTTTGTTTTTTTTGACCCAATTTATACAATCAGATTGAATAAAAATATTTTTAGAATTTGTTAAATTATTAATAGACATATTACGTTTAGACCATCGAATATAAGTATTGGATATATCTACACTAGTTGTACTTTTTGCTTCTCCTAATCCAGCATAAACAGTTGCAGTTCCTGTATATGAAAATAAGTTTAAAAAATCTTTTCCTTTAGACATGCTTCCTAATAATTTTCTTATTAATCTTTTATCTGAAAACAATCCAGTATCTAAATAATCTACTAAGTTAACTAAGAACTTTGCATAATATTCTTGAATTAAAATAAAAGTATTACTATTAAATAGTTTATTATATTGTGTTTTATTTTTGTTTTTTTTTCTAATTTTTAATATTATTCTATTTATAGAAATAGATAATATTTTTTTAGTATAATAAATAGCATGACATAATCTTTTAAATGATTTTTTATCATGGATTAATTTTGGTGCTTTATATTCCTGAATCACTACCCATTGATCATAAACATCTACTACTATATTGTAGTTTGGTAAATCAGCATTGTATACTCGAAAACATTGTATTTTTTCTAAATCAGCCCATTTTTTTAACTTTTTAAAGTTTTTTCTTAATCTATCTTGATATTCAGTATTTTTAATATCTATATTTTTAAAAAAAATTTCATAATTTTTTTGAATGCAACTTAATGAACCATTTTTTAATAAAAATTCTTTATATGATTGCATTTGTAAAAATTTTAACAAAAATATAGATGAACTAAAAATTGATAACTTCCAATTGCTAAAATATTTTTTTGCTGTTATTCCTAATTGTACATATAATCCTAATAATTGATTTTCGGATTTATATCTTTCTCCATAAGGTGGATTACACAATAATATTCCTTTTTCTTTTTTATTATAAGTATTTTTTAAATCATTTAAGTCTTGTGTAAAAAAATGAATTATTTTTGATAAACCTGCATTCGATGCATTTATCTGAGCTTTTTTTATAATTTCAGGGTTGTAATCATAACCAATAAAATAATTTTTAAAGCATTTTTTCTTTCCTATTTTAAATCTTTCTTGAGCTGTTTTAACAATATTATCCCATAATTTTTTATTATGCTGTTTCCATGATTGAAATCCCCATTTTGATCTTGTTAATCCAGGAGCTCTATCAGAAGCTATCATAGCTGCTTCAATTAATAAAGTGCCTGATCCACACATAGGGTCTATCATTGGAATTTTTTGATTCCATCCTGAATTTAGTACGATTGCTGCAGCTAAATTTTCTTTAATGGGGGTTATGTGATGAAATTTGCGGTATTCTCTTTTATTTAAAGATTCTCCACTTAAATCAAGCATAATATGTATAGTATTGTTTAATAATAATGATTTGATTCGAATATCTGGTTTATTAAGATTAATATTCGGACGGCAAGATAATTTTTTTTTAAATTGATCAACAATAGCATCTTTTATAATTAAGGATCCAAATAAACTATTACGAATAATACTGTTTGTACCTTTAAAATTAACTAAAAAAGTATAATTTACATCAAAAATTTTAGTCCAATTAATGGAATATATATTATGATAAAGATCTGTAATATTATTTATATTAAATTTTTTTATGCATAAAAAAATACGTGATGCAATTCTACTCCACATTAAACTATTATATAATAAAAATTCATCACCTTCGTAATAAATTCCTCCATTTTTTATATTTAAATTTTTAGCTCCTAAAAATAATAGTTCTTTTTCCAATAATATTTCTGTACCAAAATTTGCGCTTGCAAATAAATATTTCATGTTTATACTTATTTAATTAAATAGAAAATTATTTTTTGACAGCTTAATAGATATTTGAATTATAAATAATAATTTGATAAATTTTATATTTGATCAATAATTCTTTCAATTAATTTCGGTCCATGATATACCATTCCAGAATAAATTTGTATTAATGTAGCACCTGATTTAATTTTTTCTTTTGCTGAATCAATAGAATTAATTCCACCTACTCCAATAATTGGAATTTTTTTATTTAAATTTTTTGATAATATTGAAATTACATTAGTGCTTTTTTTTTGTAAAGGTAATCCACTGATTCCTCCTTTTTCTAAATTATTTTTTAATCCTGGTACTACTAAATGATCTATAGTTGTGTTAGTTGCAATTACTGCATCTATTTTGTATTTAATTAACTGTTTAGAAATTTGAACTAGTTCTTCTTTTGAAAGATCTGGTGAGATTTTAATAGCAATAGGAACATATTTTAAATATTTTTTTTGTAGTTCTTTTTGTTTATTTTTTACATGATATAATAAATTTTGAAAAATTTTTCCATATTGTAATGTTCTTAAACTTGTAGTATTAGGTGAAGAAATATTAATAGCAATGTAGCTAGCATAGGTATAAATCTTTTCAATACATATTAAATAATCATTAATTGCATTTTTTATACTAGTGTTTTCATTTTTTCCAATATTTACTCCTATTATTCCTTTAAAATTAGATGTTTTTATGTTTTTAATTAAATTATCTATTCCAAGATTATTAAAACCCATTCTATTAATTATTCCTTCTACAGGAATAATTCTAAACATTCTAGGTTTAGGATTACCTATTTGAGGCAAAGGAGTCACTGTTCCTACTTCAATAAAACCAAATCCTATTCTCGATAAAGCATTTATATATTCTCCATTTTTATCTATTCCGGCTGCAGTTCCTAAAGGATTTTTAAAAGTTAAACCCATACACTGAATGTTTTTTGATGGTTTTATAGATTTAGAAAAAAAAAATTAAATAATTTATTTTTTTTAATTTTTAAATATTGTAATGCTAAAAAATGAGCTTTTTCAGGTTCTATTGAAAACAAAAATTTACGAATTAAATAATAAAACATTATAATTCCTTTTTGATGTAAAGTAAAATTTGAATTATAAATAAAATCATTTTAATGTATTATATCTTTTTTTAAAAGATATTATTTATTGAAAATTGATAACTTTTTTATTTATGTTATATTTTATGTCAATGTTCAAAATAATGTTGTTTATTATTACTAGATAAACTTATTAGATAAACATAAAATTATATATAATAGTTATTATATATTAGTAAAAAATATATAACATCAAATATACTATGAAACAAAATAATCATTTAATTGTAAAAACATTTCTTGATACTGATGCATATAAACTTCATATGCAACAAGCTATTTTTTATCATTATAAAAATGTATATGTAGCAGCTAAATTTATTTGTAGAGGAAAAAATTTTTTAGGATGTTATTCTAATATTTTATATAAACAAATTAGTATGATGAAGTCTTTGACTTTAAGTCATGAAGAATATCTTTATATGAATTCTTTACCTTTTTTTAAAAAAGAATATTTACATTGGTTAAAAAAATTTCGTTATAATATTTCACAAGTAAAAATAAATAACTATCATAATCAATTACATATTCATATAACGGGCTTATGGAAAGAAGTAATATTATGGGAAGTTCCGATTCTATCTTTAATTAGTGAAATTTTTCATAGTAATTTTCATCCAAAAATTAGTTCTCAAAATGCTGTTAAATATTTAGATTATAAATTAATAAAATTTTTTAAATATACTAAAAATATAGATTTATCTGATTTAAAAATTATTGATTTTGGCACAAGAAGAAGATTTTCTTATGATGTACAATATTCTGTTATTAAAAGATTAAAAGAAACATTTCCCTTTTTAATTGGTTCAAGTAATTATCATATAGCACGTATATTAAAATTAAAACCATTTGGAACACAAGCGCATGAATGGTTTCAAGCACATCAACAAATTAGTTCTAATTTAAAAAATAGTCAAATAATGGCATTGCAAACATGGTTAAATCAATATCAAAGTCATCTAAGCATTGCTCTAACAGATTCTATTACAATGGATGCATTTTTAAATGATTTTAATTTACATTTTAGTTCTTTATATAAAGGAATCAGGCATGATTCAGGAGATCCAGTTCAATGGGGTGAAAAAGCTTTAAGACATTATGAAAAATTAGGAATAGACCCTTTTACTAAAACATTAGTTTTTTCAGATAATCTAAATTTTGAAAAAATTATATCTCTTTATAAAAAGTTTCATAATAGAATTAATGTTATATTTGGAATAGGAACAAAATTAACTTGTGATATTCCATATGTAGAACCATTAAATATTGTAATTAAATTAGTAACATGTAACGGTAAACCTGTTGCTAAAATTTCTGATAGTCCAGGAAAAACATTTTGTTTAGATAAAAAATTTTTAAAAGAGTTATATGAAGCTTTTAAGTTGCCAGTAAAAAAATATTAATCATTGATATTTTTAATAATTTTAAAGAAAATTTTTCTATTTTATTATCTTATATTTATAAAATATATTTTAAAATAATCATAAGGGAAAATATTTAATGAACAGAGTATCAATATTAGATATATATAAGGATAATATTATAGTTAATACTGTAATTACCGTATGCGGATGGGTTCGCAGTCGTCGAGATTCTAAATTAGGGTTTTCATTTATTACAACCTATGATGGTTCATGTTTTGATGCTGTTCAAGTTATTGCTAATAATTCTTTATCTAACTATGATAAAGAAATATTACATTTAACTATCGGTTGTTCTGTTATGATTACTGGAATGTTAATACATTCTATCGGTAGTAAACAAAAATATGAAATTCAGGCTAAAATAATTAAAGTTATAGGATGGGTTGAAAATCCTAGTACATATCCTATTTCCGCTAAAAATCATAGTATAGAATATTTAAGAGAAGTGGCTCATCTAAGATCTAGAACAAATTTAATAGGTGTTATAGCTAGAATAAGAAATCATGTATTACAAAAATTACATCTTTTTTTTTATAAAAGAGGTTATTATTGGATTCCAACTCCTATTATTACCGGACTAAATACCGAAGGTGCTGGAGAAATGTTTCGTGTTTCAACTTTAGATATGAAGAATATTCCTAAAAATAAGAATGGAACCGTTGATTTTAAAAAAGATTTTTTTGGAAAAGAATCTTTTTTAACTGTTTCGGGTCAATTAAATATCGAAACATATGCTTGTGCTTTATCAAGAGTTTATAGTTTTGGACCTACATTTCGTGCTGAAAATTCTAATACTAGCCGTCATTTAGCAGAATTTTGGATGCTTGAAGTAGAATCAGCTTTTACGAATTTAAATAATATATCCGATCTTGCTGAGTGTATGTTAAAATATATTTTTAAATCTGTTTTAAAAGATTGTATCTCAGATATTAATTTTCTTAAAAATTATATTGATGCTGATATAATTAAACGTTTAAATAAATTATTATTAGTAAATTTTATACGAATAGATTACATAGATGCTGTAAACATCTTAATAAAATATAAAAAGAAATTTAAAAATTCTATTTTTTTAGGAGCAGATTTATCTTCTGAACATGAGCGTTTTCTTGTGGAACAACATTTTAAAATACCTGTGATAATAAAAAATTATCCAAAAGAATTAAAAGCGTTTTACATGAGATTAAATGATGATAAGAAAACTGTTGCTGCAATGGATTTATTAGTCCCAAATATTGGAGAATTAATAGGTGGTTCTCAACGAGAAGAACGTATTTCAATACTAGATGAACGTTTATTAGAATTAAAATTAAAAAAAGAAGATTATTGGTGGTATCGAGATCTTCGTAGGTATGGAACAGTTCCGCATTCAGGTTTTGGAATGGGTTTTGAAAGATTAATTTCTTATATTACTGGAATTTCTAACATTCGAGATATAATACCATTTCCAAGAACTGTGAATAGTTCAAATTTTTAATTAAAATATTTTATATATTTCTTAAATAAAAATTTTATACTAGTAATGCTGCTATTTTAAAAAAAGAAAATAAGTACTATTTTATAGTATGAATATAAATTAAAACTATTTTTAGCAAAAGGTAGCATAAATTCATGAAAAATCAAAAAACTTTAGCAGTGATAATACCTATATTATTGGCTGCTAGCAATGGAGTTAATGCTGTAGATATTTTTAATAAAAACGGTAAAAAACTAGAATTGTATGGTAGTATCAATCCTAATCACAAGTTTTCTCATGATTTTTTATCAACAAAGATTATATCTGATGATGATGATACAAATGCGATTTTAGGTTTATCAGGAGAAATGCGTATTACTGATGATCTTTTAGGGTATGGTTCTGTTGAATATAAAAGTGATTTTTTTATACCAGAATTATTATCAAATAAGCAACAGTCAAATACTATACGTTTAGGGTATGCTGGTTTTAAATATGGTGATTGGGGTTCAATAGATTATGGTCGAAATTATGGTGTTTTTCACGATGCAAAATCATTAACAGAACGTTCTCCCTACATTAATACTAAAAGTGTATTTTCTTCTAATGATAATTACATGATAGGAAGAAATAATAGTTTACTTACTTATAGAAATAATAACTTTTTTGGTTTAATTGACGGTGTTAGTTTTGCATTGCAATATCAAGATGCATCTAAAAACAGAGTTAATAGTAAACAAAATGATTTTGGTTGGGGTGCTTCAGTAAAATATGAAAATAATGTAGGATTAACAGCTGTAGGTTCTTGTTTTTCTTCTAAAACACTTGACGATAAATCATTATCTAATGATAAAAAATCATCTTCTGTAGATGCATATGGATTAGGCATTAAATATGATGCTAATGATCTTTATATTGCAGCTTTTTATGGTGAAGGTCATAATTTAAAAACAACTCTGAATGTTATTAATCAATCTGATGTCTCTGATGAACAACCGTTTATTAATAAAACACAAAATATTGAAGCTATCGCAGAATATAATTTTCATTCCGGTTTTCATCCTTCTTTAAGTTATTTAGATTCTAAAGGACAAAATTCAAACATTAAAGATTTATCTAACAAAAACAGTGTGGAACTAACAAAAGAAATTAATATTTCTACTCGTTATGAGTTTAATAAAAATATTTCAACATATATGAATTATAAAATTAATTTATTAAAAAATAATGCCTTTACTATAAATAATCATCTTTCTAAAGACAATATTATTGGTGCTGGAATAGTTTATCAATTCTAATTATTTTAAATTTTATAATAATTAAGAGTTAGGTCTTTCTACTGTTCATATTTTTAAATAATTAATTATTTAACTAAATGTCAGTAGAAAGTACTACTCTTAGTATAAATAAAAAAATTTATTTTTTTCTTAATTAAGAAAAATTTATATGTTTGCATATAGTTATTAAAAAATAATTAATTTTCTTAAATAAAATAAAATTATTTTTGTATCTCATTAAAATGACTAGTTCTATTTATTTTTTATTAACGCAATTTTTTTAAATATTATTTTCCTTTTTTTTACTAACATTAAAAGATAAGGATTATTTCTTCTATAAATGCAATTATGTAAATAGTATTTTGAGATAACAGTATACAAGTATGCTAATAATTAATGATTGTTTATTTTTGATATTCTTAATTTTATTTTTATTAACTATTCTTTCATTAAGAAAATAAATTTTTTTATATATTGATAAATTTTAATTTTTTTATTAAATCTATTAATTTTTTTAATCTTTATGAGAAAGTTTGTTTTGTTATCTAAAATATTGATAAAATATGTTATTAAAAATTAATAGATTATTATTTTTTAATATTTCTAAAAAAAATTTTGTAAAATAAAAATTGATTTAAAAAAATAAATTTTGATTTTTTGTTTGAAAATTATTTTCTATATTTTAATAAAAAATAATTGCTTATTAAAATAGTAATAAAAAATATAACAAGCAAATATTTTATTAAATTTGATTGTTAAATTTTATAATTAATTTTATTTAAGATATTAATTATTAAAATAATTTATTCATCTTTATCCCACCTAATAAATGCATGTGCAGATAGTTTATTTCTTGTCCTCCATTTTTATTGCAATTAAAAATTATTCTATATCCTTCTTGACTAATATTTTTTTGTTTTGCAATATTAACTGCAGTATAAAACATATGTGATACAATATCTTTGTTTTCTTGATTAATATCGTTTAATGATGCAATAAAAAAATTAGGAACGATTAATATATGTATAGGTGCTTGTGGGTTTATATCTTTAAATGCAGTTATTTTGTTATCTTGATGAATAATATTTGCTGGTATTTGTTTATTAATAATTTTTTCAAAAATTGAATTATTTTGAATCATGACAATTCCTTATTTTTAAAAAGATGATGTATAAAATAATTAATAAATTTATATTATATTAATTTTATTTTATGTATAATTAATACTTTCATCTATTGCTGTTTTAATATTTTCTGATCTGGTTCCAAAAACAATTTGTATTCCTGATCCTGAAATAATTATTCCAGCAGCACCAAGATTATTTAAATTTTTTTGATTTACCTTTGATATTTCTAAAACTGTAATTCTTAATCTAGTAATACATGCATCTAAATTTTTAATATTATTTTTACCACCTAATGCTTGTATAATATATGGTGCAATTTCAGCATTACTTTTTGTCATTATATTATTTTTATTTATTTCTCGTCCAGGAGTATTTAAATCTAAAGTTATAATTAATAAGTAAAATATACTATAGTATAGAAATCCATAGAGTACTCCTATTATTGGAAAAAGAAATATATGATTACTATTTCCACTTAATACTAAAAAATCAATAAAACCATGAGAAAAACTAGTACCTGCTCGCATATTTAAAAAAATACACAATGGAAAAGATAATCCTGCTAAAATTGCGTGAATAACATATAAAATTGGAGCTACTATAATAAATGAAAATTCAATTGGTTCAGTAATTCCTGTTAAAAAAGCAGTTAAAGCTGCCGAAATCATAATACTTCCTATTTTAGATTTATTTTCTTTTTTAGCTGCATGCCAAATTGCTAAGGCTGCACCAGGAAGACCGTACATTTTAAAAATAAATCCTCCAGATAAATTTCCAGCTGTAGAATCGCCTGCCATATATCGTGCAATATCTCCATGAAAAACTTGTCCTATAGAATTAGTGTATTCTCCAATCTGCATTTGAAATGGAACATTCCATATGTGATGAAGACCAAATGGTACTAATGCTCTTTCAACTAAACCATATAAAGTAAAAGCAAGAATTGGATTTTGATAAGCAGCCCATTTTGAAAAAATTTTAATACTATGACCAATAGGAGGCCAAATTATCGATAATATTAAGCCGATTAATATTGCAGATAATCCTGAAATAATAGGTACAAATCTTTTTCCAGCAAAAAAACCTAGATATTCAGGTAATTGAATGCGATAAAATTTATTGAACATATATGCTGCAATTGCGCCAGCGATAATTCCTCCTAATATACCTGTATCAGCAAGATGTTGTTCTTGTATAATATTTACAGTTGTATGTAAAATAATTGGTTCAACTGTAGTTAACGTTTGAATTAATATTCCATATGCTACAACAGCAGCTAAAGCTGCAACACCATCGTTATTAGTAAAACCAAGAGCAACTCCAATGGAAAAAATTAAAGGCATATTACTAAAAACAGAACCTCCTGTTTGAGCCATAATTTGAGAAATGATTTCTGGTAATAAATTAAAATGAGCAGATCCTATTCCTAAAAGTATTCCTGCAATTGGTAATACTGAAACAGGTAACATAAGTGATTTACCTATTTTTTGAAGATTTGAAAATACGTTTTTAAACATATTAAAAAGATTCCTAAATTCATATAAAATAATTAATGAAGTATAATAAAGTATATTTTATTTATTTTTTAATAAGTTTCATTTTTTAAATAATAGAATTATTAAAAATATAAGAGAACAATTTGTTTGTTTTATAATATTTTCGCAAAATAGAAATTACATGTTTAATGTATTAAATAATTGATGAAAATTATTTGTTGTAATTTGCGCTAAACTTTCAATCTTTACTTTTTTTAATGTGGAAATTTTTTTTGCGATATTAAACAAATATGCAGGTTGATTTTCTTTTCCTCGATATGGTGTTGGTGATAAATAAGGTGAATCTGTTTCTATTAATAGAGATTCTAATGGTATCTTTTTTATTGTCTTACATAATTCAATTGAATTTTTAAACGTTACTATTCCTGATAAAGAAATATAAAAACCTAAATCTAAAAGTTGATATGCAGCATGATGACTTTCATTAAATGAATGCAATACTCCTCTGCATAGTTTTGAACTGTTTTCTTTTAATATTTTTATAGTATCATTAATAGAATTACGAGAATGTACTATAATTGGTTTTTTCAATTTTATGCCGATTCTAATATGTTCACGAAAAAAATCTTTTTGAATATTTTTTGTGTTAGGTGAATAATGATAATCTAAGCCAGTTTCGCCTATAGCTATGACGCGTTTTATATTAGACAGTTTTTCTATCATATTAAAATTTTTTTCTTCTTGTACACAATTTAGAGGATGTATACCACAAGAATAAAATATAGAATTATATTTTTTAAATAATTTTTTTATTATATAAAAATTATCAATAGAAGTTGATACTGTTAAAAATTTTTTTACATAATTTTTATCAGATTTTTCTAATACATCTTCTATGTTTTGATGTAATAAATTATAATTCAATTGATCAAGATGACAGTGTGAATCAATTAAAAACATAATTTTTTCTCTATTTATAATTAAATTGTAAATGAAAAATTTAAAATTTTTTCCCACATAAGTAATTGTTCTAATAATATTAATTCATAATTAATTCCAGATATATTTAATAATCTGTATCTACATCTCATCCAAGTACGAATACTAAGATCTAAAACAATATTATGATATTTATTAGAAATTATTTTAATTAGTTTTATTTGATCACAATTGATGACATGATTCATATTATTAAGATTAAATCTAATACAATCTATAAGTAAAAAATATATCCAATCAATTTTAACTATAGTATTTTTTTCATTTAATATTTTTAATATTTTTAATAAATTTTCATTTTTAAAAGCATCGTATAAATTTTTATAAAAATTTATTCTATCTATCCAAATATCTCCATTAATAAAATTTTTTGCAGATATAGGTGATCCTTGATTAATCCGCAGTGCAGTTAAATATGATCTATTTTCTTTAATAGTATTTTTTTTTAACCAATTTAAACTATCTTGTTCTATTGGAGGAAGTATTTTATATATAAGACAACGGCTACTTAATGTAGAATACAAATTTATATTTGTATAACTAATAAGAAAAAACCAAGTTTTTTTTGGTGGTTCTTCTAACGTTTTTAAAAAAGCGCTAATTGCAGATTCTGTTAATTTTTCAATATCTGATATATAAATAACTTTATTTCCTCCTTGCTGAGAAGATTGAAAAATTTTTTCATTAATTATCCTTATATTATTTACATTAAATATATCATTTTTTTGAGATATTAAACTATGCCAGTCTGGATGATTTTTTACAGACATTAATTTACATCCATGACATTGATTGCAAAAATTCATTCCGATTGGTTTAAGACATAATAACCATCTACTAATAAACCAAATTAATAGAGATACTCCCATCCCTCTTTGAATTTTTATTAAAATAGCATGATGAGCTTTATTTATTTTATATTGTGTAATAATATTATTATATGGTTTAATTAGCCATGGATATAATTTCATATAATTTTCTTATTAATCCAATTTAATATTTTTTTTGTGATATTGTGAGTTACAATATTAATTTTTGAATTAGCATTTATTATTATAGTGTTTTTGTTTTTTTTTATATTTTTTAGATAGCTTTTTCTAGTTTTTTTAAAAAATTGCAAAGATCTTTTTTCTATTTGATCTAACGTATTTCTTTTTTTTGCTCTTTCTAAACCAATTTCTGGAGATACATCTAAGTAAATAGTTAAATCGGGTATTAAATTTTGGAAAAATAAAGTTTGCAATTGAGTTATTATATTTTTTTTAATACCCAATCCGCCACCTTGATATGCTAAAGAAGACAAATTATGACGATCTGAGATGACCCATTTTCCACTATCTAATGCTGGTTTTATTATTTTTTTAACTAATTGTATTCTTGCCGCATACATTAGTAATAATTCAGTTTCTTTAGTAAGATAATCATTATTAAAGTTTTTTTTTGTTAATTTTCTTATTTCTTCTGCAATTGGAGTGCTTCCTGGTTGACGTACTAATAGTATATTTTTAATGTTACATTGATTTAATATATTTTTAATACATATACAAGCATGAGTTTTACCTGCACCTTCTAGTCCTTCAACTACAATAAATTTGTTTTTTATCATTATTTTAAAATTATTTATTATATAAATCAGTGATTTATAATTTATTTTTATATTTTTCCATATACTCAATGAATTGTTCTATTGTATTAATTTTTTCTGCTTCTTTATCTGATATTTCAATATTAAATTCTTCTTCAAAAGCCATAATTAATTCTACTATATCAAGAGAATCTGCACCAAGATCTTCTTTAAAAGAAGAATAGTTTAATATTTTTTCTTTAGGAACATCTAATTTATCTTGTATTATTTTTTTAATACGTTTTTCAAGATTTTTCATGTTTATTTTTTCCTTTAGACATTGATATTGATTTTCATTTTATTTATATATAAAAATATGATTTTATAATCTAAAATATAGTTATTAACATTATATCATATACATACCTCCATTTATATGTAATGTATGTCCAGTAATGTACGATGATTTTTCTGAAACTAAAAAAGCAACTGCATCTGCTACTTCTTCTGGACATCCTAATCGTTTCATAGGAATTTTAGATAAATATTTTAGATATTGTTTTGAATTTAACGTTTTGGTAAAATCTGTTTTAATTAAACCTGGTGAAACAATATTTACAGTAATACCTTTTGATGCTACTTCTAAGGCTAAAGATTTATGAAATCCTATTAATCCTGATTTAGAACAGCTATAATTAGCTTGTCCATTATTTCCTATATGTGCAATGACAGAGCCAATAGTAATAATTCTTCCTTGTCGTTTTTTTATCATTGATCTAATAATAGATTTAGTAAGATAAAAAATTGCTGATAAATTAACTGTTATTACATTATTCCATTCTTTATCTTTCATGTTTATTAATAAATTATCTTCTTTAATGCCTGCATTATTAATTAATATATCAATAGAATATTTTTTTTTATAAATTTCATGTATTTTTTCCGCAATAGAATCAATATTGCTTAAATTCAAAACAATTCCGAATCCGTTTTCTTTTAAATAATTATTAATAACATTTACTCCTTCTTGAGTAGTAGAAGTACCTATTACTCGAATTCCTTTTCGTATTAGTTTTTTTGCAATAGCTTTTCCTATTCCACGATTTGCACCTGTAATTAAAGCGGTTTTTTTGTTAGAATTCATTTTTTTCTTTATTAATTTTTTGAAATGCTATTAAAAAATTTTTTAAGTTATTTGTACTAAATGGAATGATATTTTTGTGTTTTTTATTTAAGTTGGTAAGTATATTATTAGGTCCAATTTCTAACATAGTAAAATATTTTTTTGACTTTATTAGTTCTATAATTTCTTGCCATCTTACAGTACTATAGATTTGTCTTATTAAAGCATCTTTAATATTTTTACTAGTTTTTTCAGATTTTACATCAACATTATTGATCACAGGAATAATTGGTGAATTTATAGTAATATTTTTTAACTTTTTTTTTAGTTTCTTAGATATTGGTTTTAATATTACAGAATGAGCAGGTATATTACTGTTTATGTTCAATATATACTTAGCACCAAGTTTTTTGCAATTAAAACTTGCCTCGCATACAGCAGATTTATCTCCTGAAATTACTATTTGATCATGAGAATTTATACTTGCTAGAGATACTATTTTTTTTTTAGTACTATCGACGAACATACAGTTTCTACTGTTTTTTTTTCTATACCAATAATTGCTTGCATCAAGGAAGGTCGATTTATGGTTATTTCTTCCATTAATTTTCCGCGAAAAAAAACTAGTTTTAATGCATCAAAAAATTTAATTGCATTCGAACATACTAAAGCAGAATATTCTCCTAAGCTGTGTCCAGACATTAATGATGGATTGTTTCCATTTTTATATTGCCATAAACGATATATTGCAACTGATGAAGATAATACTATGACTTGTGTATACCTACTTTGATTTAATTTTTCTTCTGGTCCTTTTTTTATTAATTTAAACAAATCATATTTGATACAGTCAGATGCTTCATCAAAAGTATTTTTAAAAATATTATTTTTTTCAGAAAAAAAAGAAGACAACATGCCTAAATATTGTGAACCTTGTCCAGGAAATAACATTGCGAATAATGTCATAATAATTACCTATTTCTTTAAATTTATATTTTTATATAATTAAATTTTATTTTTTTAATAATTTTTATATAAAACAATATATAAATTTTTTGTAAAATGGCACTTCTTTGAAGTACCATTTGAGATTTTTTAAATTATTTTTTTTCCTTTATAGTATCCATTAAATGTAATATGGTGTCTAACATGGATTTCTCCAGAACATTTGTCTATAGATAAGGTTGGTTTTAATAAAGAATCATGAGAACGTCTCATGCCTCTTTTAGAACGAGTAGGTTTATTTTTTTGAACAGCCATGTTATATATCTCTCTTTATAACTAGTTGTAATTTAATTGTAAAACAACATTTTTATATGAAATTATATTAAATATGCACTACATCATAGTATGTAAATAATTTTTAAAATCTAAATCTAAGGGTGCTTTGATACAAATTTTATTGCCATTTTTAGGATGTATGAAGTGAATTGCAGAAGCATGAAGTAAAAGTCTGTTAATGTTGTTTTGATTTTTAGTTTTTATATTAGAATCTAATTTACTATCACCATAACGTTTATCAAATAATATTGGATGTCCTGCATATAAAGAATGTACACGAATTTGATGTGTTCTACCAGTTTTTGGAATGATTGATAATAGAGTTGAAGAAGAAAATTTTTTTTTTATTATAAAATGCGTTTCTGAAGCTTTCCCATTAATGTCAATTAAAACTTTTTTTTGTTTGTTGTGTAATTTTATTTTTAATAAAGGTTGCGAAATTTTTTTTATATTATTAGGCCATAAACCATGAACTAGTGCTACGTATTCTTTTTTGATTTTTTTTTCTCTTAGTTGTTTATGAAGACATAATAAAGACATGCGTTTTTTTACTAATATTAAAACTCCTGATGTTTCACGATCAATTCGATGCATAAGTTCAAGAAATTTATTTAATGGTCGTAACTTTCGAAAACATTCTATGATACCAAAATTTAATCCACTACCTCCATGTACTGCAATACCTGAAGGTTTGTTAATTATTAATAAATGATTGTCTTCATATAAAATATTTTTTAATAAACTGTTAAGATAATTTACAGGAATAGAATTATTTTTTGAATTGTGTGAAGTTTTTATTGGTGGAGTTTTTACTATATCTCCAATATTTAATTTATAATATGGTTTTACTCTTTTTTTATTAACGCGAACTTTTCCTGTTCTTATAATACGATAAATCATGCTTTTTGGTATATTTTTAAATCTTTTATGCATAAAATTATCTATTCGTTGATTTATCATATCTTGATTAATATATATGATAGACATAGGCAATATTTGATTTTTCATTAAAAAAATCTCTATTTTTAAAATAATTTTTTTAATTTTTATTTATTATAATATAATTATTAATTTAAATATATTAAATAAGTTGTTTTGTCTTTAATTGAATTAGTATAAAAAAAATTTTATATGATTTAAAAAATAAATATATTTAATATTATTTTATATATATTAATTCTTATATATTTATATTTGATATTTTTATTTATTTTTAAATAAGAAAACTTATTTTTATAGGTATTTTAAATAAAAATCATATTTAATGATAAAAATTGATTTTTAATAATTTATATTTCCTGTTGATGTATTTACTTATTTATAAAAATAAGAGAGAAAAAGTTATAATGAAAAGAATGTTAATTAATGCAACTCAACAGGAAGAATTGCGTATAGCTCTTGTTGATGGTCAGCGTTTATACGATCTTGATATAGAAAATTCTGGATCAGAACAAAAAAAATCAAATATTTATAAAGGAAAAATTACTCGTATAGAACCAAGTTTAGAAGCTGTTTTTATAGACTATGGTGAGGAAAAACATGGTTTTTTACCATTTAAAGAAATTTCTGAAAATTATTTATTAGATAAGAATGTTCATAATTTAAATTATAGTATTAAAGATATTTTAAAAGAAGGCCAAGAAATTATCGTTCAAATAACTAAAGAAGAACGAGGAACTAAAGGTGCTGCTTTAACAACTTTTATTAGTTTAGCTGGTAGTTATTTAGTTCTTATGCCAAATAATCCTAAATCAAGCGGAATATCAAGAAGAATTGAAGGACACGATAGAATAGTATTGAAAGAATTATTATCTTTGTTAGAATTACCTGAAAACATGAGTATAATTATTAGAACTGCTGGAGCAGGGAAATCTATAGAATCATTACAATGGGATTTATCGCTCAGATTAAAACATTGGGATACAATTAAAATAATATCAAAAAATAAAATAGCACCATTTTTAATTCATCAAGAAAGCAATATTATTGTTCGAGCTTTTAGAGATTATTTACGTAAAGATATTGGAGAAATCTTAATTGATAATCCTAACATATTAGATTTAGCACGTCAGCATATTACTTTTTTAGGACGTCCAGATTTTATTAATAAAATTAAGTTGTATTCTGGAGATATACCACTTTTTAGTTATTTTCAAATTGAAACGCAAATAGATTCAGCATTTCAAAGAAAAGTAAGACTTCCTTCTGGTGGTTCTATCATGATAGATACTACAGAAGCATTAACTGCTATTGATATTAATTCTGCACGATCTACAAGTAATTCAGATATTGAATCTACTGCATTCAACACTAATCTTGAAGCAGTTGATGAGATTTCTCGTCAATTACGTTTACGTGATTTAGGGGGGTTAATAGTAATTGATTTTATAGATATGATATCTATTAATCATCAGAAAACAATTGAAAATAGATTAAGAGAAATCGCCCGTGAAGATAGAGCACGTATTCAAATTGGTCATATTTCGAGATTTGGTTTGTTAGAAATGTCTCGACAAAGATTAAGTTCATCTTTAGGTGAATCTAGTCATCATGTTTGTCCAAGATGTACAGGGACAGGAACTATTAGAGATAATGAATCCTTATCTTTATCTATTTTACGTTTAATTGAAGAAGAAGCTTTAAAAGAAAATACACGTGAAGTTCATGCAATTGTTCCTATAGAAATTGCTTGCTATTTATTAAATGAAAAAAGAGCTGCAGTACATGCTATTGAAAAACGTCAAGATGG
This sequence comes from Buchnera aphidicola (Artemisaphis artemisicola), assembly GCF_005082365.1. Taxonomy (NCBI): domain Bacteria; kingdom Pseudomonadati; phylum Pseudomonadota; class Gammaproteobacteria; order Enterobacterales; family Erwiniaceae; genus Buchnera; species Buchnera aphidicola. The sequence goes on along the minus strand of NZ_CP034900.1, from coordinate 376,319 downwards.
TGGAAAAACTATTATTATTCCTAGTAAAAAAATGAAAACTCCGCATTATTCTGTTTCTAGAATTCGAAAAGGAGAAAAGATCAATGCAATTAGTTATTCTCTTTATAATATTCAAAAAAATAAAATTACAAGTTTTTTAAAAGAAAATATTATAGAAAGAAAAAAGAAAAAAAAATTAGATTTAACTAAATATAATATATATCAAAATAAGATTAATAATCTTCACAAAGAAAAAGAGAATATTTTAAAAAAAAATAATTATAAAAAGCCTTTAAAAAAAAATTTAAATAATACAAGTTTTATATTTAAAATGATAACTTGGATTAAAAGTGCTTTTTTAATAAGAAATATTTTTGTTACAAGTGAAATTTTTAAAAATAACGCTATTCAAAACAAAAATAATCTTTTTTTTAAAAAAAAACAAATTCCTTTAAATGAAGATAAATTTAACAATAAAGATGAATTGATTTTATCACAATTATTTAGAAAAAAACATTTTAAAAATAAATCTTATTCTTTTGATAATATTAAAAATTTATCTTTAGAAAAAAATAATTTAAAAACAGTTCAAAATGATTATTATTTTTCTTTAAAAAAATCTAATAGTTTTTTTGAAAAATATAAATCAGAATTTTTAAAAAATAAAAATATATATTTTCCTAGCAAATACAATTTTTTTTATAATACAGAAAACAATTTAAACAACATTTTAATTGCAAATAAGAAACAAAAGAATATAAACGATGTTATTCAGAAAAAAAAAGATAAGAATAAAAAAATTTCTTCTAAAAGCAATTTGATTGATAAATATTATTCTAATAGAATTTTCATAAATACTATGTTTTATCAATATTTTAATTATTTTAAAAAATTAGATAAAAAAAATATTAAGTATAATTTTTTAAGTAAAAAGTCTATTAACTTTTCTGAGTTTATTATTTCTTCAGTTTGTTCATTAGAATTATTATTAGCTAAAGTTTGCATTAAATATCCTTTATTACCATTAAAAAAAATAAAAAACCAAAAAAAAATTAATAAAACTAAATTATATCAATTTTTGATTTTTGAAAAAAAAAATATTATTAATAATAAGAAATTTTTAGAAAAAAAAACAGATTGTAGAGTAATTAAAAAGAATAATTTGTTAAGATTTAAAAAATTACAAAAAGAAATTCGAGAATGTAAGAAATATTTACAACACGATACTGCAATTAATACAAGTATAATATCTAAATATTCACTAGCTTCTAAAAAAAGAGATTTGTTATCTTCAAATAAAAATAATAGTTTTTTAAAAACTAGTAAAAAGAACAAAAAGTGTCAATCAAGTGCACCTATAACAAAAATATCTGAAAATTTATATATAAATAATATTAAAAATCCGATGAATTCTAATGCATCTAATATAAAATCAAACATTAGCATAAAAAATGCTGCAGGAGCGCATTCTGCAAAAAATTTTGCTAGTTCTCCTATTTCTAAACCTAAATAAAATTTTTTAATTTAATATCAATAAATTATAGATGTACTATATAATTCAATAATCTAGTTTTCTAAAAAAATAAAAACTTACTTATAAAGTAAGTTTTTATTTTTTAAAAATTTATAATTAATAATTAACTATAGCAATCAATTATTTCATTAAATATTTTTCCTGCCATTTCTAAAACTTTTACATTTGCAAGATAACATTCTTGTTGATAATTGATATCTTGATAATCTTTTTCAGCATCTTTAGACATAGATAATGTTTTATCATGCAGTATTCTAATCATATTTTTTTTAAAAGGAATTTCTTCCTCGAGTTCGTTAGCTTTATAAGCTATAGATTTAGAAAATTTTTGATATGCTTCATCAAGAGTGTCTTCATGATTTACTAAAAATTCTTTACGAAATTTATCTATTGTTATAGCATGATGTTTGCTAAAATTCTTTACATCATTAGTCGAGAAAAATGAAAATGGTTCATTTTCTTCAATTAATAGTTCTAGTTTATTTAATGTTTGAGAATATGGCTTAATCATAAAAATATTATTATCAGCATTATATCCTGTTATTGTAAATTCAATGCCATCAAAATTTATCAATGTTTTATTGTTGTCTTCACGTATACTAGGTTGTATTACAGTTCGATCTGCCAATCTTGTTACTATCCAATTATTATTTTTAAAATATAAAAGATAATCAGTATCTTTTGCATCACTTATAGAACGCCATTGCACTGATATTGTAGGATCAGAACGATTACTTGAACTCGCTATAATTTCAGGATTACTGATATTAAAAATTTGTTTACCTACATGTCCGAACATGTCATGTCCTAATATATGATGCGAGTTAAGGTTATCGGCAAAATTAACTGCTAATTGTCCAATTTTATTTCTTGTATTGGCTAATTCTACTCTCTTGAATTTTAAAAGAGCTCCTAAATAAGCGCCCGGTATCATGTTTTCTATTTTTTTTATTGTTCGTTCTCTTTCATCTACATATCCTATGCTAATATATCTATCATCAGATTCTGAAGTTAGTGGAATTAAATTTTGTTTTTGATTGTTGTCGATAAGAGCTATTCCATTATTTAAAAATACTTGATAATTATTGTCTTTTTTAACAACTTTAACTCCAATTAGATCATTTAATTCATCTACTAAATTTTCTCTTTTTTCAATAAGATTTTCCATTCGATTAGGAACTTTAAACATAGGAATATAATTTATATTAATGTTAATATCATGAATTTCATTAATTAAATCATTAACTTTTTGTAAATTATTTATTACTAATTCTTTTATATCTTTTTCTAAAAAATTTAACTTTCTATCAAAATCTTTTAAAGAAAACATTATATTACTTAATTTCGCTTTTATTCGTTCATTAAAAATGTTTTTTTTATCTACTAGAATATCTTTATCTATTTGTAGATATAAATCGCTCATTAAGTTATTAAAAATATTAGATTTTTCACATAATAAATCTTCTAATTTGAATAGTTGTTCAACTCTAGTTTGTTCATTTTTAACTTGTGCATTTGTTTTTCTTTTTTCTTCTACAATAAAATCATTATAATTATCGTATATTTCTTTTACTTTTACGACAGTATTAACATTTGACTCTTGTACAGTATTTTCTAGAAAAACGCGTTTTTCTGCATTTTTTGAAGGAGTTTTATTGATTTTTTTATTATTTTTATCAATCAGTATCATCATAGCATTTATGCCAGAAATGGCAGTCTCTAATATAGAACCCATTTTTTTTCCTCAATTTATATCAAATGTATGATTTTGAAAAATATTCTAATTTAGAATAATACATATGAATTTAGAATAATACATATGAATTATATTTAATACAATTTTATTTTATTCAATATTTTTTTTTATTTCTAATTGTTTAAGAATAATATTAGTGAGTCCTATTCCCTTTTTACTTATTTCCTCTGATATTTTTTGATCATATATATCGGTATAAAGACGACTTTGATTATTATCTAATAACGTGTTATTTGATAAAGAATTTCTCATGCTTTTAAGTAAAATTTGAATAAATATACTTTCTACTGATTTAGCAGTTTGTAATGCATATTTTTTAGGATTATTATGCACTTGATATTTAAGTTCATGAATAAATTGTGTATTATAATTTGTAATATTTAATAATGAATTATCGTTCATCAAATAATTTCCAATGTAGCATTAAGACAACCAGCACGTTTCATTAACTCTAAAATAGAAACTAATTCATCAGGTTTAGTACCTAATATATTTAAAGCTTTAACTATATCATTTAAATTACTCTTATTAAAAACAATATTATCTATATAATTTTTATTCATTATATCATCTGATAAATTATATTTTTTTTCATCTTTTTTTATGAATGATTTTAAAAAATATAAATTGTTTTTTAGATCTATAATTTTAGGTATTATTATAGATAAACTTCCATCTGATACTACACATGATCTTAATTTTACTTCTTGATTAATAACAACTGAACCAGTTCGACGATCAACAACAACTTTAGCTCCTTGTGAAGGAATGGAAATATCTATGTCTTGAATATTAGCAAGCATGTGAACCTGTACATTATTATTAGCTACAGTATTTATTTGTACTGTTTTAGAATCAATAGGTGTAGCTGTATCTGGATATTTAATATTAATCATATCGCTAATACGTTGTGCTGTAATAAAATTTTCTTGATTTAATTGCAAATTAATTGTTTTTTGTTTTCCAAAATTAGTATTTATTTCACGTTCGATTGTTGCACCGTTATTAATTATGCCAGAATTAACTTGATTAAAATTTATTCTTTTTTGAAAACTATTTTTTTCAGATATTAATATATTACCTTGAGCAATAGCATAAATTTGATTGTCTGCTCCTTTTAAAGGAGTCATTAATAACGTTCCACCTTTAAGACTTTTAGAATTTCCTATAGATGAAACAATAACATCTATTTGTTCTCCTGCATGACTAAAAGGTGGTAAATTAGCTGTTACCATTACTGCTGCTACATTTTTTAAATTCATATTAGTATCTGTAGGAATGTTAACACCTAATTGTAAAAGCATATTATTTAATGATTGTTTTGTAAATGGAGTTTGAGTTAATTGATCGCCTGTACCATCTAAACCTACTATTAGTCCATAACCAATAAGTTGATTATTACGAATTCCTTGAATACTAGTTAAATCACGTATTTTTTCAGCACACAAAGGAAATGAAAAACTTATAAAAATAAAAATCATTGTTTTTATTATCAATAAAAATATTTTCTTAGACATAAAAAACCTTTATAAATTCTTTTATTTAAAAGTATTATAATATATAGATATATTTTTTTTGATGAATTTTAATACAAAAATTTTTTTAAATATTTAATATCTCATAAAGAACAAAAAGTGTTCTCTATGAGATTTAATTTAAAATATTTATTGTTTTATAATATATATTTATATAGGAGAAATCTTCATTAAAAATCTTTGCAACCATCCCATTTTTTGAACATCATTCATACGTCCATGACTAAAATATTCAATACGTGCATCAGCAATTTGGGTTGATGAAATTAAGTTATTTTTATTAATGTTATTAGGGTTAATTACACCTGAAAATCGAATAAATTCTATTCCTTCATTAATAGCAACTTGTTTTTCTCCAATTACTTTTAAATTATTATTAGGAAGCACTTCTTGAACAGTAACGGTAATTAGTCCAGTAAATTTATTTTTTGCTGAATTACTGCCCTTTCCAGAAAAATTATTTTTTCCTATGCTATTCAATCCAGTTATATTATTTTTTGATTCAACATCTAGCATAGGATTTAATTGACCAGGAGCTATTGTTATTCCTAAATTAGTGCTTCCATCTCGACTGGCATTGGAAGAAGAGCTATTACTAGCACTTATATTCTCTTGTAATACAACAGTTACTATATCTCCAACATTATGTGGACGATGATCTTCAAATAATGCTTCATAGCCATAGTTTGATGCTATTTTTTCTTGAAATAAAGAACTATTCATTGCTTTGGGTAAAATATTAGGAGCTGTAGCAGTGGTAATACCTGAAACTATAGGTGTATACTCAACATTAGAACAGCTCTGCAGTAATAATAAAAAAATAGCAGCTAAATAGTATTTAGTTTTAAAAATAAAAAACTTTATCACAAAAAATCACCTTTAATAATAAAAATTTTATATATTAATATTTTTGTATATTTTTAAAAAACATATTAATAAAATTAAACTACAATTGTGATAACTTTTGTAACATTTGATCTGATGTACTAATGGATTTACTATTAATTTCATATGCTCTTTGAGTTTGAATCATATTTACTAATTCTTCAGCAACATTGACGTTAGAAGTTTCAACATATCCTTGATACAACAATCCTGTACCGTTTAAACCTGGAACAGTGTCAATTGGAGAACCTGAGGCTTGAGTTTCTTGATATAAGTTTTCTCCTAAACTTTCTAATCCAGAATGATTAACAAAATTAATTAAATTTAACTGTCCTATAAAAACAGGTTGCGTTTGTCCTTGAATAGAAACACTCACAACTCCATCTCTTGCTATATTGATATTAGTAGCATTCGGAGGAATAGTTATTTCTGGTACAATAGGAAAACCACTATTTGTTACTAATTCACCATTTTGATTTAATTGAAAAGAACCATCTCGTGTATATGCAATATTACCATCTGGCAATTGCACTTGAAAAAATCCTTGACCATTAATAGCTACGTCTTTTGAAGAATCTGTTTTTGAAAGATTTCCTTGACTATAAATACGTTCAGTAGCTACTGGTCTTACTCCAGTTCCTAACTGTAATCCTGACGGTAAAGTTGTATCAATAGATGAATTAGTTCCTGCTTGACGTATTGTTTGATACATTAAATCTTCAAAAACTGCTCGAGAACGTTTAAAACCATTTGTACTAACATTTGCTAAATTATTAGAAATAATATTCATATTAATTTGTTGAGCATCAAGACCTGTTTTAGAAATCCATAAAGAAGGAATCATAATTTTTTATCCTATGTTATTTTTTAAATATTAAATAACTGATTTGCATATTCAGAATTTTTTTCACACATAGAAATTATTTTCATTTGAATATCAAATTGTCTAGCATTAGATATCATCTCTATCATATTTTTAGAAGGATTGACGTTACTTTCTTCTAATGCACCAGATTGCACAGTTATTTTATTATTATGATTTATATTCTTATTAAGTAGACTATTTTTTTTAAGATAAAACAATCCATTTTCTTTTTGTATGAGATCTTGTAAAGGAAGATGTACTAATTTTAAACTACCTATTTTAGTTTCAGAAAAACTGTTTTTCTTTTTTTCTATTGCAGTAATAATTCCATTAGATAAAATTTTTAATATGACATTTCTAGGTATTCTAATAATACATTTATTTCCTAGTACTTCATTATTTTGTATTGTTAGCATTCTCTTTGAATTTATTTTTAAATGACCATTCTTTGTATATGCTTCATTACCATTTTTATCTTTAACTGCTAACCATCCATTATCTTTTATAAATAAATCCAAATCTCTTTTAGTATAGTTTAATATTCCTGGAAAAAAGTTGTAATATTCTTTTGTAATCTTATTATCTTTATTATAAAAATTTTCCATATATTGGTTTTTAAGTGTAAAATTAAACTTTTCTTTAAAACCAGTTGTTGAAATATTCGCTAAATTATTAGAAATGACAGTTTGTTTTTCTAACAATTGATTAGCCGCAATCATTGAATTATATATCGAATTCTCCATTGTATTATTTTATCCTATTTATATTAAATTAATTATTGTGCTAATTATTTTATCTTCTATTTTAAAAGATTGAGCATTTGATTGATAGTTACGCTGAGCTACAATCATATTTATTAATTCTTTATTTAAATCAACATTTGATGTTTCTAAAGTTTTTTTACTTAAAAAACCAAAACCAGTATCACCTGGTATTCCTATAATTTCTGTTCCTGATTTTTCAGTAGCAGACCATGCATTACCGCTTTCAGGTCGTAATTTTTCAGGATTGATAAATTTTGATAGTAATATTTGTCCGATTACTTGAACTTGTTTATTAGAATATATTCCAACAATTTCACCATCTTGAGAGATTTCAAATGTTTTTAGATAACCTTTTGGATATCCATCTTGAGAAAATTTTTCATTACCATTTTCAGAATTTTCTTGTTCTATGGTATTGCTTAAATTAAGAGTAATATCTTCATATTTTGCATTTTTGGGTTTAATTTTTAAATTTGCATCAGAAATTAATTCTCCATTAGAATTAAATTCTATTTGAAAACTATCATTAATGCTATTTTCATTAGATTCAACATCTACTTTCCATGTATTTTTCTTTATTTTATAAAAAGAAATATTTATTTGTTCTTTTTCGCCATTTTTATTATATATGTTAATATAAGTTCTGTAGTCTTCTGGTTGAGGCATGTTTTTATCAGATATATCAATTTTATCATTAATAGAATTAGTATTGCTATTTAAAACTGCTGTTAATGTAATTGAAGAAGTAGCTTTTTCTTGCAATATATTACCGTGTCTTAAATTAAGAGTTTCTAAACCATATGAATTATTTGATGTATTTTGAGGGTAAGATTTATTTTTTCCAGTAAGATACATTCCTTCCATAGTAATAATATTTTTATTTTTATCAAGTGAAAATTGGCCATTTCTAGTATAATGTACATTGCCTTTGGCATCTACAATACGAAAAAACCCATCTTGTACGATTCCTAAGTCTAAATCTCTACCAGTTTCAACTAACATTCCATTGTTAAAATTTTGTATAATATTAGAGACACCAACACCATTTCCATTTATACTATTAGATTCACGAGAGCAAGAGAACATATCAAAAAATACTGGTTTACTAGATTTATATCCTATAGTAGATGCATTTGCTATGTTGTTAGATATAGTATCCATATGTTCATTACTCGCAAGTAAACCACTTATAGCCCCCATAATAGACATATATTTTATCCTTTAAAGTTATTAGATTTAAAAATTTTTATTTAAAAATTTCACGAATTTCTGAAAGTTTTGTATTACCTGATGCTCCTAGATCGATAATAGGATCATTAGAAGAAGTGATAATACTATTAACTAAAGCCGTACTTAAACTTTGTACAGGAACATTTTGTTCTTTATTTTTCGCTGTTACTAAAATAGTATATTTTCCAGTTATGACATTTTTATTATTTAAATCTTTTCCATCCCATATAAAACTATATATACCAGGTTTTACATTTTTTATTATTTTTTTATGTAAAATTTGATTATTCTTATCTATAATTTGCACTTCTACTAAAGAGGCTTTGCCAATTAATTCTATTCCAAATTTTGTTTTAGTATTTTCAGTATGAACTAATTCATTATTAGGTATCATTACATGATGTCCAATTAATGAAGAAACTTGAATATTTTTATTATTGTTAATTTGACTAGAAAAATTTCCTACAGTATTATTTAATTTTTCAATTCCACTTGCTGTATTAATTTGCGCTAATTGTGATGTTAATTCAGTGTTTTTAATAGGATCTGTAGGATCTTGATTTTTAATTTGCGCAATTAATAAAGTTAAAAAATTTTTTTGTAAATCTAATGGATTTAATTCATTTTGTATATTATTATTTTTTTTAATAAATGTATTCTCTATAGGAGAATTAACGTTAATAGTAGTCATATTTACTCCATTATTATTTATTCGTCAATTGTTAGAGTTTTAAGTATTATAGATTTAGCTGTTTTTAAAACTTCTATGTTTGCTTGATAATTTCTTGAAGCTGAAATATTACTTACCATTTCTGTAATAGGATTAACATTAGACTTTAAAATATAACCTTTATTATCAGCCATAGGATGATGTGGATCATAAATTAAATGCATAGGACTTGGATCATCAACTATTTTAGAAACTTTTACTCCACCTATTTTAGAATTTTTATTTAAAGCATCAAATTCTAAAATTACTTGTTTTGCAATATACGGATAAAATTTTCCATTTTTATATATAATACTATCTATATTAGCTAAATTACTAGCACTTGTATTGATTTTTTGTGACTGTGCATTCATTGCTGAGCCAGCAATATTAAATATATTTAGAAGAGACATGATTGATATTATCCTTTTAAAATACGCATGATATTTTTAATTTCATTTTTCATATATACTAAAATTGATTGATATTTTAAACTATTATCCATAAATGCAATTCTTTCTCTATCCATATTCACAGTATTCCCATCTAATTTAATTTGATTTTTGTCAATTGGTATCGTTTTTATTAAAATAAAATTATTTTTTCCATTTAAATGTTTAAAAGATGTTTTCTTCAAAGGAATGCTATTGTCTTTTTGATTTAATATTTTGTTGAATTCATTTTTAAAATCAACATCTCTTGCTTTATATCCTGGAGTATCAGCATTAGCAATGTTAGAAGATAGAATTTCTTGTCTTTTTGCATAAAGATTTAATTTATTTTGACTAAAATCAAAAATTTTATTTATTTTATCGAACATTTTTAATCCTTGTAAATGGAATATTTTATTGAAAAAATTATATTTTACTTTATTTTTTAGAAAATTTATTTTTTTATAATTTTTTTATTATACTTTTATTGAATATTTTTTATCAAGAAAATGATTTTAAGAAATTATTTTCTGTTTATACGTTTCAGTTTTAATTAACAGTTTTAATTAATATAAAAGGAATAGAATGATTGTATTGAAAATAATAATTTATTTTTTTCTACTTTTTTTAACATTTCACGTTAATGCTATTACGTTAACTAATCAATTAAATAATTTTTTAAAAAAAGAATATCCTTTTAAAAAAGATATTATAAGTATAATAATACGGACTCCATTAAAAAAAAATATATATTGTGAAAAACCTGTTTTTTCTATTTTAAATAATATTAATTATATAGGTTTAAAAGATGTACTATTAACTTGCATTAAAAAACATTATTATCTAAAAATAGAAATTCATGCTAAAGGAGAATATATTGTAGCTAATAGAAATATTCCTCGTGGAACTAAAATAAAAGAATCAGATTTAAAAGTTTTAATAGGACGCATAGATTTATTACCTAGTTATACTTATCGAAGAAAACAAGATGTAATAAATAGAGTTAATTTACGTGATATTTTGCCTTTTCAAGTAATAACATCTTTAATAACGCGTCCATTTTGGATAGTGAAAATTCATCAACAAGTAACTGTTATTATCCATAGTAATAATTTTACTATTTTTTCTAAAGCAAAATCATTAAGTAACGGATCTGAAAATGACACAATACGCATTAAAACAAAAACTGGAAAAATTATTACTGGAACTATCAATAAAAGTGGAGAAGTAATAGTTTTTTTATGAGCAATAAATTTTTGTTGATATCATAATACATTTTATGTAAAAATAATATTTTATAAATAAATTTTATATAAAAAAATAATGCAAAATTTAATAGATACTCTAAAAAAAATAGAAAACATTTTATGTTCTTTAGAAACTATAACAAATCAAGAATATAAAAATTTATCAGACTTTAATAACAATGAAAATATATTAGATTTTATGAAAAAAAAAGTATTATTAAAAAAATATTCTAAACTTAATGAAGATAGAATCTTATTTGAAAAAGAATACGGCATATTTTTACCTTATAAAAATCATTATATATTATATAAAAATTGGACAAAAATAGTAAAAAAATGTTATCTATTAAAAAAATTAAATATTAGAAATAAAATCCTTATCAATAAAAAATTTTACTTAAATCAAAAGTTTTTAGAATTACTGCCTAATTATACTGCATCTGTTAGTTATGATGCTGAAGGGAACTTGCAAAACTAATAAACATTATTATTTTTATTCAAGAGACCAATTTAAATTTTGACCTGATAAAAAAGGAATAATTATATTTTTTTTATCGATATTAACTTTTTTAATAATTGTACATGGTTTTTTAATAAGTGTTATAGTTTCTTTATTAATAGGAAGATTGTAAAATTTAGGACCATTTTCAGAACAAAAAGATTGAAAATATTTTAAAGCATTCATTTCTTCAAAGACATGCATATAACATAACAAAGAACAAGGGGCATTAAATATACCAGCAGATCCAAAAAAATTAATTTTGTTTTTGCATAGATGAGGAGCTGTATCACTTCCTAAGAAAAAGTGTTTATCTCCTCTAGCTATAACTTCTCTTAAAGCTTCCTTATCAGTATTTTTTTTTAAAATAGGTAAACAATAAAGATGAGGTTGAATTCCGCCAATAAACATATCATTTCGATCAAGCATTAAATGATGTGGCGTAATAGTAGCAGATAAATATTTAGGATTACTCTTTTTCACATATTCTACAGAATCTTTAGTTGTAATATGTTCTAGTACGATTTTTAATTTCGGAAATTTTTTTCTTAAAGGTTCTAAAGTATTTTCTATAAATTTTAATTCTCTATCATAGATATCAATGTTCTTATTAATCTCTTCACCATGAACTAACAATGGCATCCCTATTTTTTCCATACACTCTAGAACAGAAGTAATACAATTGATGTTTTTTATTCCTGTTCGAGAATTGGTAGTGGAATCATTAGGATATAATTTAGCTGCTATAAATATTTTTTTTAAAAAACCATTTCTTAATTCTTTAGATTTTGTAAATCTAGTTAAATAACAAGTCATTAATGGTTGAAATTTATATTTCAATTTCATTGAATTTAATATTCTCTTTTTATAATGAATACTTTTTAAGCAATTTGTAATAGGATTATCAAGATTTGGCATGATCAAGGCTCTTTGGTAAAATTTTCCAGTATAATGAATAACTTTTTTTAAAATTTTTTCATCTCTTAAATGAACATGCCAGTCATCAGGTTTTATAATAGTTATTTTTTTTATAAATTTAGACATATTTTTTTATTTTTTAGTTAGTTTAGTAATAATTATTAAAAAGATATAAATGTAGCTTAAAAAAATTTTATTAAATTTTTAACATATAACATGTATATCTTATTAAAATTATTAATAAGTCTTTTTATATAGTATGGATTGATTTAGAATGAATCCTTTGAAATCTTTAATATCAGTAAGTTTTATTACTTTAATATCTCGTATTTTAGGCTTTATTAGAGATATTCTAATTGCTAGTACATTTGGAGCTTCTATTTTTACAGATGCTTTTTTTATAGCTTTTAAAATTATTAATTTATTACGTCGTATTTTTTTTGATAATTCCTTTTCTCAAGCTTTTATTCCTATATTAATGGAATATAGAGTTTATAAAAGTGAAAAGTATGTACAAAATTTTATTTCTTCTATTTTTGGTTTTATGATCTTTTTTTTATTTCTATTAACAATACTAGGCATATTTTTTTCTCGTTTTTTTATTTTAATTAGTGCACCAGGTTTTTTAGAAACACCTGAAAAATTAATATTATCTATAAATTTATTAACTATAATGTTTCCTTACATTTTATTAATTTCTTTATCTTCATTATTTTCATTAATTTTAAATAGTTGGAATTATTTTTTTATTCCAGCTTTATCGCCAATATTTTTAAATATTAGTATTATTGTTTTTTCTTTATTTTTTAGCTCTTTTTTTTATCCTTCTATTATTGCATTAGCATGGGCAGTCATCATAGGTGGTATAATACAGTTAGTTTATCAATTGCCATATTTATATAAAATACATATGCTAGTAATACCAAATATAAAATGGAAGAATATTGGTTTGTTAAGAATTCTAAAAAAAATGGGTCTTAGTATTTTAGGAATTTCTGCAAATCAAATTTCATTAATAATTAATACTATTTTCAGTTCTTTATTAAACGCAGGATCGATATCTTGGATTTATTATGCTGATCGATTAATAGAATTTCCAGTAGGAATATTGGGTTCTTCATTAAGTACTATTTTATTTACATCTCTTGCAAAAAGTTATAAAACGGATGCAAAATCAGAATATAAAAAATTAATTCATTGGTCCTTGAGTATTAGTTTAATAATATCTTTGCCACTTTCTTTTTTGTTTTTTTTTCTTGCAAAACCGATTATTATAGTTCTTTTTCAATATGGAAAATTTACGGATTTAGATGTTTTAATGACAGAAAAAACATTAGAAATATATGCTTTAGGTTTAATTTCATTTATTTTAGTAAAAATTTTGGCTACTGCTTTTTATGCTTCTGAAGAAATTTATATTCCTATGAAAATTTCATTGTTTACAATTTTTTTAACTCAACTGATGAATCCATTTTTAATATTTTATTTTAAACATACTGGTCTTGCTTTATCTATTAGTATATCTAGTTGGATAAATTTTTTACTACTTTATCGAAAGTTAAATCAAAAAAAAGTTATATATTTTCAATATAAAAAGTTAATTTTTATTATAAATATTATTTTATCAACATTATTTATGATGTTAATTTTATTTTGTATACTATATTTTATGCCTTTTTGGAATATAGGATCTTTTTTTTATAAAATACTTCGTTTATTTTTTGTTTTATTTATATCCGGAATTGGATATTTATTTATGTTGCATTTTTTAGGAATACATGTATTAAATTTTTCTTATAAAAATTATCGTGCATAATAATATTATATCAAAGATATATAAATGTTTTATAATCATTGTTATATGATTAGTATAATATTTATTATATAATATTTTTACATAAACAACATTTAAAGTTAATTAGTTATTTTTTGAATTATATTATATGTATAATATAATTTTTTTATATAATTTATCATTCATCTAAAATCATGGGGTTTCAAATGAAAAAACGAGCTCTTGCTATCGCTTTTTTATTAGCAAGTTTAGTTGCGTCTGTGCAAGCTGAAGAGAAAAATGGATGGTATCTAGGTACAAAAATGGGATGGTCTCAATTTGATCCTTTAAAACATATCACTAATAATAAAAAAACTCAAAATGATAATTTACAAGAAAAATTTAGCGCACCAATTTTAGGGTTATTTTTAGGATATGAATTCAATCCTTATTTTAGTCTAGAAATAGAAAATTATACTAATGGTTTTTCTCCTCATTTAATGTTCCAAAAAGATAGCAAAGAAGAACAGCATAATAATTTGCAATTAGTAACAAAATTATCATATCCAATAACAGATGATTTTCATCTTTATACAAAGTTAGGTGGAATATTATCTTGGGAAAAACTTGTTTCTAAAAATGATTTAAAAAACATTTTTAACAAAGAAAGCCCATTATTACCTAGCTTTTCTTTGGGTGCTGAATATATTTTTAATGAAAAATTTATTACTAGATTAGACTATACTTGGAATAATAGCATTAAAAATATGATTGATTCATCTATTAAGCCTTCTTTAGGAGATGCTGTTCTGTCTTTTGGGTGGAAATTTGGAAAACCTTATTTAGATGATGCTTTTGCAACTTATGATTCTGAAGAATCCAATACTAAGTATAGCATTCTAAATGAAAATATTAATTTTTCTTTTAATAGTTCAGAATTAAAACCAAATTCTTATGATAAACTTGATCAATTAGATGCTGATATTAAGAAAATGAAATTGAAAAACGTTTCTATTATTCTTTTAGGACATGCAGATAAGATAGGCAATAAAGAATACAATCAAAAACTATCTGAAGATCGAGCTTATAGTATTAAAAATTATTTAGCATCTCGTGGTTTTTCTCGAGAAAATATCACTGTTCAAGGTATGGGAGATTCTTATCCATTAACTAATCAAGTATGTAAAGATATAGAAAATCGATCTCTATTAATTAGTTGTTTGGCTCCAGATCGTCGTGTAGAAATTGAAGTTTTATCTGATATTCAGTAAAATTTTTTGTAATATTAACTATGTTACTAATTTTTTTACATAAGGAAGATTTAATGATTGAATTTTTATGTATATTTTAATTTTTTAGTTTTCGGAGAGAGAGAGATTCGAACTCTCGGACGATTACTCGTCGGCGGTTTTCAAGACCGCTGCCTTAAACCACTCGGCCACCTCTCCAATAATAATAATAATAAATTAAAAAATAAAAAATTAAAATAATTTTAATGATAAATCATTATTTTATTTATTGCAAAGATAATTTTGCTTTTATAAATTAATTTTAAAAAAATTTTTTTTTATTTGTAATTTTTATTTTTTTTTTCTATAATGTATATGAAAGGCGTATTGACAGATTGGATATGTAGCGGATTGCAAATCCGTATAACCCGGTTCGATTCCGGGATACGCCTCTAAAAAATATTTTAGCCCGGATGGTGAAATTGGTAGACACAAGGGACTTAAAATCCCTCGGCTTTAGAGCTTTGCGGGTTCAAGTCCCGCTCCGGGTACCATTGATTTATTTTAGAAAATCTTGATAAATTTTATATTTTTCTGTTTTTTTTAGTATGCCATATTTTTTAAATGTCTTAGATAATAAAAAATTATAATTAAAGCAAGTATTAACTACAAATCTTAATTCTCCTTGTGACGTTAAATATTTTTTAGAATTATAGATTATCTCTTTTATTATGCTAAAATTAATGTATAAATTATCATGAAAAGGTGGATTAGAAATAATTAAATCAAATTTTTGAAATACGTTTGAATAAACATTACTTAATATTAATGTTCCTTTTAATGAGTTTTTATTTAATATATATTGACTACAATTCAATGCAGCTATGTCATTATCTATGAGTGTAATTTTTGCTTTAGGAGATCTATAAAGCACTGATACTGATAAAAACCTGTTCTACAACCTACATCTAAAACTCTTCCAGTTATATTTTTTGAAAAAGTAGATGCAAGTAACTTTACTGCCTTCGTCTATTTTTTTATGATCAAAAACACCTGGCAAAGACTTAATAGAAAAATTTTTCCAACAATGTGTTTTAAAAAAATCTTTTAATATAAATTTTTTTTGTTTTGTTAACAAACCTGACATTAATATAGAATGTTTGGCATTGTCTAATTTTTCTAATTAAATCCAATTTGTTAACATTAATGGTGGACTTTTTACTCCACTAGAATTTTCTCCTACAATAAATATTGTAGTTTGAATGGATGCATTTGCAATAAGATTAAAAAATTGAAATTGCGCTTCAGATTTATTTTTAGGCCAATAAAAAATTATTGTATTGCAATTTTTAATCATTTCTTTTGAAATTAATAAATTATTATAAATATAAATATTTTTTCTATTTTTGATATGTTTTTTAAAATTTATATATATATTATATTTTTATAAATTTATTTTTGTACTAATAGTAGAAAGATATAAAGGAAAATCATTATTTATATTTCCTAAAAAAAATACTTTTTTTGTTTTAAATATTTCGTTTTGACGTAATATAAGTTTACTATTTTGAGAGAATAACAAAATAATGTTTTTCCTATAAAATGATTTAATTTTTTTTAAAATTATAAAAATATTTTTTATTTTTAATAATAAATAGAATTTGTTATCGAATAGTATTTATACTATAATTTAATTATATGTATTTTTTTAAAATTTTAAATGTTCAAAAAAATATAAAATTATATATTTTTGATATACATATAAATATATATTATTGAGTAATCAATATGTCAAAAACATCTATTGAACTAAAAGGTAGTAATTTTACACTACTAGTAATGTATTTGTATGATCATGATATAAATTTAATTAGTGAATCAATATATAAAAAAATTCAAGAATGTCCAAAATTTTTTAAAAATGCACCTGTTATTGTTAATATATCAAGTTTATGTAATAAAGCAGACTGGAAAAAAATACAAGAAATTATTATTTCTTATGGTTTTTTTGTGGTAGGAGTTAGTGGTTGTAAAGATAAAAAATTAAAAAAAATTATTATTAATTCAGGTGTGCCTGTTTTATCAGAAAGTCAAAGAAAGAATAAAAACATTATTGATGATATTTTTAATATTTCTCAAGAAAATACAAAAAAAGATATAATAAAAAAAATTGAAAAAACTCATATTATAGATTTACCTGTACGTTCAGGTCAAAAAATTTACGCAAAACATGCTGATCTGATAGTTGTTAATAACGTTAGTGCCGGAGCTGAATTAGTAGCAGATGGTAATATTCATGTATATGGCATAGTTCGTGGCAGAGTTCTTGCTGGCGCTGATGGGGATACAACAAGAAAAATATTTTGTACAGTTCTTTTTGCTGAATTAGTTTCTATATCTGGAGAATATTGGTTATCAGATCAAATTCCAGAAAAATTTATTGGAAAATCAGCTCAAATTTACTTAAAAAATAAATTTTTAACTATAAATTCTCTCAGTTAAGTATATTTTTTTAAGGATATTTTTATATGACACGGATTATTGTAGTAACTTCAGGGAAGGGAGGTGTAGGCAAAACTACTTCAAGTGCAGCTATTGCGACTGGTTTAGCACAAAAAGGTAAAAAAACCATTGTTATAGATTTTGATATAGGATTAAGAAATTTAGATTTAATAATGGGATGTGAACGTAGAGTTGTATATGATTTTATTAATGTCATACAAGGTGATGCAACACTTAATCAAGCATTAATAAAAGATAAACAAACAAAAAATTTATTCATTCTTCCTGCATCGCAAACTAGAGATAAAGATTCTTTAACACATATTGGAGTTGAGAAAGTGTTAAAAAAACTTGAAGAAATGGAATTCGACTTTATTATTTGTGATTCACCAGCAGGAATTGAAACTGGTGCTATTTTAGCAATATATTTTGCAGATGAAGCTATTATTACTACTAATCCTGAAGTTTCTTCAGTTCGAGATTCTGATCGAATACTAGGAATTATTGCATCTAAGTCAAAAAGAGCTGAACAGAACAAAACTCCTATAAAAGAACATCTTTTATTAACTCGATATAATCCTGCACGTGTTAAAAAGGGAGAAATGTTAAGTATGACAGATGTTTTAGATATTCTTCGTATACCTATTATAGGTGTAATTCCTGAAGATGCATCTGTTCTTCGCGCTTCTAATCAAGGAGAATCTATTATATTAGATATTAATTCTTATGCCGGTTGTGCTTATCATGATACTGTTAGTAGATTATTAGGCCAAGAATGTAAGTTTCGTTTTATCGAAGAAACAAAAAAAAGTTTTTTACAACGTTTATTCGGGAGATAGATATGGCTTTATTAGATTTTTTTTTATCCCGGAACAAAAATACAGCTAATGTTGCAAAAGAAAGATTGCAAATAATTGTTGCAGAACAAAGAAAATATAAAGGCGAACCAGATTATTTTCCTCAATTAAAACGAGAAATATTATCTGTAATTTGTAAATATATTAATATAGAGCCAAATATGGTAACAGTACAATTAGAACAAAAAAAAGAAGATATTTCTATATTAGAATTAAATATTATTTTACCTGATTAAATTACTAAATAAATATTTTAAATTTAAATATATAAAATTAAATTAATTATTTGATTTTTAAAAAATTAATATTTTAATATATATTTTATATTTTTATACTAATTAAGCACAATCAATACTGAAGTATATTTAATATTTCAGTATAGATTGTTTTATAGTTTTTAGAAATGTTTAAATTTTCTAAAAATTATTATATAAATAATTTATTTGACTATTTTTCAAACAAGATATTTGAAGCGTTTTTATTTTTAATAAAACAAAGGGAATAATATCTTTTGCATTAGGAAAAAAAAATTTAAATTTATTTATATCTAAAATATTTTGATTTTTAATATTTTCCCATCCATTTCCAATAAAAGTCCAATTTTTTTTTAAATTATTAATCTGGTTTTTAATCAGATTTATATTTATTAAAGATTCTGTATCTTCTCCTATCCAAGTAGATTGACTAGTTCTTATATATTTAGCCCAATATACTTCTGTTTTTTTTGCATTAATTGCAACTATAATATATTTTTTTTTATATTTTCGCCATGCTTTTTCAGCCATAATTGCTAAAGTAGATATAGCAATTATAGGAATTTTTAAACTTATAGATAAGCTATGTGCAACACTAGCTGCAATACGTATTCCTGTAAAATTTCCAGGTCCTTTAGAAAAAGATATATAATTTAATTCTTTACATGTTATTTGATTTTGATTTAATATTTTTTGAATCATTGGTAATATTTGTATTGTGTGTTTTTTTTTACATATTTCTGATATAGAAAAAATTTTTTTATTTTTATATAAAGCAACTGAACAACAGTCTATTGAACTATCAATTGCTAAAATTATTTTAGACATGCTTTTCTCAGTAACTAATTTTATAATTTAAAAAAATATTTTATTTTTTTAATAAAATATTATTTAAAATTTTCATCTTGATTTTTTGTAATTCTTACTAAATCAATACGATATTTTGTTGCCTGTATAATGTGAAAATGAAAAGGATCAATATCGATAATTTCTCCTGGAAGAGGGAGTTGGCCTTTTTGAGCAATTAACAAACCGCCTAAAGAAGCGTAATTTTTTTCTTTAATTAATTGTTCAGTATTAAGCAATTGTTGTAAAGAATGCAGATCAGTTTCACCTTTTACCAACCAACTATTATTTTCTTGTATAATATCAGGTGTTTCATCAGCATCTGGAAATTCTCCTGCTATTGCTTCTAAAACATCTAATGGAGTAATTAATCCTTGTACTACCCCAAATTCATTGCTAACAATTACAAAACTGCCTTGGGCGCGACGAAGTACACCAAGAAGATTAATAGGATCTAAAGTGTCTGGTATAATAATTGGTGATATTTTACTTGCAAAATTTGATACATCTATTTTTTTTTCAATAGCAACGAGTAATTCTTTAGCACGTACTATTCCTATTATTTCATCTAATTCGCCTTTACATACTGGAAATAAACTATGCGGAGTGTCTAATAATTGCATACGGATTTCATCAGTATTTTTTTCTGTATTTACCCAAGAAATATTTCCTCGTGGCGTCATAATGCTTCTGATAGATCGTCCAGCTAAAGTTAAAACACCGTTAATCATATATCTTTCTTCATCTTTAAACGTTTCTATTTCTGTAGAAGATTCAATAGATTCTGTTTTTTTATTATTATTTTCTATTTTTTTTGTTTGTTTTTTTTTGTTTTTTTCTCCTATCATCATGCGTAAAATAGCTTCAGCTGCTCTTTGTCTCATAGGTCGTCTAGATTGATTTTTCATAAAATTATGACGAGCTATTTGATTAAAAATTTCAATTAAAATAGAAAATCCTATTGCAGCATATAAATATCCTTTTGGAATACGAAATTGTAATGCTTCTGTTACTAGGCTAAAACCAATCATCAATAAAAAACTAAGACACAGTACTACTACTGTTTGATGTAAATTAATAAAATTAGTTAATTTTTTTGATGCTAACAACATCAATATAGTTGCTAGCACAACAGCTATCATCATAATTAATAATTGATTAACCATTCCAACAGCAGTTATTATTGCATCTAATGAAAACACTGCATCTAATACAACTATTTGAATTACTACAGCCCAAAATCCAGCATAATTTTTATTTTCTGAATTTTCATGATAATTATTTTCTAATCTTTCATGTAGTTCCATTGTAGTTTTAAATAATAAAAAAAAACCGCCAAATAAAAGAATAACATCACGTATTGATAAAGAAAAAAATTTATTATGAATAATCGGAGAAGTGAGTGTTACAACCCAAGATATTAATGTTAACAATGCTAAACGCATTATTAGGGCTAATCCTAAACCAATTAAACGTGCTTTATCTCTTTGATGAGGAGGTAATTTTTCTGATAAAATTGCTACAAATATTAAATTATCAATTCCTAATACTACTTCTAGGATAACTAGTGTTAATAAGCCGGCCCAGGTTGACGGGTCTAAAAAAAACTCCATCAGAAAAACTCCATAAAAAAAAATAGGACAGCATAATGTTTGATAAGTATAAGATATATAATAGATTATATCTAAAGAATTAAAACAGTTTTTTTAGATAAAAGACCATTCGAATGAAAAGATTTTGAGAGAATTCATTTTTGAAGTTACTATTTTACATTATAAATAATTAGTAATTTATTGTTTTAGTTTTGTAAAAAATAATTTTTTTTAAGTTTCTTGATTGAAAATAGCTTTTAAAAATTTTTCCTTAATTAGAATTATTTTTTAAATAAAAAAGATCATTATATTAAAAGTTTTTTTCTATATTGCATTATAAATTAATGTATTAAAAAGATATATTATTTTTTGAGATATAAGTTTTAGATTTATTTAAATTTGTATTTATTTTGATAAATAGCAACAACTTAATGAAGTTTATAATACTTTATTATAGTAAAGTATTTATATATAAAAATCAAGTTTAATTGATTATATAAAAATATTTTTTGTTATATTAAAATATTTATCTCTCTTAATAGAAAGAGTAGATATTTTCTATTAAGAGAAGTATATTTAATTATATATATTCTTTATTATGTAAAGCTTGAATTCGTTGTTCTAAGGAAGGATGAGATGAAAATAATTTTAAAAAAGAATTCGATTTTCCATTAATACATAATGCAATCATACTATCAGATTCTTGAGGTTCTTGGCTAGTTTTTAAACGATTTAATGCAGCAATCATTTTTTCACTACCTACTAATTTTGCAGAACTAGCATCAGCATAAAACTCACGATGTCTAGAAAACCACATAGTAATAATGCTAGCTAAAACACCAAAAATTAATTCTAAAAATGTAGAAATTAAAAAATATACAAATGGATTTCGTTCTGCTGTATTGTTCTCTTCATTTCGATTAGATAGTAGTATACTACTAATTATTTGTGAAAGAATACGAGATATAAAAATTACAAAAGTATTGACTACACCTTGAACCAATGTCATGGTGATCATATCACCATTAGAAATATGACTAATTTCATGAGCGATTACAGCTTCTGCTTCATGACGAGTCATGTTTTTTAATAATCCTGTAGAAATAGCAATTAAAGCCGAATTACGACGTGCACCTGTTGCAAATGCATTAATATCAATTGCATCATATATTGCTATTTGAGGCATGATGATGCCTTTTTTAATAGACTGTTCACGAATAGTATTAATTAACCAATTTTCCATTTCATTACTAGGATGAGTAATAATTTTCCCATTGACAGATCGCAATGCAATCCATTTTGATAGAATTAAAGATAATATAGAACCACTAAAACCAAATAAACTCGATATGATTAATAAACCATATATACTATTAGAATGAATGCCTGTTAAGCTCAGAATGAGACTAAATATTAACATAACTGCTAAATTAGTTAATAAGAAAAGAATAATACGTATCATAAGATATTATCTTCCTCGATTAGCAAAATAAATGTTTATAAAATAAATAACATAAATATTTATAAAATTAAAATTTTTTAATATATAATTTGACTAATATAATATAATTATATTTATATCAATATTAAAAAATTAAATTTTAAGCTAACATAATTAACTTAATTAAGTCAAGACAGATAAATTTTTATAATCATTTTAATTAAAGGAATGCCAATAGCGATTATCACGAATAAGCAGTAAATCTGAATTTTTTGGCCCCCAAGTACCGGATGTATATTTTTGAAGAGTATTTTTTTTTGTTTTTTTCCATGCATCTATAATTGGATCAATCCATCGCCATGCTTCTTCTACTTCATCTCGACATACAAATAAAGATTGAATTCCTCTCATACTTTCTAATAATAATCTTTCATAAGCGTCAATTAAATTTTCTGAATATTTTTGATGTAAATCAATAGATTCTAAGTAAGAATTATCTAGTTTATATTCTTGATCTAATCCTGGTGTTTTATGAATAAAATTAAATTTAATGTTTGTATCTGGTTCTAAACGTAAAATCAATTTATTTTGTGAAGATTCTAACTTTAAATTTTGAAATAAATTTACTATATTTTTTTTAAAAACTACTACTATTTCAGAATATTTTTGTGCTAATCGTTTTCCTGTTCTTAAATAAAATGGAACACCTAACCATTTATCATTATTAAGATGAACTTTAATGGCAACAAAAGTTTCAGTTTGACTATTTTCATTAGCACCATATTCGTTTAAATAAGAAAGAACTTTTTTCCCTTTAATTGTTCCAGAACAATATTGTCCTCGTACTGTTCTTTTGTTTATATTGTTGATGTCAATAGGTTTTAGAGAACGTAGTATTTTAACTTTTTCGTATTGAATGCTTTTAGAAGTAATATTTTTAGGTGCGTCCATAGTAAGAATTGTTAATATCTGTAAAAGATGATTTTGAACCATATCTTTCATTTGTCCCATAGCATCAAAATAATTCCATCGACCTTCAATTCCTACTTCTTCAGAAACTGTAATCTGAACATGATCAATCGTATGACTATTCCAATTTTGAAAAAAATATGAATTAGAAAATCGTAAAGCAAAAAGATTAAGTATAGATTCTTTTCCTAAATAATGATCAATACGGAAAATTTGAGATTCTAAAAAATATTTAGAAATTTGATTATTAATTTTTTTTGATGTTTCTAAAGAGATTCCTAATGGTTTTTCTAAAACTATGCGTGCTGGAATGAGATTTAAATTAGCATTTCCTAAACCTATAAAAATAGAATTCAATGTATCAGGAGGAACAGCACAATAATAAATAATTACATTTTTTTTATGTTGTAATATTTTTTTTAGTTCTAAAAAATGCAGTGGTTCATAGACATCAATATTACAAAATGTCAAACGAGAGCTAAGTTTTTCCCAAACATTTTGATCCATTTCTTCATTTAAAAAGTTTTTTATTGCTGTTTTTACTATTTTTACGTAATCTTTTTTATTCCAATTAGCTCGACCTGAACCAATTATACGTGTATTTTTATGTATTTTTTTATGTTTTTCTAATCTATATAAAGCAGGTAATAATTTTCTTTTTGTTAAATCTCCTTTAGCACCAAAAATTACTAAATCGCAAGCTTGATTCGTTTCTATAATCATAATTATCTCTTTTTCTTTTAGATTTATATAGAAAAATTTTACTATAAAAATTTTGATAAAAATTATACTATTATTTTTAGATTATTATTTTTTATAATATACTATTTATATTAGTAAAAATTTTACTAATTTTACTAAATAACTAAATAAATACAAACAAATATTTTTTATTGTTGATATTTATTTGCAAGATTCAAAAAAATAATTTTATGTAAATTTCTAAAAAGGTATACTTCATGTTAAATAGATTAAGAAGAACAAAAATTGTAGCTACTTTAGGTCCTTCTACAGATATTGATAATAATTTAGAAAAAATAATTCGTTCTGGAGCTAATGTTTTACGATTGAATTTTTCTCATGGTACAGAAAAAGAACATAAATTAAGAGCAAAAAAAGCAAAAGAAATAATGAATTATTTAAATTACCATATCGCTTTGCTTGGTGATTTACAAGGGCCTAAAATTCGAATAGCTAAATTCAAAAAGAATAGTATTTTTTTAAATAAAGATGATTTTTTTATATTAGATTCAATTTTAGAAGAAAATGATGGCGATCAAAATAGAGTAGGTATAGATTATAAGAAATTACCATATGATCTAAAAGTTAATGATATATTATTATTAGATGATGGAAGAATACAATTAAGAGTTTTAAAAGTAACTCATAATGAAATATTTACTAAAGTAATTATAGGAGGTATTCTGTCTAACAATAAAGGCATTAATAAACTAGGAGGAGGTTTATCTGCTAATGCATTAACCGAAAAAGACAAAAGAGATATTATACTTGCAGCTGAAATTGAGGTGGATTATTTAGCAGTTTCATTTCCAAGATGTAGTAATGATATAAACAAAGCTAGAATATTAGCACAAGAATCTGGTAGCAATGCTAAAATTATTGCTAAAATAGAACGTGCTGAAGCTGTTATGAATCAAAATATTATAGAAGATATCATCTTGGCATCTGATGCGATCATGATAGCAAGAGGAGATTTAGGTGTAGAAATTGGAGATTCTGAACTGGCAGGTATTCAAAAAAAATTAATAAGAACTGCTAGACAGTTAAATAGAGTAGTTATTACTGCAACACAAATGATGGAATCAATGATTTTAAATCCCTTACCTACTCGTGCAGAAGTAATGGACGTAGCTAATGCTGTTTTAGATGGCAGTGATGCAGTTATGCTTTCAGCTGAAACTGCATCCGGTAAATATCCATCTGAAACTATTGTAAAAATGGCAAAAATTTGTCAAGGAGCAGAAAAAGTACCAAGTATTAATGTATCTAGACATCGTCTTAATGTAAAATTTAACAATATTGAAGAAGCAATTGCTATGTCAGCTATGTATGTTGCTAATCATTTAAAAGGTATTACAGCAATTATTACAATGACAGAGTCAGGAAACACAGCTTTAATGACATCTAGAATTACATCTGGATTGCCTATTTTTGCTTTATCAAAACATAAGAAAACGTTAAATTTAGCAACTCTTTATAGAGGCGTTATTCCTATATATTTTAATAGCACAAAAAATGGATTTGAAGCTGCTAATGAAGCAATTATTCTTTTATGTGCAAAAGGTTTTTTATCTTCTGGTGATTTAGTTATTATAACTCAAGGTGATATTATGGGAAAAATAGGAAAAACTAATACTAGTAGAATTTTAACAGTAACATAGTCTTTATAAATTATAAATAAAAATTATATGTATTATAGTGAATGTATTTTATTTTAAATATTTTATTATTTTTTTGTTTCGTTGTTTCTTTTCAGATCTTAACAAGATTTTAATCTTAAAGGATTAATTGTTTAATTATTTTATTTAAATTTAATAACGTAGATGTCAACTAGTAGTACAACCTGTATTTCCTAATAAAGTAATTCTTTGTCCTATCTTTATAATATACCCTATTTTAACTAAAATCTTTTTAAGAAATAAACACTTAATAAATTTATTATGTATATTAAATCTATAAATATTGTAAAAATTATTATTAAAATAAAGTATAAAATAATTTTTTTTAAAGTTATTAAATCTTATACCTAGTAATACATTTTTATTATTTAATAAAATATATAAAAAAAGCTAAAGTAAAACTACTTTGTTATTTAGTTTTTAAAAATCTACTTGTCATTAAGTTATATTAATTTAATCTTGATTGTAATGAGCTTTAAAAAAAATAGAGTTTTTTTGAATTAATGTTTTTTTACTTAAAAAGTGATTATTTTTAAAATATTTTTTTTATGGTAATTAGAAATATTTCGTATTAATGTTAATAGTTAACTAGTTTTATTTATTTTTGAAGATAAAAATAGATAATAATTTTGTTTATTAATTAAATTATTATGATTTTTTATATTTTTATTTTTATTATTTATAATTTTATGTATTATTTAAATTTTATTATTATGTTATTATGTTATCAAAATTTTAAAAAAAAGCAGCAAAGTGACAAATAAGCATATTATATAGTACTATAAAGTAGTAAGAAAATAAATTTATTAAAAAGAAGTATATCGCGATAATATAAAAATATTATTTTAAAAATATTTTGAAATAAATTTTTCTTAATATGTTTTAAACATTTCAAGAATCTAACAATATAAAAATATATATATTTTTATATAGAAAAATTTAAAAAAATAAAATTTTTTTCAATAAACTAATCTTGTATAATTTTAAAAAATAATTTACAATTTCACTTTATAATTGATTGCTATATAATCATTATATAAAAACAAATTTTATATATTATAATTAATAAAAATTATTTATCAATTTATGTCAAAACTTATTCAGTTAAAAAATGTTTTTGTAAATTTATCTAATCGTTCTATCCTTTCTAATATATCATTATCTTTAATTCCTAATCGTGTTCTTACGTTAATTGGACCTAATGGAGCTGGCAAGTCTACTTTAGTCCGTATTATTTTAGGTTTAATAAAACCTAGTTCTGGAACAATTATACGTTTTTATAAATTATCTATTGGTTATGTACCTCAAAAATTATCACTTAATACACTATTACCAATCACAGTAGAAAGATTTATAAAATTGTCTAAAAGAAATAATAATGCCAAAATATTAGAAATATTAAAACGTGTAAAAGCAGAATCTTTAAAAGATTGTCAATTACAAAAGTTATCTGGTGGAGAAATGCAAAGAATTCTTTTGGCTAAAGCATTGTTAAATAATCCTAATCTGCTTATTTTAGATGAACCAACACAAGGAGTTGACGTAATAGGACAATTGGATTTATATAAATTAATCAATCAAATTCAACATGAACTAAAATGTTCTATTTTAATAGTTTCTCATGATTTGAATTTTGTTATGGCTAAAACAGATGATGTAATTTGTTTAAATAACCATATTTGTTGTTCTGGAACTCCAGAAACTGTTTGTAACAATTCAGAATTTATTTCTATGTTTGGATTAGAACGTGTACAAGATATGGCTATTTATCATCATCGTCATAATCATACTCACCATTTTTAAAAATATATTAAAATAAAACGATAGAGTAAATTTTATGTTTGAAACAATTTTTTCAGGATGGTTAGCAGGCATCATAATAGCTTTTACCACTGGTCCACTAGGTTCATTTATAGTTTGGCGTCGAATGTCATCTTTTGGTGATACTTTATCACATTCTTCTTTATTAGGAATAGCTATATCTACAATATTTAATATTAATTCTTTTTATGTTCTCTTTTGTTTAATGAGCTTTCTTGCAATAGTTATAGCATGGTTGGAAGAATTATTACCTTGTTCATTGAATACTATTTTAAGTATAACATCACATAGTGCATTATCCTTAGGAATAATTGTTATAAGTTTGATGTCTTCTAATGATCAAGTACATATTACTAATTATTTATTTGGCGATTTGTTATCTGTAAAAAAATCTGATCTAATTATTATGGCAATAAGCAGTATACTTGTGTTAACTATTTTGTTTTTTCATTGGGAAAATATTTTATTAGCAACTATTAATGAAGAATTAGCTAAAATAGATGGTGTAAATATTTTTTATGCTCGTTTAACTATTATGTTAATGAGTGCCCTAACTATTTCTATAGCCATTAAATTTGTAGGGGCGCTATTAATAACTTCTTTACTTATTATTCCACCTGCAACTGCACAACATTTTTCAGGTTCTCCAGAAAAAATGATTATCATTGCTATAATTATTAGTATTATATCTGTTACAGGAGGAATATTTATGTCTATTTTATTTAGTACACCAGCTAGTCCATCTATTGTATTGTGTGCTTCTTGTCTCTGTATATTAAGCAATATTAAAAACCATATATTTTCATAAATAAAATATTTTATTTATTATTTTTTATATTTTTTATACCCAGTTCCTTTAATGTTTCTGAGTCTAATGTACTCGGAGTATTTGTCATTAAACAAGTTGCAGACGTTGTTTTAGGAAAAGCAATAACATCTCTAATATTATCACTTTTAGTTAAAAGCATTACTATTCTATCTAATCCTAAAGCTATTCCTGCATGTGGGGGAGCGCCATATTCTAATGCTTCTATTAAAAAACCGAATTTTTCATTTTGTATTGATTTCTCTATTCCAATAATATCAAATACTTTTTTTTGTATATCAGCGTTATTAATTCGTACAGAACCTCCTCCAATTTCATAACCATTGATTACAAGATCATAGCTTTCTGAAATAGCAAGTGCAGGTGACTTTTGAAATTTTTTTTCATGATTTTTCTTCATAGAAGTAAATGGATGATGAACAGAAGAAAAATTTCCATTTATATCTTGTTTGAACATAGGGAAATTAATTATCCATATAGGTTTCCAATTGTTTTTTTCAGTAATATTTAGATCATTTCCTATTTTTATTCTAAGCATACCAAGAGATTTATTAACAATATGTTCTTGATCGGCAATTAAAAAAAGTATATCTCCTTCTTTAGCATTACTTTTTTTAATTACTTGCTCTATAATTTTTTTACTTAAAATATTTTTTATTGAGCTATATGTATTATATATATTATTATTTGACTCAATTATTTTTATGTAAAATAGTTTTTTAGAATTATATTGTTTTACATATTCATTGTAAACTTTAATGTTTTTCCGACTTATTTTTGCTCCTTTTGGAATGCATAGTAATCCTACTCTATTATTTTCGTTACAATTCATATCAAAATATGAAATAAATTCTTTATTTTGAAATATTTTAGATACATCAATAATTTCTATTGGATTTCTTAAATCCGGTTTATCTGATCCATATTTTTTTATAGATTCATCAAAAGATATTATAGGAAATTTATTTAACTTGACATTAGAAATTTTTGACCAAATTTTTTTTATTAATGTTTCTGTTAAATTTCGAATTTTGTTAGCGTTCATAAAAGAAGCTTCAATATCAATTTGCGTAAATTCTGGTTGTCGATCTGAACGTAAATCTTCATCACGAAAACATTTGACTATTTGATAATATCTATCAACACCAGAAATCATTAATATTTGTTTAAACAATTGTGGAGATTGAGGTAATGCATAAAATTTTCCATGATAATTACGACTAGGTACTATATAATCTCTTGCACCTTCCGGTGTAGATTTTGTCAAAATAGGTGTTTCAATATCTAGAAAATTTTTTTTTGTCATAAATTTTCTTATTAAATAAGTTACTTGATTTCTTACTTTGAGATTTTTTAAAATATTGAAACGACGTAAATCTAAATATCGATACTTTAATCTCGAATCATCATGATTATAATCAGTGTAATTTAATGGTAATGGTTTAGAAGTATTTAAAATATTTAAAGAATTTGCTAAAATTTCTACTTCTCCAGTTTTTATTTTTTTATTTATATTTCTTTTTTCTCTTCTTTGCACTATGCCAGAAATTTGAATACAATATTCATTTCTTAAATTTAAAGCTTTTTTAAAAATCTTGTTGTTTTTAAATTCAAAAAGAATTTGAATAAGACCAGTATAATCTCTCATATCTATAAAAATAAATTGACCAAGATTTCGTATTTTATGAACCCAACCACATAATTTTACTATTTTTTTTAAATGGATTAATTTAATGTTTCCACAATATTTAGTGCGCATAAATTCTCTTTAAATTTTTATTTTTATAACAAAAATTTTTTAATGATTTTAAAATAGATTTTTTATAAAAGTTATAGATAAGTTTTGAGAAGTGAATTTTTATTTTTAATTTAGAAAATCATTGATTGATTATTAGTGTTTAGTTGTTGAAGTTTAATTTTTTGATTTTTATTTCTTTTAACGACTTCTAAAAATAATTCTACCTTTAGTTAAATCGTAAGGTGTTAATTCAACAGTAACTTTATCTCCTGTTAATATTCTAATATAATTTTTTCTCATTTTTCCTGATATATGAGCTGTAATAATATGTTTATTTTCTAGTTCAACACGGAACATAGTATTAGGCAGTGTATCTATTACTACACCTTGCATTTCAATGTTTTCTTCTTTAGCCATTTTTTTCTCTTTAAAAAAATTATTTTACATATAAATTTCTTGCAGTCTATCAGATACTAGTCGTATTGACTAGTATGTTTTAAATAATATTTTTTATATATAAAAGACATTGTTTATAAAGAACTAAGATATCTTTCACTATCTAGAGCAGCCATACAACCACTAGAAGATGATGTAATCGCTTGTCTATAGACGTGATCTATTACATCTCCTGCAGCAAAAATACCAGGAACACTTGTTTGTGTAAAACTTCCATGCATTCCATTCATCACTTTGATATAACCATTATTCATTTCTAATTTATTGATAAATATATTTGTATTAGGTATATATCCAATTGCAATAAATACTCCAGAAATATTTATTATAATTTCTCTTGTTTCTTCAAAAATTTTTTGTTCAATTACTAAAGAAGTAACGCCAGAAAGATCTCCTAATATATTTTTTACAATAGAATTTAAGCATAATACTACTTTTTTATTTTTTATTTGTTTTTGTAATCGATCTATTAGAATTTTTTCTGCACGAAAATTCGTTCTACGATGTATAAGATAAATTTTTTTAGCAAAATTAGATAAATACAATGTTTCTTCTATAGCAGTATTTCCTCCTCCGACTACTGCTATTTCTTTATCTTTATAGAAAAATCCATCACAGACAGCACATGTTGAAACACCTTTTCCTTTGAAAATCTTTTCTGATTTCAATCCTAGATAACGAGGATTAGCACCAGTAGCAATAATTACTGAATCTGCAGTATATTGATATTTTTCGCCTGATAATAAAAAAGGTTTTTTTTTAAAATTTACTAAATTAATAGTATCAGATATAATTTTAGTTTTGAACTTTATTGCATGTTTATTCATACGATTCATTAATTCTGAACCACTGATTTTATTTATATCTCCAGGCCAATTTTCTATTTCATTTGTATTCATTAATTGACCTCCTGGATTTTTTCCTGTGATAAGCAAAGGATACAAATTCGCTCTTGAAGCATATATAGCTGCGGTATATCCAGCTGGTCCTGAACCTAAAATAATTATTTTACTATGTTTAATATCACTCATGTTCAATTTCCTGAGAATTAATAATAAAAGAGAAATATATATTATATATTAAGAATATATGTTAAAAAAAATTAATTATGCTGTGATTTTTTTTTAAATAAAAATTATGTTATCAATAAAAAAATAAGTTATTATTACTTTAATAAATCTTATAATGCAAATCCAAAAATATTTTATAAAATATTTATTTATAATTAAAAGAAGTAAAAAAATTATGCTAAATCCTTATTTATTACGCAATGAATTACATTTAACAGCTCAAAAATTGTTGAAAAAAGGTTATAAATTAGATATTTCAGCCATATCCTCTATGGAGGAAAAACGTAAAAAATTACAAATTAAAACTGAAAATTTACAGCATAAACATAATTGTTTATCAAATTTAATTAGAGATGCAAAAATAATTAAAAAAAAAAGTGAATCATTAAAAAAACAAGTTTCAGAATCAGAAAAAGCTTTGCAAGCTTCTAAACTTGAACTTTCTTTTTTAAAAGAAAAAATCTATAACTTTTCTATGGATATACCTAATATTCCCGATGATGATGTTCCTGAAGGAAATAAATCAAGTAATAATAAGAATATTAAATATTGGGGTAAAAAAAGAAAGTATGATTTTATAATTCAAAATCATGTAGAGATAGGTAATAAACTTAATGAGTTAGATTGGAAATCTTCAGTACAAATATCAGGTTCACAATTTGTTGTTATGAAAGGAAAAATTGCTCTTTTACATAGAGCATTAAGTCAATTTATGTTGGATTTGCATACCATAAATCATGGTTATATAGAAACTTATGTACCTTATTTAGTTCATCCTAATGCTTTATATGGTACAGGACAGTTACCTAAATTTAGTGATGATTTATTTCATATTAATATTATGAATAAAAATAGTTATATATTGATTCCTACTGGAGAAGTACCATTAACTAATTTAGTTTGTAATAAAATCATAGAAGAAAAAGATTTACCTATTATGCTAACTGCACATACTCCTTGTTTTCGTTCAGAATCATCTTCTTACGGACGAGATGTTAAAGGATTAATACGCTTGCATCAATTTGATAAAGTAGAATTAGTTCAAATTGTTAAACCAGAAAAGTCCATGAAAACTTTAGAAGTTTTAACTCATCATGCTGAAAAAGTATTACAGCTTTTAGAATTACCATATAGAAAAATACTTTTATGTACAGGAGAAACAGGTTTTGCTTCTGTAAAAACTTATGATTTAGAAGTCTGGTTTCCTTCCCAGAAAAAATATAGAGAAATTTCTTCTTGTTCTAATATGGGTGATTTTCAAGCACGTCGCATGAAAGCGCGTTATCGAAAAAAATCTGAACAAAAAAATTATTTTGTACATACATTAAATGGATCTGGATTAGCAATTGGTAGAACATTAGCAGCAGTTTTAGAAAATTATCAGCATGCTGATGGTCGTGTAGAAATTCCTAAAATTCTTCAAAAAAAGTATATGAGAGGATTAGAATTTATAAATTAATTTTATATTATTTTAACAATAATTGGTGAACAGTAATGAATATGGTTTATAACTTTAGTGCTGGTCCAGCTATGATTCCAATTGATGTTCTTGATCAAGCTCAAAAAGAACTTAAAAATTGGAATCAATTAGGTTCTTCTATTATGGAAATTAGCCATCGTAGTGAAGAATTTATACAAGTTGCTTTAGAAGCAGAAAAAGATTTAAGAGATTTATTAAAAATTCCTGACTCTTTTAAAGTATTATTTTGTCAAGGTGGTGCTAGAGGACAATTTTCTGCTGTTCCTATGAATTTATTGAATCATTCTTTTTCAAAAACAGCAGATTATATAAATACTGGGTATTGGTCTAATTGCGCATTAATCGAAGCTAAAAAATATTGCATTCCTAGTTCTATACATATTAAAAAAACTACAAATGAAATAATATCTCTTTTACCTATTTCTCAATGGAATATCAATAAAAATTCAGCTTATATTCATTATTGTCCTAACGAAACTATAGAAGGATTATCAATTTATGAAGAACCTAGTTTTGATAATAAAATAATAATTGGAGATTTTTCATCTTTTATTTTATCTCGTTCAATTAATATTAATAACTATGATTTAATTTATGCAGGTGCTCAAAAAAATATCGGTCCTGCAGGTATAACAATAATTATTATTCGAGATAAACTAATAAAATGTTCTTCTAACATATCTCCTTCTATTTTAGATTATCAAAAAATATCACAACATAATTCTATGTTTAATACACCACCTACTTTTGCTTGGTATTTATCAGGATTAGTTTTTAAATGGTTAAAAAAACAAGGTGGTTTAAAAAAAATTCAAATATTAAATACAAAAAAATCGAATTTGCTATATCAAAAAATTGATGATAGTGAATTTTATATTAATAGAATAGATAAGAAAAATAGATCACAAATGAATGTTGTATTTCATTTAATTAATCCTAAATTAAATAATATTTTTTTAAAAGAAGCTCATGATTTAGGTTTAACTTCTTTAAAAGGACATTGTATAATAGGCGGTATGCGTGCATCTCTTTATAATGCGATGCCATTAGAAGGAGTAAAATCTTTAGTAAGGTTTATGTCATATTTTGAAAACAGGTATGGCTAAGTTGATTATAGTTTGTTTTTTTTGTATGTTATTTTTAATTTTAATTTTAATTCGATAGAGTGTACATGTATTATGCAAAATTCTTTGAATTTAAAACCAATATCTTATGTAAATGGCATCGTTAATTTACCTGGATCAAAAAGTATTTCTAATCGAGTTTTATTAATTGCTGCTATGGCAAAAGGAACGACATTTTTAAGTAATTTATTAAATAGTGATGATGTTCATCATATGCTGAATGCTTTAAAAAATTTAGGTATAAATTATTCTTTATCTCATGATAAAAAAAAATGTTATATTGAAGGAAAAGGACAAGCTTTGTATTTATCTAAACCTATTTCATTATTTTTAGGCAATGCAGGTACTGCTATGAGACCTCTTCTTTCTGCTTTATCTTTATGCAATAATGATATTATATTGCGAGGTGATGATAGGATGCATGAAAGGCCTATTAAAGATCTTGTAGACGGATTAAAGCAAGGAGGTGCTATTATAGAATATCAAAAAAATGAAGGATATCCTCCAATACGTATAAAAGGTGGTTTTTTAGGTGGTTCTATTATTTTAAATGGTAATATTTCTAGTCAATTTTTAACCTCATTATTAATGAGTTCTCCACTTGCTTTGAAAGATACAACTATTTTCATAAAAGGAGATATGGTTTCAAAGCCTTATATTGATATTACATTAAATTTAATTCGATCTTTTGGAATATACATTCATCATGATTCTTACAAAATTTTTTATATAAAAGGCAAGCAACAGTATAAAACTCCAGGAAGTTATATAATTGAAGGAGATGCATCATCAGCTTCTTATTTTTTAGCTGCTGCTGCTATCAAAGGCGGATCAATTAAAGTTATTGGTGTTGGTAAAAAAAGTATTCAAGGTGATATACAATTTGCTAACATTCTTGAAAAAATGGGAGCTATAATTAATTGGGAAGATTATTCTATTACCTGTACGCGTAATGAATTGAACGCTATTGATTTAGATATGAATCATATTCCTGACACAGCAATGACTATAGCAATAGTTGCTCTTTTTTCTAAAGGTACTACAATTATTAGGAATATATACAATTGGCGAGTAAAAGAAACTGATCGTTTATCCGCTATGAGTATAGAATTAAAGAAAATTGGAGCTTTAGTCGAAGAAGGAAAGGATTTTTTATCAATTACTCCTCCTGTTTCTTTTAAATATTCTAATATTAATACTTATAATGATCATCGTATAGCAATGTGTTTTTCACTTATATCTTTATCTGGAATTGGTGTAAACATACTTAATCCAGATTGCACTTCAAAAACTTTTCCATCTTATTTTAAAGATTTTTTATCTATTAGCACATTTAATAAATTTTTATAAGAATTTATTAATAAAATATTTTATAATTATAGATGATAAAAAATGATAAATAAAGTTCCTGTTATTACTATTGATGGTCCTAGTGGCGTTGGAAAAAGCACTATATCAAAAATAGTAGCAGACAGATTAAATTGGTTTTTATTAGAATCAGGAAAAATTTATAGATTAGTAGCGTTCTTAGCATTAAATAATAAAATTTCTCTTACTGAAAAAAGTATAATTTCTCTTATAAAAGATTTAGACATTATAACAATTAAAAAAAAGATTAATTGTTTACATTCATTAATCAATATTGAAAAAATTAGTGAATTTTCTTCTCATCTAGCCACTTATCCTAATATAAGAAATATTTTGTTAGAAAAACAAAGATTACTAAGATGCATGCCTGGATTAATAGCAGAAGGACGTGATATGGGTAGTGTAGTATTTCCAGATGCAAAAATAAAGTTTTTTTTAAATGCTCATTTAAAAATACGTGTGCAAAGAAGAATATCTGAAATAAATAAGCATAATAAGCATGTTAATTTTAAAGAATTATACAGTCAAATGAAAAATCGCGACAAACGAGATCAAAATCGCTTAATTTCTCCTTTATGCATACCAAAAAATGCTATAATATTAGATTCCACTCATATGAGTTTATCAGAAACAACTAAGAATATTATTAAATATGTTATTAAAAAAATAAAGCATGATTAAAAAAAATATTTTTTAAAACTATACTCTTTAATAAGGATTATTATAAGATATATCAAACAAGATCATTTTAACACGAAGTTATAATGAACATTAAATAAAAATTTCTAATATTATTAATATGAATGAATCTTTTGCACAATTATTTGAAGAATCACTAAAAGAAATTAAAACTCGTCCAGGTTCAATTATTCGCGGTACAATTATTTCTATAGAAAAAGATATAGTTTTAGTTGATGCAGGCTTAAAATCTGAATCTGCAATTCCTACTGAACAATTCAAGAATTCTCAAGGATTGTTAGATATTAATGTAGGAGATCAAATTGATGTGGCTTTAGATGCTGTTGAAGATGGATTTGGCGAAACACTTTTATCTCGTGAAAAGGCAAAACGTCACGAAGCATGGTTAATATTAGAACAAGCTCATGAAAAATTAGAAACAGTTATTGGTGTTATCAACGGTAAAGTTAAAGGAGGTTTTACCGTTGAATTAAATAATATACGTGCATTTTTACCAGGTTCTTTAGTAGATATTCGTCCGGTTCGAGATACGATGCATCTTGAAGGGAAAGAATTAGAATTTAAAGTAATTAAATTAGATCAAAAACGTAATAATGTCGTTGTTTCACGTCGAGCTGTTATTGAATCAGAAAATAGTGCTGAACGTGATCAATTATTAGAAAATTTACATGAAGGCATGCATATTAAAGGAATTGTAAAAAATTTAACAGATTATGGAGCTTTTATCGATTTAGGAGGAGTAGACGGATTATTACATATTACTGATATGGCTTGGAAAAGAGTTAAACATCCTAGTGAAATAGTTAATGTAGGTGATGAAATTAATATTAAAATTTTAAAATTTGATAGAGAAAGAACACGCGTATCATTAGGATTAAAACAATTAGGTGAAGATCCATGGATAGCTATTTCTAAGCGTTATCCAGAAGGAACTAAATTAATAGGACGCGTAACTAACTTAACAGATTATGGTTGTTTTGTAGAAATTGAAGAAGGAGTAGAAGGTCTTGTTCACGTATCAGAAATGGATTGGACTAATAAAAATATTCATCCTTCAAAAGTAGTGGTAGTGAATGATCAAGTAGAAGTAATGGTTTTAGATATTGATGAAGAGCGTCGTCGCATTTCTCTTGGTCTGAAACAATGCAAAACCAATCCATGGAAAGAATTTTCTGAAACACATAAAAAAGGAATACATGTTGTTGGAAAAATAAAATCTATTACAGATTTTGGTATTTTTATCGGTCTAGATGGAGGTATTGATGGATTAGTTCATTTATCTGATATTTCTTGGAAATTAAATGGAGAAGAAGCAGTTAAAAAATATAAAAAAGGCGATGAAATATCTGCCGTAGTTCTGCAAGTAGATGCAGAAAGAGAACGTATATCTTTAGGAATTAAACAATTAGAAGAAGATCCGTTTAATATATACATTGCAAATCATAAAAAAGGCGGAATTATTAGTGGACAAATTAAGTCTATTGATAAAAAATATGTAGTAATAAAATTAGAAGAAGGCATAGAAGGAATTATAAAATTATCTGATATTTCAAGTGTACACCATGAAGAAATAATTAAGAAGTTTAAAAATGAAGAAAAAATTTTAGTTAAATTATTTAGTTTTGATCGAAAAAATCGAATAATTTATCTCGTCGTTCATGTATTAGAAGAACATGAACAAAAAGATTTGATTCTCGCATCTAACAATAAAATTAATGATGATTCTTTTTCTAATGTTATGAAAGAAGCATTTAAAGCCGCTAAAAATACTGAATAATTACTTTATTAAATCATATATGATTCGCTTAGAATTTTATTTTTTACAATATGTAAATTTCTAAATTTTTAAGATATATATTATAGAGGATTTATGACAAAATCAGAATTATTCGAAAGAATTGCTGAAAAAAACATTCACATATCAAATAAGATTATAGCACGTGCTATAAAAGAACTTTTAGAACATATAACCATTTCATTAGTACAAGGAAAAAGAATCGAAATTCGAGGCTTTGGCAGTTTTTCTTTGCATTATCGTTCTTCTCGTATTGGACGTAATCCAAAAACTGGAAGAAAGGTACAATTAAATGAAAAATATGTTCCTTATTTTAAACCAGGAAAACAATTACGAAATCGAACAAATACATATAAATAGTATATTGTAATGTTCTTTTTATAAGTAGAAACTAAGTTTATATATAATTTTTTATAAAAAAGCTTAGTTTCTATTCTTTAAAAATATTAAGGTGAAGTAATGAAAAAATTTTTAATTGTTGCAAATTGGAAATTGAACGGAAATATTACAATGATTTCTAGTTTTTTTGAATATTTAAAATTGTATTTTTCTAATTATGTAAAGAAAAATACCATTGTCATTTGTCCTCCTAATGTTTATTTAGAACGCGTAAGACAAATTATTAGTAATATTAATAATATTTTTCTTGGCTCACAAAATGTAGATCTTAATCTTAAAGGAGCTTTTACCGGAGAAACGTCTATTTTAATGTTAAAAGATATAGGAGTAAAATATATTATTATTGGACATTCTGAAAGACGTTTATTTCATTATGAAACTAACGATTTAATTGCAAAAAAATTTAATTTAATTAAAGAACTAAATTTAATACCTATCTTGTGTATAGGTGAAACAGCTGAAGAAAAAAAGAATGGTCAAACAAAAAAGGTTATTGAAAAACAATTAGATTCTATATTTAAAAATTCAGGACAATTAGCTTTTAGAAACACAGTTATTGCATATGAACCTATTTGGGCTATTGGTACTGGATTATCAGCTCATCCTAAAGATGTACAATTAATACATATATTTATCAAAGAATATATTAAAAAACATGATCCTATTAATATAAAAGACATAATTGTTCAATATGGTGGATCAATTAATCAATATAATTCTAAAGATTTTTTAAAGCAACCAGATATAGACGGCTTATTAATTGGAAATGCATCTTTAGACGCAAAACAATTTTTTAATATTATAAATATATCTGAAAATATGATTTTTTCATAAAAAATTATTTTTTTTTTGATAATTATTTATTATAACTTTATTATAGATCCAACCTCCTAAATTAGTTCCTAGAATAGGTCCTATTATAGGGATAATACAATATAAAAAATTACTATTTCCTCCACTAAAAGCAAAAAAACCCCATCCAGTTAGACTTAAAAGTATTTTAGGACCTAAATCACGAGCTGGATTTAAACTTATATTATTCAATGGAGTAATAACTAGATTAATCATGCAAACTAATATTCCGATTAAAATAGGTAGTATAGAGTTGTGATATAAAAAAAAAATATTTTTTTTATTATTAAATTCTAAAAGAATAATCATAAAGAAAGCAGTAGAAAAAATTTCGACAAGAATATCATAAATAAAGCTATTTTTATAATTAGGATAAACACAAAAAATAGAGGCTAAATTAAGACTTTCTTGAGTTCCTATAATAATATTATTTTTATTTTTAAATAAAATGAATAAATCATAATAAAGAAAGTAAATTAATGTTGTAAAAAAAAAAGCTCCAAAAATTTGAGAGAAAATATACGGTAAAACTTTTTTTTTATTAATTTTAGAAGACAACCAAAAAAAAATAGTAATAGCCGGATTTAAATGAGCTCCAGATATTGAAGAACTGAAATAAATTGATATAGATACTGCTAATCCCCAAATACAACTTATTTCAAACTGACTAAAGCTAACATTTGTTAATTTTGAAGCAGCTAAACATCCTATTCCAAAAAACACTATCAGACCTGTTCCAAAAAACTCAAAAAAACATTGCTGTATGATATTTTTTTTTCTAAAAATTGTCATTTTTGAAAAACCTATATGGTTTTATTTGAAAATAAAATAATTTTAGTAAATTAGAGCGCCGGAAATACCGGCACTAATTTCATAATTAGTATAACTTTTTAGCAGTAATTAACCAATCTTTTTTGAAAGGACGCTTCATGTTTTTTAATGCATTTTTTATATCATTGAAAACCATTTGCTCATTTTGAACTCCAACACATTTTCCTGCATAACCTTTAATTAATAGTTCTACTGAATATGCACCCATTCTTGAAGCTAATATGCGATCGTATACTACTGGAGGACCTCCTCTTTGAATATGACCAAGAATAGTTGCTCTTGTTTCTCTATATGTTTTTTTTTCAATATATTGTGCTAATTTTTCTACATCACAAATATATTCTGTTATTGCAACGATAGCATGTTTTTTCCCTTTAGCAATACCTGCTTGTATTTCAATAACTAATTCTTCTTTAGTATAATGAATTTCTGGTAGTACAATAAATTCACATCCTCCAGCAATAGCTGCAGCTAACGTTAAATCACCACAATATCTTCCCATTACTTCTACTATAGAAATACGTTGATGAGAAGAAGAAGTATCTCGTAATCTATCAATGGCTTCTACAACTGTTTGCAAGGCTGTAAAATAACCTATTGTATAATCAGTACCTGCAACATCATTATCTATAGTGCCAGGAATGCTGATGCATGGAACACCCATTTCTGTTAATTTTTGGGCTCCTATATAAGAACCGTCTCCTCCAATAATAACAAGAGCATCTATTTTTCTTTTCTTTAAATTTTTTACTGCAATAGAACGTATTACGTTATTATGAAAACCAGAAAATCTAGCTGATCCTAAAAAAGTTCCACCTTTATTAATCATATCAGATACACTGTATCTATCTAAATTTACCATTCGGTTTTCATATAAACCTAGATATCCATCATAAATACCAAATACTTCTAGTTTTTCACTTAAGGCTGTTCTAACAACTCCTCTAATTGCTGCATTCATCCCTGGAGCATCCCCACCACTAGTTAAGACTCCAATTTTTTTAATCACTAAAACCTCTGACTTTTTGAATTTTATTCACTTATTATTAATAATCTTTTATAGAATATAATTCTATATTTAACTATATAAATTTAGCATTGAAGTTTAGAGGATTATAAAAACGAAAAATATTTTTTAAAAAATTATTTTAGATAGTGCCATTTAATAGCATTGTTATTTTTATCAAAATCTATAATAATTGGTTTGGCAGTTGGAATATTTAATTCTATAATATCGTTATTATCTATTTTATTTAAATATTGCATTAAAGCTCGTAAAGAATTTCCATGTGCAACAATAAGTATTTTTTTATGTTTTTTTAATTGAGGATAAATAATCTTATTCCAATAAGGCATAACTCTATGAGAAGTAGTTTCTAAGCTTTCTCCTAAAGGAATTTCATTAATATTTAAATGAGCATAACGTCTATCATGTCCTGGAAAACGATTATCTTTAATATTAATTTTGGGAGGACTAACATTAAAACTTCTTCTCCATAAAAGAACTTTTTCTTCTCCATATTGTTTTATAACTTCATCTTTATTTAATCCTTCTAGTTCTCCGTAATGTCTTTCATTTAAACGCCAAGATTTTTCAATTGGCAACCAAGATTGGTTTAATTTGTCTAAAATAATTTGCAAAGTATGAATAGCTCTTTTTAATACAGAGGTATAACTACAATTAAAAAAAAATTTTTCTTTTTTTAAAAGCAACGCTGCAGCTTTTGCTTCATCTTTTCCTTTTTTAGATAATTTTATATCATGCCAACCAGTAAATTTATTTAATTTATTCCATTCACTTTGACCATGTCTAATCAATACTAGTTTAGTAGTTTCCATATTTTTCCTTTAATCTTTATATATAAAGTTATTATCGTGTAATATTTATTATCAAATTATTTTTTGTAAATTTTTTAGATTTTTTAAAAAAGTGTATTTTATAAAAAATTAAATTAGTTTTTTTGTTAAAAAATAAAAATCAAATATTAAAAACATTATATATTTTAAATATCAATTAAAATTCGAGTAAAATCTTCTAATATATTTTTTATAGTTACTAAAAAACTCACTGATTCTTTTCCATCAATTAAACGGTGATCATAAGACAATGC
This sequence comes from Buchnera aphidicola (Artemisaphis artemisicola), assembly GCF_005082365.1. NCBI lineage: Bacteria > Pseudomonadati > Pseudomonadota > Gammaproteobacteria > Enterobacterales > Erwiniaceae > Buchnera > Buchnera aphidicola. Next base: position 333,513 of record NZ_CP034900.1, on the reverse strand, counting down.
TAAATACATCATTGGAAGTATTTTAATTTTTCTTTTTACTACTATTGCACGTTCTTGAATAATATGCATTCCTAATATAGCGGTTTGAGGAGGATTTATAATAGGTGTAGACATTAAAGATCCAAAAACACCGCCATTAGTAATAGTAAAATTACCTCCGATTAGTTCTTTTATATCAATTTTATTTTGAAGTCCTTTAACAGAAAATTCTTTTATTTTTTTTTCTATTTCTGACATCGACATATTATCAGCATTTCTCAGTACTGGTGTTATCAGCCCTCTTGGTGTTGAAATTGCAATACTTATATCAAAATTTTTATAAAAAACTATATCTGTATTATCTATAGAAGCATTTATTTGTGGAAATTGTTTTAATGCTTGTATTACAGCTTTTACAAAAAAAGACATAAATCCAATTCGAATGCCATATTTTTTCTCAAAACTTTCACCATATTTTTTTCTTAAAAGTATAATTGGTTTCATATTAACTTCATTAAATGTGGTAAGCATAGCTGTGTTATTTTTGCTATCTAACAATCTTTCTGCAATTTTTTGTCTCAATCGAGTCATTTTTACTCGATTTTCAAATTTATTTTTTTCAAATGTATAATCATTTTTTTGAATAATTTTATTTAATTTTTGTGGAATATTTTGTATTATCTCAGTATTATTTATTTTATTTTCTATTTCTATTTTTTGATTTACATCATTTTTTTTAATTTTTTGTATTTTTATTAATCTTCTTATAGATGGAGTTAAATATTTTTTATTTTCTTGAGTAAAAAATTTATTATCTATAGATAATTGATTCTCTCTATTTGAAGAATTTTGTTTATATTCATCTATAAAGTTATTAGAAATATTATTATGAATCACTTCTATATTATTTATTTGACCTAGTGTTTGCTGGGGTTTAACAATTTTCCCTTCTTCTTCAAAAATACTTTGTAATATTCCATTACAAGGAGATGATACTTCTAACATGACTTTATCTGTTTCTATATCAACTATGTTGTCATTCAAAAAAACTTTTTCTCCTATTTTTTTATGCCATTTTACAACTGTTGCATCACTAATAGATTCTGGTAAATCTGGAACAAGAATATTCGTTTTTTTCATTCCTTATCCTGTTATTTAATTGATATTTAGTGCTTTTTTAATTATTGTATCTTGTTGTATTTTATGAATAGAAAAATTTCCTACTGCAGGTGAAGCAGAAGATCGACGACCAATATATTTTAGCAAAATATTTTTTGGCAGTATTTTAATTAAATGATCTTTAATATAAACCCATGCTCCTTGATTAGCAGGTTCTTCTTGACACCATATAAAATCTTTTATATAAAAATAATTTTTTAGTATTTGTAACATTTCATCTTTAGGAAAAGGATACAACTGTTCAATTCGAATTAAAACAACATTATTAATATTATGTTTGATGCGATTTTTTAATAAATCGTAATAAATTTTACCAGAACAAAAAATAAGACGTATTTCTTTTTTTATAACAGGATCTATTTCATTTATTATTTTTTGAAATTTACCATTTGCTAAACTGTTTAAAGAAGAACCAGCCATTGGATTTCTTAAAAGAGATTTAGGAGTAAAAATAATTAATGGTTTATAAATATTATTAAACACATGTTTTCTTAAAATATGAAATATTTGTGATGATGTAGTTGGTATGCATATTTTCATATTTTTTTCTGAACAAAGTTGAAGAAATCTTTCTATTCTAGCAGATGAATGTTCAGGTCCTTGTCCTTCATAACCATGAGGTAAAAATAAAACTAAATTAGTTTTGACATTCCATTTTTGTTCTCCAGAACTTATAAACTGATCAATAACTATTTGAGCACCATTAATAAAATCTCCAAATTGAGCTTCCCAAATAGTTAATCCATTATTTGGAAATAAAGAATATCCATATTCAAAAGCTAATACTGCTTCTTCTGATAATACAGAATCCCATATTTGAAATTTTCCTTGATTTATTTTTATGTGATTTAAAGGCACATAAGTAAAACCACTAATTTGATCATGAATAAAAGCATGACGATGAAAGAAAGTTCCTCTACTGACATCCTCTCCAGAAATACGACAAGAGAATCCTTTATCTATAATAGTAGCATAAGATAATGTTTCAGCTGCACCCCAATCAAATAATTTTAATCCTTGAGCCATTTTAAATCTTTCTTGATAAATTTTTTTAACTCGATTATGTGTATTAATTGAATCAGGAATAGTGTTAATTAAACAAGCTAAATCTTTTAAATCTGAAATATTAATTTTTGGTATTATATTTTTTTTTTGTTTTTTTTCTAGTGAAATATTTTTATTTTCATATAAAAAATTTATTTTTTTATTTCTTGAAAAAATATATTGACCTGTTTGTAATTTATAAGAATATTTTTTAATAATTTCTATATTTTGTTTAGATGTTATTAATTTTTTAGATATTAATAAACGAGAATAAATATCTCTTACAGTGGGATGATTTTTTATTTTTTGATACATTATAGGTTGTGTAACTGATGGTTCATCTGCTTCATTATGTCCATGACGTCTATAGCAAACTAAATCTATAAAAACATCTTTTTTAAACTTTTTTATAAAATTAAGAGCTAATCGGATAGTAAAAATAGTTGATTCTACGTCATCTGCATTAACATGGAATATAGGTGCCTGAATAGTTTTAGCAATATCTGTGCAATATTCACTAGAGCGAAGATTTTTGCGATCCGAAGTTGTAAATCCAATTTGATTATTAATAATAATATGAATAATTCCTCCTATTTTATAACCTGGTGTTTGAGACATATTCAAAATTTCTTGGACTACACCTTGACCAATAATAGAAGCATCTCCATGAATGCTAATAGGTAAAATCTTAAAATCAAGATTGTTCATTCTTTCAATAGAAGCTCTTGTGATTCCTGCAATTACTGGAGTAATTATCTCTAAATGAGATGGATTGCATGCCATTTTTATTTTTATTTTTTTATTGTTTTGTATTTCTGCGATTCCTCCCATGTGATATTTAACATCGCCACTAATTTCATTAGAAATATTAATACCAGAAAATTCATCAAATAAAATTTGAGGACTTTTATTGAAAACATTAACAAGTACATTTAATCGACCTCTATGGGCCATTCCTAATATTATTTCAGATATATTATTTTTTTTTGCAAAATTTATTACTTCATGAAGAATAGGTATTAATGTTTCTGCTCCTTCTAAAGAAAAACGTTTTGCACCAGGAAATTTTTTTCCAAGATATTGTTCTAAAATTTCAGCATAAGTTATTTTTTTTAAAAAACTTATTTTTTCTTTTGTTTCAAATTGATGTTCCTTAAAAATAGACTCTATATAATTTGAAATCCAGTCTTTTTCTAAATTATTATCGATATACATATATTCAAAACCAATAGAACTACAATATTTTTTAGATAATATTTTATATAAATTTTTAATACTAATATTAAAATTAGTACAATTTTTAAAATTTATATTAATATTTTTATTTATTTCCTCTTTTGTTAAATCATAATATGAAAGTTTTAAACTTTGTACTTCTTTATACTTTTTTAGTTGAAGAGGATCAATTAAAGATTTTTTATAACCTACTGTACGAAATGAATTAATAAGATAATTAATTTTATTTATAAGTAAAAATCTATTTATTTCATAGTATTTTTTTTGATTATTAGATATTTCCAAGAATCTTTCACGCCATTTATGATTAACAGATTCAGGATTTATTAAAAAATTATTATATATTTTTTCTATATAGTTTTGATTTGCTCCAGATAACCAAGATGAATCTAGCCAATATTCTATTGTATTTTTTTTCATTGTTTTCTTTTTAAAAAAATTGTTAAATTAAATTTTTATAAATAATGTTATTTATAATTTAAAATTATGCAGGATTATAAATATCAATAAAATTAACATCTAAATCATGCTTTTTAACTAACCATTTTCCTAGCGCTTTGATGCCATCTTTTTCAGTAGCGTGATGCCCTAAAGCAAAAAAATGTAGACCTAGTTCTTGGGCAATATGAGTAGTTTCTTCTGAAATTTCACCTGTTAAAAAAGCATCTATTCCAAATTTATAAGCGTCTTTAATAAAACCTTGTCCTCTTCCGCTACACCAAGCAATATGATTAATATAATTTGGAGCATTTTTAGATATATGTATAGGATGTTTTTTAAATTTTTCTTCAATTATTTTTGATAATTGAAATCCTGTTATTTTTTTTTTAAAATTTCCCCAAAATACATAAGGTGTTATGATGTTTTTTTGAATGCAAATATTTAATTTTTTAGCGATTTGTGCATTATTACCTAATTCAGGATGGATATCTAAAGGTAAATGCCAACTGTATAAATTAATGTTATTAGACAATATAGTTTTTAATCTTTTTCTTTGCATATTGTGTATATATTTCGATTCATTTTTCCAAAAATAACCATGATGAACTATTATTGCATCAGCGTTATATAATACTGCTTGATCTAATAAATCTTGACAAGCAGTAACTCCTGTAATAATTTTTTTTACTGTTGATTTTCCTTCTATTTGTAAACCATTAGGAACTATATCTTTATATGTACAAGATAATAATTTCTTATTAAGAATATTTTCTAAAAAAAAATTATTCATGTAATTTTTTCCTATTTTTTATAATTTAGTCGTGCTTGATTATATATTAATAAAGTTTTTTTTCTACTTTCACAATAATCTACAATAGGTTCAGGATAATTTATTGTATTATTATTCTTTTTTAACCATTCATGTGGTTGATGAATATAATTATTAGGTATATTTTTTAATTCTGGAATAAATTTTTTTATAAAAAGACCTGATGCATCAAAAGTTTTTGATTGATGATAAGGATTAAAAAATCTTATATAAGAAACAGAATCACTTCCAATAGATGCAGACCATTGCCAATTTCCATTATTTAACGCTAAATCTCCATCAATTAAACGAGACATAAAATACTTTTCTCCTTTTCTCCAATCAATTAATAAATTTTTGACTAAGAAACTTGATGTAATCATTCTTAATCGATTATGCATCCATCCTAATTCGTTTAATTGTCTCATGCCTGCATCAATAATAGGAAAGCCAGTTTTCCCTTTTTTCCAAGCATCAAATTGATTTTTATTATCATTCCAATGAATATTTTTTTCCCAAATAGATAATGATTCTCCTCTAGTAACTTTCGGAAAACCAATTAGCAAATGATAATAAAATTCGCGCCACAATATTTGATTCAACCAAGAACATGTAAAAAATTCATTTAGTGATATATATTTTCTTCTTCTAAAAATCATTAAAAGACAATAACGCGATGATATTATTCCTGAAGATAAATAAGGAGACAGCATGCTAGTACTATCTAAAAAAGGAAAATTTCTCTGAAAAGAATAATTCTGAATTTTATTCTTCAAAAATTTTTTCAAAAAATGAATAGCCTTTTTTTCTCCAATAGGAAAAATTTCTTTGTCAAAATATAATTTTGAATTATTTAAGAAACTGTTATCTAAAAAAAGATCTTTATCTGGTTTTCTTTTAAAAGGAATAGGAAGACATTTTGGTAAATTATTATATAAATTTTGTATTATTTTTTTTTTAAAAGAAGAAAAAATTTTATATGTTTTATTATTTGAATTTCTAATTTTTTTACTAGAAAATAAAATTTTATCATGGAAACATTTTGTAAAAATACCCTTTTCGGATAATCGTTTTTTTACTAAATCATCTTGATTACGTTCATTTATTTCATATTGATAATTATAAAATAAGTTATTTACTTTATGTTTTTCACAAAAATATATTAAATATTTTATAGAACTTAAAAAATCCTTAGATTTATGATAATATAATACAATGTTCAACTTAAATAATTCTTTTTTTAAATCAATAAGATGTTGTTCAATAAAAGATGTTTTTTTTTAGATATATTGTAAGAACTCCATTGTATAGGGGCATCAATAAATAAACTGATAACTTTATCTTCTTCTAATTTACATGCTTCATGTAACGCTCTATTGTCATATACACGAAGATCATTTCGAAACCAAATTAAATTTTTTTGCATAATTTTATATTTTATATATTAATATATAAAAAATCCTTGATTAATAGAACGATAGTGTTAAAAAAAATTTTATAATTTATTCCGTTTAAGTGTTTATTTTAAGTAAAAAATTATTTACTTGACTAATAATAACATTTTTTAGAAAAATTTTTTCTAAATATATTATGAATGTTTATTTGTATATTATTTTTTTTAAAAATATCTTTTATTATAGGAGATTAAATATGAAAAAAATAGGTATTTTTTTTGGAAGTGATACTGGAAATACAGAAAAAATAGCAAAATTAATTCACCATTATGTAGGTAAGGATATTGCTGAATTATATGATATTAGCAATGCGACTAAAAAGGATATTGAAAATTTTAATTTTTTAATATTAGGCGTTCCTACTTGGTATTATGGCGAAGTGCAATGTGACTGGGATGATTTTTTACCAACTTTAAAAAAAATTAATTTTTTTAATAAAACTGTCGCATTATTTGGCTGTGGAGACCAAGAAGATTATGGAGAATATTTTTGTGATGCAATGAGTGTTATTTATGCTATTTTAAAAAAAAATAAAGCTAATATTATTGGAAAATGGTCTACTCAAGAGTATAATTTTGAAGATTCTAAATCCTTATTAAATAAAGATTATTTTATTGGATTAGTTTTAGATGAAGATCGACAGGCAGAAAAGACAAAAGAAAGAATTAAAAAATGGTTAAAAATAATTCTTTCTCATTTTAATTCAAAAAAAATATAAAATTTATTGTATATTATCTTTTTTAATAATATTCTATAAAATATATATATATATTTTGCCCGATATTTATAATAAATTATTAGATAAAAAAAGAAAAAATATGAGTTTGAAAATAAATCATTATAGTTTATTAAAAAGCATACCTCGCAAAAAACATCGTAAAATTATTAAATTAAGTAATATAAAAATACCTTTTATTGGAGAAGATATTTGGACTTTATATGAATTATCTTGGTTAAATAAAAAAGGATTACCAAAAATAGCTGTTGCTAAAATTAAAATTAATATAAATAGTATAAATATTATAGAATCTAAAAGTTTTAAATTTTATATCAACAGTTTTAATGAAAAAAAAATTGATAATCATACAAAATTAATTGAGATTTTAAAACATGATCTTAGTAAATGCGTTATTGGAAAAGTCTCTGTAGAATTATTTAATTTAAATCAAATTAAGGATCAAAAAATTTCAAATTTCAAAGGTTTTTGTATAGATAATCAAAATATTGAAATTAAATGTTATACATATAATCCATCATTTCTTATAAATGCATTTAAAAAAACAATTATACAAGAATCTTTATATAGTCATTTATTAAAATCTAATTGTCCTATTACCAAACAACCTGATTGGGCGTCAATACAAATAATATATACTGGACAAGCAATTGATCATTCTGGATTGTTATCTTATTTAATTTCTTTTCGTTATCATAATGAATTTCATGAAGAATGTGTTGAAAGAATTTTTAATGATATAAAAAATATTTGCAAACCTCAAAAACTTAGTATATATGCAAAATATACACGTCGAGGAGGAATTGATATTAATCCTTGGAGAAGTGATACTTATTATTCACCGTGTTTGATTCGAATGGCTAGACAGTAAAAAGTACTGTTGCAGTATATTTTTCTAATTAAATAGCAGTATTAAGCATTTACTTAATACCGCTATCAGTATAAAAAGAATAAAATATATTTATCATTATATAAATTTAATATAATTTGCAATATTTTTTAAAATAATAAATATATTTTTTAATAAAATTATCTTTAATTTGAATTTATTTTCTAGATATTAAAGAAACTAAATCAAGAACTTTGCTAGAATAACCTGTTTCATTATCATACCAAGCAACTAATTTAGCAAAATTATTATTCAAACATAAACCTGCTTTAGAATCAAAAATACAAGTTAGTTCTTGACCATTAAAATCTGTAGAAACTACTTCATCTTCAGTATATCCTAAAATTCCTTTCATGTCTTTTTTAGAAGCTTGTTGGATTACTTGACATATTTCTTTATATGTAGCAGATTTTTTATAACGTACTGTTAAATCTACTACAGATATATTTGATACCGGTACTCGAAACGCTATTCCAGTTAATTTTCCATTTAAATTAGGTAAAACTTTTCCAACAGCAATAGCAGCTCCAGTAGAAGATGGAATAATATTTTGAAGAGCTCCTCTACCACCTCTCCAATCTTTATTTGATGCACTATCTACAATTTTTTGAGTTGCTGTACTAGCATGAACAGTTGTCATTAAACCTTCAATAAGATCAAAGTTTTCATCTATTATTTTAGATAAAGGAGCTAAACAATTAGTTGTACAAGATGCATTTGATACAATTTTTTCTCCTTTATATTTATGAAAATTAGCTCCTCTTACAAACATAGGAATATCATCTTTTGAAGGACCTGTTACAACTACTTTTTTTGATCCTGCTAAAATATGTTTATAAGCTGTTTCTTTTGTTAAAAAAAGACCTGTTGATTCAATTACTACATCAATACATAAATCATTCCACATTAATTTTTCAGGATCTTTAATTGCAGTAATACGAATTTTTTTTCCATTTACAATAATATCATTATTATCAATTTCAATATTTTCTTTAAAAAGACCATGTGTAGAATCATATTTTAACATGTAAGCTATATATTGAGGACTTAATAAATCGTTAATAGCTATAATTTCAATATCACTACGCTTTTGAGCAAGTCGAAATAATACGCGTCCAATTCGACCAAATCCATTTATACCTACTTTAATTGTCATATTTTCACCAGTTAAAAAGTTTTTTTTAATATAAGATAGTCAAATACAATTTTAATTTATTTTGTTAATATTTTTTTAATTATTAATTTTAATATTCTTTTAATATTTCGCTTGGATTAATTTTTGAAGCATAATATGCTGGATACCAATTTGTTATCATTCCTATGAATAGGATACTTATAAATATTATAATTATATCTGATAGATTTAATTCTAATAAAAAAAAATTATTATAATAAATATTATCTAATAATATATTATCTTTAAAGTATTTTTCTAAAAAACAAATTATACTTTTAAAGTTTAAAACTGTTATTATTCCAAAAAATAAACCAATTAAACCGCCTATTATTATAGAACGTATTCCATAATATAAAAAAATTATTTGAATCAGATAATTATTAGCTCCAATACTACGTAAAATTGCTATTTGTTGTGTTTTTTTTGATATAGTCATTAAAGAAATAGATGCAATACTAAAACATGATATTAGTACTAATAATAAAAGTGTTATACATATAATTGCTTTAATAGTTTGAATGTCATTATAAATACTTTTATAACTATTAATCCAAGTATATATAAAAAGAGGAATTTTTATTTTTCTAGCAACTTTTAAAATTATTTGATTCGCATTTAAGGGATCAGACATATGTAATTCAATAAAATTAATTTTATTTTTTATAAGAAGATATTTTTTGAAAAAATCAAACGGAATATATCCTATATATGAATCTAAGATGCTATTTGATTTGAAAATACCTATAATTTTAAAAGAAAAATATTTTAAATTAAAATTAAAATTATTTGTATTTTCATTTAAAATAATTAATTTAATCCAGTCACCTTTTTTAATGGATAAGTACTTTGACAAATGAGATGAAATAATAATTTCATTATTATTTTTTTTTTTAAAAAAATTATCACTTATTTCTAAAGAAAATTTTTCTTTAATATTTTTAATATTTTTAAAACTTTTAATTTCAATTGATTTTATCTTATTATTAGTTATTAATAGTCCTTTAGTAACAAGATAAGGTTCAGAATAAATTATTTCTGGAATAATTTTTAGTTCGTTTATTACATCTTGCCATTTTAATGAAGATTGATTAGTTAATTGAATAATACCATGTGGAAAAGTAGATAAAACGTTTTTATTTAATAGTATTTTAAATCCATTTAATGCACTAAAACTTATTATTAAGGCAAATACACTAATAGATATTCCTATTTTTGATAAAATAGAAATTAAAAACAACGTATAACTTTTCTTTTGTGCGATACACAATCTTTTTGAGATTAAAAAAGGTAAAAAATTCATCTAATGTTTTTTTATGATTAATTTTTATAATTGAATAGTTGACCATTTTTTATTTTGAATAAAATAGATATTTTTTTTATTAGAAAAGGATCATGTGTGACAATTATAAAAGAAGTATTAAAATCAATGTTTAATTGTAACATTAAATTTAAAAAAATTTGTGAATTGTACATATCTAAATGACCGGTCGGTTCATCTGCTATTACTAAAACTGGTGTATTTATAAAAGCTCGAGCAATAGCAACACGCTGTCTTTCTCCTCCAGAAAGTTCAGATGGATATTTTTTGATTTTATTTTCTAATCGAACTTTTTTTAGCATTTCGTATGCTTTTTCTTCAGAATCTTTATTATTTTTTTTACTGATTAAAAGAGGCATTGCAACATTTTCTAATACATTAAAATCTAATAATAAATGATGAAACTGATAAATAAAACCTAATTTTATATTTCTAAAATCTGCTATTTGATTAGATGACATTGAATTGAACGATTTACCGTCAAAAAATATACTACCAGAAGTTGGGCTGTCTAGTCCCGCAAGTAAATGTAGTAAAGTAGTTTTTCCTGAACCTGATTTTCCTATAATTGCTACTATTTCTCCTTTTTTTAATTCAAATGATATATTTTTTAAAATATTTAAAACTGTATTTCCATTTTTATAAGATTTAGTTAAATCAACACATTTTATAATATTATTCATTTGATAAAAGCTTAACTGGTTGTAATCGAATAGCCTTCAAAGTTGGGTATACGATTGTAATTATTGTTAATAATATAGAAATTAAATTAATTAAAATAATCTGAAATGGTTTAATTATTATTGTAATATTAATTTCATGAAAAAAAATTTTAATAAAAAATTTTAACAAATCATTTTGTATAATTAATGCAATACTAATTGCTGTACCAAAAAAACTTCCAATAATAGCTGTACTAGATCCTATAATAATAAAGATCAACATAATTTTCCAATTCAATAATCCTTGTGTTTTCAAAATAGCAATAGCATTCTTCTTTTCTATTATATATACAGTAAGTGTAATAAATATATTTAAAATAGATATGAATAAAATCAAGAAAAATAAGAATAACATCATATATTTTTCTATTTTTATAGCTTTAAAAAATTCACCTTTTTGTAATTTCCAATCTAATACAACTAGTTGAGTTGATATTTTTTTTAGTTCGTTTATATTAAAATCTAATGGATTTTTTAGCCAAAATCTCCATCCAGTAACATAATTTTTCGAATAATTTAAAAATTTTAAAACATCTTCTTTATTCATTAATATTTGATAATAATCAACTTCATTTTGAGTGCTAAATGTATTAATAATTTTAAATACACATTCATTAAAAATCTTTCCTGAAAAATAATTTTTTTTATCAGATAAAACAATTAATGTGATTTTATCACCAATATTAACATGAATTTTTTTAGCTAATTCTTTTCCTATAATTATATTATTTTCACCTGATTTTAATTTATCTAAAACATCGTTAGTACTATACTTTTTCACATTATCATAGTTATTAGGATCAAAATCAATTATTTCCGCCATAGCTACGTTGTTTTTATTTTTTACAATCACTTCTTTACTTATAAAAGTAGAAAATTTTTCGATTTCTTGTGATTGTAAAATATCTTTAGGAAATTTATTTTTATTGATATATTTATTTTGATTGGTGATTATCAAATGTGGAATAAAAGTCAAAATATTTTTTTTAAAATTATTTTCAGATCCGTTTATTATAGACAATATAATAATTAGTGAAGATGTACTAATGCTAATGCCTAAAATAGATAGAATAGTAATAAATTTTTTAAATTTTGGTAAATGAGAATTCCAAAGATAACGAAAACCAATAAAAAAAGATATAGGTTTATACATTAAAATATTGTCTTAAAATAAATAAATATTTCATGAATAAAATATATTAAATAGAAAGAATATATACTATTTTAAGTATTTAAATTCATAAAATTAAAAAGATTATAAAATATAACTAATTATAAAAAAATTTTTAATTGATGCAATTAATATTGATTTTTTAATAATTTAAAATTATCTAAAATTAGACATATATAGATTTAATAAAAATTTTTATTTTTTATCTTTTGCTTATTTTATTATAAAATATCTAAATCGATTTAATAAACTTTATAAAAATATTGATTTTATTAAATAAAAAATTTTTTTTTAATTATTAAAATATTTATTAAAATTAAATTTTTATTACTTTCTTTAAAAATAATATAATTCTATGAAAATTACAGAAAATAAAATCTTAAAAAATAAAAAAATTATTTATTTTAAATACCAAAATTTGTTAAATTTATTTCAAAAAATTCAAAATCAACAATCAAATAATCAATTATTATATAATTTGCGTTTATTTTCAGGAAGAATTATATTTTCTTTAACAAAAAATAAGTTTTTAAAAACAATTTTAAATTTTTTAATAAAAAATAACATTCATCCACAATGTATTAAAAAAATTATTGATATCAATAAAAATTTTGATTATTTTTATATGATACAAGAACTGAAAAATGGATTTTTAGATAAAAAAAACAATATTTTATTTATTTCTACACAAGATTTATTGCCATTGTTATCTAAAAATCAATATATTTCTTATATTAAAAAAAATACTACAGTTCTTAAAAAGAATCATCTTTCTGATCTTATTTTAAATCAACCCATTTTACATATTGAACATGGAATTGGACGATATCAAGGACTAACTACTATAAAAACTGCTAGTATAAAATCTGAATATTTAATTATTTTATATGCAGAAGGAGATAAATTATATGTACCAGTTTCATATTTACATCTTATTTCATCTTATACTGATTCATCGATAAAAAATGCTCCACTTCATAAATTAGGCAGTGATGAATGGCATAAAGATAAAAAAAGAATCAGTAAAACTGTACACGATCATGCTGCAAAATTATTAGAAATTTATGCAAAAAGAGAATCTAAAAAAGGTTTTTCTTTTAAACATGATGAAAAAAAATATCAAATGTTTTGTAAAGATTGTTTATTTGAAACAACAAATGATCAAAATCAAGTTATAAAAGCTGTATTAAAAGATATGTGTAAATCAACTCCTATGGATCGTTTAATCTGTGGCGATGTAGGCTTTGGAAAAACAGAAGTCGCAATGAGAGCAGCTTTTTTATCTGTATCTAATAAAAAACAAGTAGCTATTTTAGTTCCAACTACTTTATTAGCACGGCAACATTATAAAAATTTTAAAATTCGTTTTTCTAATTGGCCTGTTAATATTCATATATTATCTAGATTTCAAAGTAAAAAAGAACAAAATTTAATTTTTCAAAATACTAAAAATGGTCAAATTGACATTTTAATAGGAACACATAAATTAATATTTAAAAAAATTACATGGTACAATATCGGATTATTAGTTATTGATGAAGAACATAAATTTGGGGTTAATCATAAAGAAATTATTAAAAAAAACTATTCTGATATTGATATATTAACTTTAACTGCTACACCTATACCTCGTACTTTAAACATGGCTATGACTGGCATAAAAGACTTATCTATTATAGAAAAACCTCCAGCTCAAAGATTAGCAATCAAAACTATTATTAAAGAATATTGTCCATTATTAGTAAGAAAAACAATATTGCGTGAAATATCAAGAGGAGGACAAGTATATTATATATATAATAAAGTTAAAAATATTAATAATATTGCTGAAAAATTATCAATATTAATTCCTGAAGCTAATATTAAGATAGGTCATGGACAGATGAATAATATAGATTTAAAAAAAATTATGACTGATTTTTATAAAAATAAATTTAATGTTTTAATTTGTACTACAATTGTTGAAAGCGGTGTTGATATACCAAGAGCTAATACAATTATTATTGAAAATGCCGATCATTTTGGATTGTCTCAACTTCATCAATTACGTGGTCGTATTGGCAGATCAAATCATCAAGCGTATGCTTTATTTATTGTTAATAATTTTAGTCAAATTACTTCTGATGCGAAAAAAAGACTTGAAGCAATTTCGTCAGTTAATAATTTTGGAGGAGGTTTTTCTTTATCAAATCAAGATCTTGAAATTCGTGGAATAGGTGAATTATTAGGTAAAGAGCAAAGCGGACATATGAAAAACATTAGTTTTTCTTTATATGTAAAATTATTGGAGAATGCTATTAATTTATTAAAAACTGGAAAAAGTTTAACTGTTAATGAATTAGTAGAAAAACCATTAGAAATAGAATTAAATGTATCTTCTTTATTTCCTGAAGATTATATTATAAATGTCAATACAAGGTTGTTTTTTTATAAAAAAATAGCTAGTGCTCAAAATGAAAAACAAATAGAAAAAATAAAATATACATTAATAAAAGAATTTGGTAAATTACCTGATTTTTCTGAAAACTTAATTACAATTGCTAAAATACGATTAATTGCATATAAATTAGGTATTAAATATATAAAATCTAATAAAAATATAGGTTTTATAGAATTTCATAAAAATAATTCTGTTAATACTCAATATTTACTTAAAATATTTTCAGAAGAACCAAATGTTTGGAAAATGATAAGTTCAACAAAATTAAAATTTACTATTAATTTAAACAATGATGTTATTCGTTTGAAATGGATTATAGAATTATTAAAAAAATTAAAAAAAAATAATATTTAAATATTATTAAAAAATCTTATGTTAATTTTTTTAAATTAAATTAAATTATATTTGATGATAATAAATTTTTTATAGTAAAATACTATATAAATTTTTATTAAAAAAAATCAAAGGAATAATATGAGACAAGTTGTTTACATTGCAAACTCAGACAGTCAAAGCATTGAAGTATGGAATTTACATTGTAATGGGAACATGAATTTAATTCAAAAAATTGAAACATATGCTGAAGTTCAACCTATTGAAATTATGAAAGAAAAAAATCTATTATATGCTGGAGTTAGTTCTAATAATGAAATTATTACATATTTTATAGACGATAATGGCTTTTTAGAAAAAAAAAGTAGTATTTCGATTACAGGAAAAGCAAATTATATTTCTCTTAATCATACTAATGAATTTTTATTTTGCAGTTCTTATCATGCAAACTGTCTTAATGTTAATTCATTAAATCAATATGGAATACCTCAAAATGCAATACAAATTATTCATAATATACAAGGTTGTCATTGTGCTAGAATAAATGATAAATATAATATATTATTTGTAACATCTCTTAAAGAAGATCGTATTTATTTATATTATTTAACAAATTTTGGAATATTACAAAGTACTGAACAACAATTTTTAAATGTTCAAAAAAAATCAGGACCTCGTCATATCGTTTTTCATCCAAATCAAGATTTTATTTATACTATAAATGAATTAAATGGTACTATAGATGTATGGAATATTAATAAAATCAATAATAGAATACATATAAAACATATACAAAATATTAATCTTTTAAAAGATCAATTTCAAAAAAAACATTGGTCTTCCGATATTAAATTGACTTCTTGTGGACGTTTTTTATATGCTTCTGATCGATTTTTTAATATAATTTCATTATTTCATATTAATCAAAATAATAATAAAATTGTTTTTTATAAAAATTATAAAACAGAAAAACAACCTCGGTCATTTGCTATTGATTTTACGAATAAATATTTAATAGTTGCTGGTGAAAAATCTAATAAATTAATTATTTATAGTATAAATAATGAAACTGGAGAATTAAAATTATTGAATATACATCATACTGGTAAAAGACCTATATGGGTAGTAATACATAAATTATAATAATATTTATATAAACAAGGAATTATCATCCAATGCTTCAATAATTACATTTATTAATTTTTTTAATGCATAAGTATTTATTATATAAGGAGGTACAATATAAATTAGATTTTTAAATGGTCTAATCCATACACCATTTTTTACGAAAAATTTTTGTATTAAAAACATATTAACCGAACGAGAACATTCTACAACGCCAATTGCACCTAATATACGTACGTCAGTTACATAAGGATGATTAATTAATGGTAACAAATTTTTAGAAAGTTGACTTTCGATATCAGATACTTGTGTTTTCCATTCATTAGTTTTTAATATTTTTATATTAGCATTAGCAACAGCACATGCTAATGGATTTGCCATATAAGTAGGACCATGCATAAAACATTTTACATTACTTTCGCTAATAGTATTTGCGATATGTCGAGAACTTAAGGTGGCAGCTAAAGTAATTGTACCGCCAGTCATAGCTTTTCCTAAACATAGTATATCTGGTACTACATTAGCATGTTCAAAAGCAAAAAATTTTCCAGTACGACCAAAACCAGTTGCAATTTCATCAAAAATCAACGGTATACGGTAATAATCACATAAAATTTTTATTTCTTTTAAAAATGTAGGATGATAAAAATTCATTCCTCCTACACCTTGAACTATAGGTTCTAATATCACTCCTGCTATTTTAAGCGAATTTTTTTCTATTTTTTCTTTAAAAGATATAATATCACTAGTATTCCAATTTTTATGAAAAGAAGATTTTGGAGTATTTGCAAATAAATTTTTTGGTAGTAAATTATTGTAAATTTTATGTATAGAATTTTCAGGATCAGATACTGACATAGCTGCAAAAGTATCACCGTGATATCCATTTTTAATTGTTAAAAACAATCTTCGTTTTTGACCTAATGATTGCCAATATTGTATTAACATTTTCATTGCTACTTCAATAGAAACGGAACCAGAATCACAAAGAAAA